>NZZG01000100.1 GCA_002698575.1 Pimelobacter sp. | reverse complement strand
GACCCGCCGCCGGCTCCCTGGCCACGCGTCGCGCGCGCTCGGGCTCGCAGCGCCTGCGCGCGGCACGCATCGGCGCCGGCCTGACGAGCGTGCCGCCCGCGCCGCCGGTCGACCCCTCGAAGGCGATCAACCCCCACCCGGAGGTGCCCGAGTCCAAGCGCAGCTGCTCCAAGTGCGGCAACGCGATCGGGCGCAGTCGCGACGGCGTCCCGGGGCGCACCGAGGGGTTCTGCCCCCAGTGTGGCCAGGAGTACTCCTTCACGCCCAAGCTCCAGCCCGGCGACATCGTGGCCGGGCAGTACGAGATGGTCGGCTGCCTGGCCCACGGAGGTCTCGGCTGGATCTACCTGGCGAAGGACAAGAACGTCTCCGACCGGTGGGTCGTCCTCAAGGGCCTGCTCAACTCCGGTGACCCCGACGCGCTCGCGGCTGCGATCGCCGAGCAGCAGTTCCTGGCGCAGGTCGAGCACCCGCTCATCGTGGAGATCTACAACTTCGTCACCCACGAGGGTGCCGGCTACATCGTCATGGAGTACGTCGGCGGGCAGTCCCTCAAGCAGGTCCTCAAGGAGCGGATGCGCGCCAACGGCGGGGCCTACGACCCCCTGCCGATCGACCAGGCGCTGGCCTACCTGATCGAGGTGCTGCCGGCCTTCCAGTACCTCCACGACCTCGGCCTGGTCTACTGCGACTTCAAGCCCGACAACATGATCCAGGTCGGCGACGCGATGAAGCTGATCGACCTCGGCGGCGTACGACGCATCGACGACCTCGAGTCGGCGATCTACGGCACGATCGGCTACCAGGCACCCGAGGTGGCCCAGGTCGGCCCGAGCATCGCCTCCGACATCTACACGATCGGGCGCACCCTGCTCGTGCTCTGCATGGAGTTCCGCGGCTACCAGGGCACCTACCTCCACACCCTGCCACCGGTGGAGACCACCCCGCTCTTCGCCCAGAACGACTCCCTCTACTGGCTGATCGCCAAGTGCTGCGAGCCCGACCCCGCCGACCGCTTCGCCTCGGCCGACGAGCTGCGCACCCAGATGCTCGGGGTGCTGCGCGAGGAGATCGGCGAGCGGACCATCGGGACGGCGGCCACGTCGGTGGCCTCGGTGCTCTTCGAGGCACCGACCACCTCGCGTTCGGTGCTCGAGTGGTCGCAGCTGCCCGACCTGCGCGACGACACCACCGACCCGCAGCACGCCTGGCTCTCCGGGGTCGGCGCCGAGGACCCTGCCGTGCGGCTCAAGATGTTGACCGAGGAGGCCCCCGAGCAGTCGCCGGAGGTGCGCCTGGCCCGGGGGTACGCCGCCCTGGACCTCGCCGACGTGAAGACCGTCCACGCCGTGGCCGCCGAGATGCTCGCCGAGGACCCGTGGGAGTGGCGGGCCCTGTGGATCGACGGGCTGGCCTCGATGCAGGACCACGACTGGGAGGGTGCCAAGGCATCGTTCAACGCGGTCTACCAGCAGGTGCCGGGCGAGCTCGCCCCCAAGCTCGCCCTTGCTGTGGCGTGCGAGCGGGGCGGCCTGCCGCAGGTCGCCGAGCGGCTCTACATCACCTGCGCCTCCACCGACGCCGCCTACATCGCGGCCGCCGCCTTCGGGGTGGCCCGGATCCGCGCCGAGCGCCGGGACGCGGCGGCCGCCGTGGAGGCCCTCGACTGGGTGCCGCGCACCAGTCGCGGCTATCCCGAGAGCCGTCAGCTGCGCGCCGAGGTGCTGCTGGGACAGGGCTCCTCCGACCTGTCGGTCCTGGATCAGGCGATGCGCTCGATCGAGTCGGCATCCATGGATCCGGCGACCCAGGGGCGCTACACCGTGCGGATCCTCGAGCAGGGACTGGCCATCGTGCTGGCCGGCGGCGGCACGAGGAAGGCCAAGATCGGTTCGTACGACGCCGACGAGCCCGGCCTGCGCGCTGGACTGGAGCGGGGCTACCGGCTGCTGGCCCGGGACGCGCAGGCGCTGCCGGAGCGCATCGAGCTGGTCAACCGGGCGAACGCCGTCCGCGCCTGGAGCCTGACGTGAGCACCGCGGGCATCCCGGGCACCGCGGGCACCCCGGTGAGCTGCCCGTCCTGCGGCGAGGCGCTCGCCGAGGGAGCGGTATTCTGCGAGGCGTGCGGCTCGAAGGTGACCGCTGCGGTGGAGCCGACGACGTCGGCCGGGACCGACGTCTCGGCCGAGCCGGCGCCGTTCGACGACCTGGGCAGCGGTCCGATCAGTGCGCCGACCCGGATCACCGGGTTGCCGGGGTCGCCCGGGCAGCCGGGGTCAGGTGCCTCCGACGGCCGGCCGTGCCTGGCGTGCGGTGCCGAGGTGGACGGCGACGGCTACTGCACCTCGTGCGGCACCAAGCAACCCAGCGAGCGCGATCACTTCCGCGAGACCCCCGCCTCGTGGGTGGCCGGGGTCTGTGACCGCGGCATCGTCCACGCCGGCAACGAGGACGCGATGGCGCTGCTCGCCGACGAGCCGGCCGGGTCCCGCGCCGTGCTCGTGGTCCTGGACGGCGTGTCCAGCTCCATCGACTCCGACGTGGCGTCCCTGGCCGGAGCGCGGGCGGCCCGGGAGACCCTGCGCACCCCGCTGCCCCGGGGGATGGGCACCGACCAGGGCCGCGACGCGGCCGTGGCGGCTGCCTTCGCGCACACGATCGCGGCCGCCAACGACGCCATCGTGGCGACCACCGACGCGGACTCCGACAGTCCTGCATCAGCGACCTTCTCGGTGGCTGTCGTGGAGGGCAACCGGCTCAGCGTCGCCAACATCGGGGACTCCCGTGTCTACTGGGTCCCCGACGAGGGCGAGACGCTCCAGGTGACCGTCGACGACTCGGCGGCCCAGCAGCTGATCGAGGCGGGGATGGATCGCGACGCTGCCGAGACCGGACCCCAGGGACACGCGATCACCCGGTGGCTGGGGCGCGACGCCCCCGACCTGACCCCGCGCGTGGCCGCGCTCGACCTGACCGGTCCGGGCTGGGTGCTGAACTGCTCCGACGGCCTGTGGAACTACGTCTCCGAGCCCAGCGCGATCGCCGAGCAGGTCCGAGCGGTCGAGGTCGCCGGGGCCGTGGCACCGCTCGACGTGGCGCTCGGCCTGACGGCGTACGCCAACGCGTGCGGGGGGCGCGACAACATCACAGTGACCCTGGCGAGGATCGACGCGCCCGTTGCCGCGACCGGGCAGAATCCTGTACCGACGAACGAGATCGACTGAGAGGCAGACCCATGGCCGACTTCACCGCAAGCGTCTTCCAGAACGAGTACCTCCCCGACGGTGGGACGGACGTCAACGCGATCGTCACGGTGACCTGCGCCGGTGCCGGCACCGCGGGCCAGACCGGCGGGGGGGGCGCGGGCGAGATCATCATCGTCGACACCTCCGGGTCGATGGGGCCACAGACGATGGCGGCGGCCAAGCAGGCGGCGACCGCGGCGTTGAACGAGATCGTCGACGGCACGTGGTTCGCCGTGATCGCCGGTTCCGACCGCGCGATGCTGGCCTACCCGGCGGTCTCCTCGGGCCCCGGCCTGGTCCAGATGAGTGCCCAGACCCGCTCCCAGGCGCAGCAGGCCGTGAGCCGGTTCGTGGGCAGCGGCGGTACGGCGATCTCCACCTGGCTCGATCTCGCCGGGCAGCTGTTCGGCTCGGTGCCGCAGGTCACCCAGCGCCACGCGATCCTGCTCACCGACGGCGAGAACCGCGAGCGCGACGACAAGCTCGAGTCCGCCATCGCCCGGGCCACCGGGTACTTCCAGTGCGACTGCCGCGGTGCCGGCACCGACTGGCAGGTCGACGAGATCCGACGGATCTCCCAAGCCCTGCTGGGCACCGTCGACATCATCCCCGAGCCGTCCCAGATGGAGACCCAGTTCCGCGAGATGATGCGGACCTCGATGTCGCGCGGTGTCGCCGAGGCCCAGCTGCGCGTCTGGTCGCCCCAGGGCGCGCAGGTGCTCTTTGTGCGCCAGGTCTCGCCCACCGTCGAGGACCTCACCGACCGTCGGGTCGCGATCAACCCGTTGACCGGCGGCTATCCCACGGGGGCCTGGTCCGACGAGTCGCGCGACTACCACGTCGCGGTCCGCGTGGCGGCCAAGGCGATCGGCCAGGAGCAGCTGGCGGCTCGGGTGATGCTCGCGGTCGGCGACGACGTGCTCGCGCAGGGGCTGGTGAAGGCGACCTGGTCCGGCAACTCCGAGCTGACCGCGAAGATCGACCAGCAGGTCGCCCACTACACCGGGCAGACCGAGCTCGCCGCGATGATCCAGGAGGGGCTGGCCGCCAAGGCGTCCGGCGACGAGGCGACGGCCACCACCAAGCTCGGCCGGGCGGTCCAGCTGGCGGCCGAGACCGGCAACGACGAGGCCACCTCCAAGCTCAAGAAGGTCGTCGACGTCCAGGACGAGCGCGAGGGCACGGTGCGCCTCAAGGCGGCCGTCGACAAGGCCGACGAGATGGCCCTGGACACCGCCTCGACCAAGACCACCCGGATCAAGAAGTGAGGCCGTCGCCATGAAGTGTCCTGCCGGTCACGAGACCCCCGCCACCGACTACTGCGACACGTGCGGCCTGGCGATGGACGCCCCGTCGTCGGCTGCGGTCGACGACGCGCCGGCGAGCGCGACCACACCTCCTGCCGCCTCCGGGGACGCCTGCCCCCATTGCGCCAACCCGGCTCCACCCAACGCCCTGTTCTGCGAGAACTGCGGCTACGACTTCACCACCGGCGCACTCCCGCGCCCGCCCGAGCCCGCCTCCTCGCTGGACCTCGCCGGTGACACCGGTGACACCGCAGGACCCGCGGACACCTCCGCCGGCACCGGGGCGCCGTCGGTCGCCGACGGGCCGGGTGCGGCTGCCGACCTCAATCCGTCGCCGACCCTCGACGACGCCTGGGTGGCGGAGATCTGGATCGACCCCGACTGGTACGCCGACCAGCAGAGTCCCGACCCGCTGCCGTCGCCCGGGCTTCCCGCGGTCGTGGCGCTGCGCCATGCCTCGGTGCTGATCGGGCGCTCCTCGCGCAGCCGCAACATCGACCCGGGCATCGAGCTCGACTCCGACTCCGGGGTCAGCCGCCGGCACGCGCAGCTGACCACCGACGGCTCCCGCTGGTTCGTCGAGGACCTCGGCTCCTCCAACGGCACCTACGTCGGAGGCGGTCTCGGGACCCTGCCGAGCACGGCGATCCCGGTGGGTCAGAAGACCGAGGTCACCGGCGACGACCGGGTCTACCTCGGCGCCTGGACGCGGATCGTGATCCGCAAGGCGCAGCCGGGCGAGACGGCGTAGCCGCACCGGACCGCCGACCAGCCCTGTCGATCGGGGCGGGTTCGCGTCCTACCGCTTGGTCGCGATGAGGGTCGAGGCGTCGGGGGCGACCATCACCTCGACGGTGGTGAACCGCTCGTCGGTCAACCACTGCTCGCGCAGCACGTCGACGCGGCCGTAGGCGATCGGCGGCCAGCTCTCGCAGGGCGTGAAGTCGTCGAGCACGACGATGCCGCCGTCCTCCACGAGGTCGACCACGGCCTCCACGCTCACGTCGCCGGCCAACCTGCCGTCGGACTGACCCGAGTCGAGGAAGAGCAGCGAGAACGGGCCCTTGTCCATCAGGGTCGACCAGTTGGCGGCGAGGACCTCGACGAGCGGGTCGTCGTGGAAGATCTCGGTCGCGGCGCGCGCCAGCTCGGGGTCGAGCTCGGCGGTCACGATGGTCGCCTTCTCGCCGCGCACCCCCGAGCGCAGCCACGCCGTACCGACCCCGCAACCGGTGCCGAACTCGGCCATCGTGCCGTCGCGCGTGGCGGCGAGCATCGCGAGGAGTCGCCCGGTCTCGTTGCGACAGAACGACACGTAGCCGGCCCGGCGGGAGACGGCGAAGGCGCGCTCGACCACGGGAGGTAGATCGGGGGAGGCGCTCATGGGGGGAGTCTTTCCCCGCGTCTTCCATCGCGAGACCCCCGTCTCGCCATCCGAACACTTCGGGAAAGGCAGTGGCCGACCGGGGACTCCGGTCGTAGGCTCACGGCACCATGCGGAGCGTACTCGTACTTATTGAGCGCCGCGACGAGGCCCAGCAGACCTGATCTGCTCGTGAGGCCACCTCGTCGCGGTGTCAGTCCCGCGCACCCGGGTTCTACGGCTCTCACACCCACCTCCTCGGCACCGCCTGCTGATCGTTGACCGATCCAGCCCCGGTCGTGCTCGGAGATGTCTCCGCGGCGGCACGCTCTCAGCACGTGCGCGATCCGCACCCCTGACGGTCCAGTCCGACGTGTGATCCACGCCGGCCGGTCCCACCGCGGGGTCATCTCCGGACACGGCAGCAGGCCGCCGGAGCACCACGAACCGGTCGGGCGCACCGCGCGCACCGGTCATCACGCTGGACCAACCGAAGGAGAGCGACATGTACGACCTGTATCCCGACTGGGGCCCTGCGAAGCACCGCACGGAGGAGGCCGCGATGGGCACCACTACCGCCGGCTCCGCCCTCCAGGCGTCCCTCGACCTGCGAGACAACGGCGGCCAGCGCCCCGACGACAACTAACGTCTCCCCACGTGAACCAGACCGCCATGAGCACTCCGCCCACTCCCGCCACGGACCCGTCCCACCAGACGAGCACCGTCCGCCTCGCCGTCATCCCCGGCGACGGAATCGGGCAGGAGGTGACCGCCGAGGCGCTCAAGGTGCTCGAGGTCGTGGCCCCCGACGGAGTGACCTTCGAGCAGACCCGCTACGACCTCGGTGCCGAGCGCTACCTCGCGACCGGCGAGGTGCTGCCCGACTCGGTGCTCGCCGAGATCCGGGACCACGACGCGATCCTGCTCGGTGCCGTCGGCGGCAAGCCCAACGACCCGAACCTGCCTCCGGGGATCCTGGAGCGCGGCCTGCTGCTGCGCCTGCGCTTCGAGCTCGACCACTACGTCAACCTCCGTCCCTCGCGCATCTTCCCGGGCGTCGCCTCACCCCTGGCGAACCCCGGCGAGGTCGACTTCGTCGTCGTCCGTGAAGGCACCGAGGGCCCCTACACGGGCAACGGTGGAGCCCTGCGAGTCGGCACCCCTCACGAGGTCGCCACCGAGGTCTCGGTCAACACCGCCTTCGGTGTGGAGCGTGTCGTGCGCGACGCCTTCGCCCGTGCTCAGCGCCGACCCCGCCAGCAGCTCACCCTGGTCCACAAGACCAACGTGCTGGTCAACGCCGGATCGGTGTGGTGGCGCATCACCCAGGCCGTGGCCAAGGAGTTCCCGGAGGTCGCCGTCGACTACATGCACATCGATGCGGCGATGATCCACATGACGGTCAACCCGTCGCGCTTCGACGTGATCGTGACCGACAACCTCTTCGGCGACATCATCACCGACCTGGCCGGCGCGATCAGCGGCGGTATCGGCCTGGCCGCCTCCGGCAACATCAACCCGGACCGGACCGCCCCGAGCATGTTCGAGCCGGTGCACGGCTCGGCGCCGGACATCGCCGGCCAGCTCAAGGCAGACCCGACGGCAGCGATCCTGTCGGTCTCCCTGCTCCTGGACCACCTCGGACACCCCGACGCGGCCGCGGCCGTCGAGGCCGCGGCCATCGCCGACCTCGCCGACCGCGACGCCTCGACCGCCCGCTCCACGCCGGAGATCGGCGACGCCATCGCTGCCCGAGTAGGCGGCTGAGCGCCCGCTCTCGTAGACCGTCGACGGCCGGGCCACGCAGCAGCGTGCCCCGGCCGTCGCCTCATTTCGTAGGAAGTCCCACTAACGTGACCCCCATGCAGATCCGCACGACGCTCACCACGACGCCCACCTCCGACGAGAGGTTGGCCGAGATCCTGGCCAACCCCGGCTTCGGGACCCACTTCACCGATCACATGTTCACGGTCGAGTGGACCCCCGCCGAGGGGTGGCACGACGCCCGGATCGAGCCCTACGGGCCGCTCACCCTGGACCCCGCCACCGCGGTGCTGCACTACGCGCAGGAGACGTTCGAGGGGATGAAGGCCTATCGGCACCCCGACGGCTCGGTGTGGTCGTTCCGACCCGAGCAGAACGGCGAGCGGATGGTCCGCTCCAGCCAGCGACTGGCCCTCCCGGAGCTGCCGGTCGAGGACTTCGTCCGGGCCGTGGACGCGCTCGTGGAGGTCGACCAGCGCTGGGTCCCCGATGCCAGCACCGGGGAGAAGAGCCTCTACCTGCGTCCCTTCATGATCGCGACCGAGGTGTTCCTCGGCGTCCGACCCAGCCAGCACGTGACCTTCATGGTCATCGCCAGTCCGGCGGGTGCCTATTTCAAGGGTGGCGTGAAGCCGGTCAGCCTCTGGCTCACCGAGGAGTACACCCGGGCGGGGCGCGGCGGCATGGGAGCGGCCAAGACCGGGGGCAACTACGCCAGCTCCCTGGTCGCCCAGCAGGAGGCGACGGAGCACGGCTGCGACCAGGTGGTCTTCCTCGACGCCCAGGAGGGCCGGTACGTCGAGGAGCTCGGCGGGATGAACCTGTACTTCGTCCACGCCGACGGCCACATCGTCACCCCGGGCACGGGCACGATCCTGGAGGGCATCACCCGCGCCAGCATCATCGAGCTGGCCCAGAAGATGGGCCACCGTGTGGAGGAGCGCCGCTTCTCGATCGACGAGTGGCGCGACGGCGTCGCCAGCGGCGAGATCACCGAGATCTTCGCCTGCGGGACGGCGGCTGTCGTCACGCCGGTGGGTGAGCTGCGCTGGGACGGCGGCTCGGTGCCCAGCGTGCCGGCCGGGAACGTCGCGGAGCGGATCCGCGCCCAGCTGGTCGACCTCCAGTTCGGTCGCTCGGCGGATGACTTCGACTGGATGCACCGCATCGTCTGAGGCGGACCGTAGCGAAACACTAAGGCAACCCTTGGTAAGGTGAGGCTTACCTGAATCAAGGAGAGCCATGTTGCACACCTTCCGACCCGCCGGACGCGGGTTGTTGTCCACTGTCGGGGCGCTCGCCCTGGCTGCCGCGCTCGCGGGCTGCGGCTCCGAGAGCACCGAGGGCGCAGACGATCCCGAGGCCGGCGGAGCCCCGGACGGATCGTCGTCCCTGCCCGTCACCATCGAGCACAAGTACGGCGAGACCGAGTTCACCGAGGTGCCCGAGCGGGTCGTCGTGGTGGGGCTGCAGGAGCAGGACACCCTGATCGACCTGGGCATCGTGCCGGTCGGGGTGACCTACTGGTTCGGCGACGAGGACGGCATCAACCCGTGGGCCGAGGACGCCCTGCCCGAGGGTGCCGAGATGCCGGAGGTGCTGGACTCCACCAACGGGATCCCGGTCGAGAAGGTTGCCGCCCTCGCTCCCGACCTGATCATCGGCGAGTACACCGCGATGACCGAGGACGAGTACGAGCTGCTCTCGCAGATCGCTCCGACCCTGGCTCAGTCCGGGGAGTACGCCGACTACAGCATGCCGTGGCAGGAGATGGCGCTGAAGATCGGCCAGGCGGTCGGCCAGGAGGACGAGGTCACCGAGAGGATCGACGCGGTCGAGGCGCAGTTCGAGCAGTATGCCGCCGACAACCCCGACTTCGAGGGCAAGACCACGGCGCTCGTCACGCCGTACGAGGGCCTGTTCGTCTACGGCCCCGACGACCCGCGGGCCCGCCTGCTCGAGGCGCTCGGCTTCGACACGCGCACCTCCGCGCTCTTCGACGAGCAGAGCGACTTCGGCTCCTCCCTGAGCGCCGAGAACACCGGCGACCTGGACGACATCGACGTCACGGTCTGGTACGACCGCGAGGCCGAGGCGGACGTCGCCAAGGTCTACGAGGGCACCACCGCCTTCGAGGAGGGCCGCTGGGTCGACATCAGCGACGCCGACGGCGCCTACTACGTGGCGCACAGCTTCACCAACACCCTG
Source organism: Pimelobacter sp. (assembly GCA_002698575.1). GTDB lineage: Bacteria > Actinomycetota > Actinomycetes > Propionibacteriales > Nocardioidaceae > Nocardioides. The sequence continues at coordinate 335 of NZZG01000100.1, read as the reverse complement.
GCCCTGCCCTACGTGCTGGAGCGCTACGTGCCCCAGCTCGCCGCCGCGGTCGACGGCGACCCCGGCACGGTGCCGCCCACGCCCGCCCCCTGAACCCGGCGCCTCACGGCCCCGCCACACCGGTGGTGATCGGTGGGGTGGGGTCGTGTGCGTCGTACCTCTGCGTGTGGTGGCGGTGGTGGGGTCGCGCGCGTAGCCGACCTGTGTTCGTCGGGGTTGGCCCTGGTGGGTGCGGTGGTGGGGCCGCGCGCGTAGCCGACCTGCTCCCGCCGTCAAGGATCGCCTGCGGCGCCCGCTTCGCGGCACCTTCGGTGTCCTTGACTGCGGGACCCGGT
>NZZG01000099.1 GCA_002698575.1 Pimelobacter sp. | reverse complement strand
GACGGGGACGGTCGCGTCGGTTCCGGCGTGGTCTTGGAGCCTTGAGCGACGCTCTGCTGTGGTGAATCGAGGCCGACGAGCACGAGCATCGGGGAGGAGATCGTCCCCGACGTCGGGACCTTGACCGTCTCACCCGCCTTGCCGGTGACGCCCAGCGCAGACAGGAGCGGGGCGAGCTTGCGGCCGTAGGCCTTGGCGACGTCCTGCCCGCCCGGCGCGACCGTGGGACCCGAGGGGCCCGTTACCACCCCCACCACCACGGCATCGGCTCGGGACTTGGCAGGACTGGCGTTGCGCAGTGAGTAAGACGTCACCGGGGCAGGATAGGTCAGGACCCGTGAGCCGCGGCGCGGCGCACGGTCCCCCGGGTGGGGGTGTCGGGCTGCGATAGGTTCGCGCCATGGCTGACGAGTTGCTCCGCTCCCCGCTGCACGAGCGTCACGAGGCGCTGGGTGCGAAGTTCGCCGAGTTCGGCGGGTGGTCGATGCCGCTGGAGTACGGCGGCGAGCGCGGCGGCGTGGTCAAGGAGCACACCGCCGTCCGGACGGCTGTCGGGCTGTTCGACGTCAGCCACCTCGGCAAGGCCACGGTCAGCGGGCCGGGTGCGGCGGCCTACGTCAACGCGACGCTCAGCAACGACCTGGCCAAGATCGGCCCCGGTCGTGCCCAGTACACGTTGTGCTGCGACGAGGCGACCGGGGGTGTCGTCGACGACCTCATCGCCTACTACCAGGACGAGGACCACGTGCTGCTGGTCCCGAACGCGGCCAACACCGCGGAGGTCGTGCGACGCCTGGCCGCGGGCGCCCCCGCGGGTGTCTCGGTCATCGACCAGCACCGCGACTACGCCGTGCTGGCCCTGCAGGGGACCTCGTCCGACGAGGTGCTGAGCGCCGTCGGGCTCCCCGCGGGTCATGGCTACATGTCCTTCGTGGAGAGCGGGTTCGACGCTGCCGAGGGTGTCGGAGTCGTGGTCTGCCGCACGGGGTACACCGGCGAGCGCGGCTACGAGCTGATCATCGAGAACGACGCGGCGCCGGCGCTGTGGGACGCGTTGATGGCTGCCGGGGAGCGTTTCGGGATCGCCGCGTGCGGACTGGGAGCGCGCGACACGTTGCGCACCGAGATGGGCTATCCGCTCCACGGTCAGGACATCTCCCTCGACGTCACGCCCAACGAGGCTCGCCTCGGCTGGGCCGTCGGTTGGTCGAAGGAGGCGTTCTGGGGTCGCGACGTGCTCCTCGCCGAGAAGGAGGCGGGACCACGACGGCGACTGATCGCGCTGCGGGCGACCGGCCGGGGCATCCCGCGACCGCACATGGGCGTCAGCCTCACCCCGGACGTGATGATCGGCGAGATCACCTCCGGCACCTTCTCCCCGACGCTGAAGCAGGGCGTGGCCCTGGCCCTGGTCACCGCGGGGATCGACCCGGCGGCCGAGCTGGGCGTCGACGTGCGCGGCCGCCGTGAGGCCTTCGAGCAGGTCAAGCTCCCCTTCGTCGACACCTCCGTCCGCGAGCAGTGATGAGGCACGCATGAACCTCCCCGACCAGCCGCCCACCTTCCGACGTCCGAGTGCCGCGGAGCGGCCGTGGGCGTGGCGCCTCGAGAACGCCGCCGGTGACGAGGTCACCGTCTCGGGCGACCTCGAGGGCCAACGCTTCACCAACCAGGCCGACGCGGAGTCCTGGGTCGGCGAGATCTGGGCTGACCTGGCAGCCCAGGGCGTCGACCAGGTGGTGCTGTACGAGCACGAGCGCCGCGTCTACGGTCCGATGTCGCTGCACGCTTGAGGCTGGGGCGGGGCTGGGGCTGGGCTGGTGTCGGACCCGGGTGAGGCCCACGACCTGGCCGCCCTCGCGCGCTCGCGGTGGCCGACCCTGGTCCGCACCGCGGTGCTGCTCGGCATGACGCTGCCCGCTGCGCGAGGCCTGGCCGGTCGCACCGTCGCCGAGGTCTCGGGGCGGTCGAGCGGGTACGAGGGGCTGGACCCGGAGGTGGAGCTCTTCGGTGCGCTCGTGGACGGGCATCGAGGCGACACGTCGGCGTGGTGGCGTGAACCCCCGGACCCCGCACGTGCGGTGGGCGAGGCGGTCCTGGAGGCCGAGGCGGTGCTGGACGTCCTATCGCGGGAGGCCCGCGAGCGAGTCGTCCTGGAGGTGGTGGCGCTCCTGGCCCCCGAGCAGCTCGACGAGGTCGTGCCAGCGCCCGCGGAGCCCGGACCGGATCATGGGCTGGCCGGCCCCACCAGCGAGCAGCGCTTCCTGGTCGAGCGTGCTGCGGCCTCGCTCGACGTCGGTGCACCCGCCGTGGCCGAGGTGACGGGTGACCGGCGCCGCGTGGCCGCGTCGGTCCTCGCGGGCGTCCTCCTGGCGGCCCTCGGCCTCGGCGGAGCGGTGGTCGCAGCGCAGCGGTTGGCCGACGACGTCCCGCTGGCCGTCGACGAGACCGATCGACGACCGTCGGCGCCGTTCACCGGGAGCGTCAACACCGCCGTCGTGCCGGTCGGGTGGTACGCCGCCGGGGTGCTGCGCCTGGGTGAAGCCTCGGTGTCGCTCGACGACGTCGAGACCCTCGCGTCACTGCCGACCGGTGCCGTCGTGGTGACCGGCAGGGGCGTCGTCCTGGCTGTCGACGAGCTGGGCGCCACGACCCGCCTGGGTCGCACGCGGCCCGGCGCGCGGGTGGTGACCTCGCCCGACGGTCGGGTCGCGTTCGTCGACAGCCAGGGCCCGACCCAGGTCTCGGTGCTGGACCTCGGCGGTGGGACCGGGGCGACCGGTCGCTCGGGCAGCAACGGCCCCGCGAGCACGGCCGTCGACGTGACCTCCGAGGTCGTGGCGCTCGACGGCGACCGGGTCTACGTCAACGACGGCGACGGCCACCTGGTCCTCGGAGCCGGCGAGGCGCCGCGTCGCGTCAACGGGGTGATGCTGCTCGACGTGGTGCGGGGGGTGCGGGCGATCGCCTCGGCTCCCGGGCAGATCGAGGTGCTGCGGGACGCCGACGACCCGCTCACCCTGGCCGGCACGGGGGCGGACCTCTCGCCGGACGCGCGGCACGTGCTGGTGCGTGGGGCGGGGGACCAGGCGTCCTACGCCCTGGTGGAGGTGGCGAGCGGACGTCGGCTCGAGCTGCTCCCCGCCGACCTGCCGGCCGACTTCACGGAGGGGGCGATCGTCACCGATGCCGCCTTCGCGCTCGACGGGCGCCTCGTCGTGGTCGTCCGCGGCCCCCTGCGCCTGCCGAGCAGCAGCCGCACCGATCCGGAGCGGACCTCTCGCCGCAGCGTGCTGGTGGCGTGCGCCCCCGACGCGAGCGACTGCGAGACCCTGCTCCGGGTGGGCGGATCACCGACCGGCCCGGTCCTGGCACGCTGAGCAGACGGCATCGCGGGCGCTCGATGACTACGGTGGTCGGGTGCTCCGCTTCTCCCAGGTCGACGTGTTCTCGGCCGCACCCCTGCTGGGCAACCCGGTGGCGGTGGTGCACGGCGCCGACGCCCTGAGTGACGAGCAGATGGCGAGGTTCGCCCGTTGGACGAACCTCTCGGAGACCACCTTCTTGCTCGCACCGTCCTCGTCGGAGGCCGACTACCGGTTGTGGATCTTCACGCCCGGGGGCGAGCTGCCGTTCGCGGGGCACCCGACGCTCGGCTCCGCGCACGCCTGGTTGGAGCACGGGGGTGCCTCGCGCGCACCCGACCAGGTGGTGCAGCAGTGCGGCGCCGGACTCGTCGTCGTACGGCGCCGGGAGCGACTCGCCTTCGCCGGACCGCCACTGCTGCGCTCGGGGCCGGTGGACCCTGCCACCCTGGACCGGGCGGCTGCCGCCGTCGGTCTCCAGGCCGGCGACGTCGTGGAGGCGGCCTGGATCGACAACGGTCCCGGCTGGTTGGGGCTGCTCCTGCGCGACGCCGACGCCGTGCGCGCGTGCCGGCTCGACGCCGGCCTCGCCGGCGGGCTGATGATCGGCGTCGTCGGTGTCGGGCCGGGCCCCGGACCGGGCGGCGGAGCCGATCGGGAGGTGGAGGTGCGCGCGTTCTGCCCGAGCATCGGCGTCCCGGAGGACCCCGTCACGGGCAGCCTCAACGCAGGGATCGCCTCCTGGTTGGCCGGCTCGCGCCTGCCCCTGTCGTACGTCGCGACCCAGGGTCGCGCGCTGGGGCGTCGCGGCCAGGTGCACGTGGACGTGGTCGACGGCGTCGTCTGGGTGGGAGGCGACACGCTCACCACGGTCCGTGGCGAGGTCGACCTGGGCTAGCCTGGCGACGTGCAGCAGTATCACGACCTCCTCCAGCGGATCCTCGACGAGGGCGTGGAGAGGAACGACCGCACCGGCACCGGCACGCGGTCGGTCTTCGGGCACCAGATGCGCTTCGACCTGACCGCCGGGTTCCCGCTCGTGACCACGAAGAAGGTCCACACGCGCTCGGTCTTCGCCGAGCTGCTGTGGTTCCTGCGCGGCGACACCAACGTGAGGTGGCTGCAGGACCGCGGCGTCTCGATCTGGGACGAGTGGGCCGACGCCGACGGCGACCTCGGGCCCGTCTACGGCTACCAGTGGCGTTCCTGGCCGACTCCCGACGGACACCACGTCGACCAGATCGCCCAGGTGGTCGAGCAGATCCGGACCGACCCCGACTCCCGGCGCCACATCGTCTCGGCCTGGAACGTCGCCGACATCGGCGCGATGGCGCTGGCGCCCTGCCACACGATGTTCCAGTTCTACGTGGCCGACGGCGCGCTGTCGTGCCAGCTCTACCAACGTTCGGCCGACGTCTTCCTCGGCGTGCCGTTCAACATCGCCTCGTACGCGCTGCTGACCCACATGGTCGCCCAGGTGACCGGACTGCGGGTGGGCGACTTCGTGCACACGCTGGGCGATGCCCACCTCTACCGCAACCACCTCGACCAGGCGCGCCTGCAGCTGACCCGCGAGGCGCGTCCGCTGCCCACGTTGGAGCTCGACGCTTCCGTCTCGGCCCTGGATGCCTTCGACCTGGAGCACATCGCGGTGACCGGCTACGACCCGCACCCGGGCATCGCGGCGCCGATCGCCGTATGACCAGTCCGGACGACCGATGAGGGTGGTCGCCATCGCGGCGGTGGCCCGCAACGGCGTGATCGGGGCGCACGGCTCCATCCCGTGGCACCTGCCGGAGGACTTCGCCCACTTCAAGCGCACGACGCTGGGCCACACCCTGCTGATGGGGCGCGCGACCTACGACTCGATCGGACGCCCCCTGCCCGGGCGCACCACCATCGTGCTGACCCGCGACACGGCGTGGTCCCCGGGAGACGACGCGGTCGTCGTCGCGCGCTCGGTCGACCAGGCGCTCGCCCTGGCGACCGACCTGCCGGGCGATCTGTACGTCGCCGGGGGAGCGGCGGTCTACGAGGCCCTCGAGCCGTACCTCGACGAGCAGCTGATCAGCGAGGTCGACCTCGCGCCGGACGGGGACACCCACCATCGGGGTGTCGACGCCGCCCGGTGGCGCGAGGTCGAGCGCACGCCGTACGACGGGTTCGACGTGGTGCGGTGGGTACGGCTGCCCGGCTGAGCCGGGCTGCGTGGCAGGCTGGGCGCATGGAGCTGCGCATCTTCACCGAACCCCAGCAGGGCGCCACGTACGACGACCTCCTCGCGGTCGCGCTGCGGGCCGAGGAGCTCGGCTTCGGGGCGTTCTTCCGCTCCGACCACTACCTGGCGATGGGCACCGACGGGATGCCCGGCCCCAGCGACGCCTGGATCACCCTCGCGGGACTGGCCCGCGACACCACCACCATCCGGCTTGGGACGATGATGACCAGTGCCACGTTCCGGCACCCCGGGCCGCTGGCGATCAGCGTCGCAGGGGTCGATGCGATGAGTGGCGGTCGCGTGGAGCTGGGCATCGGCGCCGGGTGGTACGAGGCCGAGCACACGAAGTACGGCATCCCGTTCCCGAGCACCGGCGAGCGCTTCGACCGCTTCGAGGACAACCTGGCCATCATCACGGGCCTGTGGGCCACCGAGGGCGACTTCACCTACGCGGGGAAGCACTACTCCGTCACCGACAGCCCGGGCCTGCCCAAGCCGACCCAGACCAAGCCCCCGGTGCTCATCGGCGGTCTCGGCAAGAAGCGCGCCCCGGCGCTGACCGCGCGCTACGCCGACGAGTTCAACCTGCCCTTCGTCGACGAGGCCACGACCGCCGCACAGTTCGCGCGGGTACGCACGGCCTGCGAGCAGGTCGAGCGCGACCCGGACGACCTCGTCTACTCCAACGCGCTGGTGCTCTGCGTCGCCGGCGACGAGCGCGAGCTGGAGCGTCGGGCGCAGCGGATCGGGCGCGACAAGGACGAGCTGCGGGAGAACGGCCTGGCCGGCACGCCCGACGAGGTGGTCGCCAAGGCCCGCCGCTACGCCGACCTCGGCTCGCAGCGGCTCTACCTCCAGGTGCTGGACCTGGCGGACCTCGAGCACCTCGACCTCGTGGCGGCTGAGGTCATGCCCCACGTGGGGGGATAGCCTGAGAGCCATGAGTGCCAGCCCGACCCCTCCGACGCCGTACCGGCCCTTCGGCCGCGTCCTGACCGCGATGGCGACGGCGTTCCACGACGACGGGTCGGTCGACCTCGACGGCACCGCACGGATCGCTGTGCACCTCGTCGAGCACGGACACGACGGCGTCGTTGTCTCCGGGACCACGGGGGAGTCGCCGACGACCACGGTCGCCGAGGACGGCGAGATCCTGGCAGCCGTCAAGGACGCCGTCGGCGACCGGGCGACGATCGTCGCCGGCGTGGGCACCAACGCCACCGCCCACTCCGTGGAGCTGGCGCGCCAGGCCGAGAAGATCGGTGCCGACGGACTGCTCCTGGTCACGCCGTACTACAACAAGCCCAGTCAGGCAGGCGTGCTGCACCACTTCCGCAGCGTCGTCGAGGCGACCGACGTCCCCGTCATGCTCTACGACGTCCCCGGCCGCACCGGCACCCAGATCTCGCTCGAGACCTACGCCGCCGCCATCGAGCTGGCGCCCGTGGTGGCGGTCAAGGACGCCGTCGGTGACTTCGCCCGGGGCGTGCGCCTGACGCAGATGGGCTACGCCGTGTACTCCGGCGACGACGAGGCCAACCTCGCCTGGCTCGCCCACGGCGCCGCCGGTGTCGTCAGCGTCGCCGGACACGCCGCCGGGCCGCTCCTCGCCGAGATGGCCGACCTCCACGACGCCGGCGACAGCGCCGGCGCTCTCGCAGTCTTCACGCGGATGCTCCCCGCGATCGACGCCGTCATGGGCGTCGCCAACTATGGAGCGACCACCGCCAAGGCAGCACTCCAGCTGCTCGGCGTGCTCGACAACCGCAACGTCCGGGCACCCCTGGTGCCGCTGGACGAGACCGAGCTCGCAGCGCTGCGGACCGGTCTGGCGGCTTCCGGCCTGCTGTAGGCCACCTCCACTGCCACCACTGGACAGGATCCCCTCTTGAGTCACCCGCACCCCGAGCTCTCCGCACCACCCGCACTCCCGGCCAACGGGCTACGGGTCATCCCGCTCGGAGGACTGGGGGAGGTCGGTCGCAACATGACCGTCTTCGAGTACGACGGTCGGCTGCTCATCGTCGACTGCGGCGTCCTGTTCCCCGAGGACCACCACCCCGGCGTCGACCTGATCCTTCCCGACTTCGCCGCGATCCGCGATCGTCTCGACGACGTCGAGGCGTTGGTGCTCACCCACGGCCACGAGGACCACATCGGGGCCACGCCGTACCTGCTGCGTGAGCGTCAGGACATCCCGCTGGTCGGCTCCCAGCTCACCCTCGCCCTGCTCGACTCGAAGCTGCGCGAGCACCGCCTGCGCCAGACCGTCCACCACCAGGTCCGGGAGGGTGACGTCCTCACCCTGGGGCCCTTCGAGCTGGAGTTCGTCGCGGTCAACCACTCCATCCCCGACGCGCTCGCCGTGGCGATCCGCACGGGCGCCGGCATGGTCCTGCACACCGGTGACTTCAAGATGGACCAGCTGCCGCTGGACCGCCGGATCACCGACCTGCGCGCCTTCGCCCGGCTGGGGGAGGAGGGCGTCGACCTGTTCCTCACCGACTCGACCAATGCCGAGACCCCGGGGTTCACCCCCACCGAGAAGTCGATCACGCCCGTGATCAGCGAGGTCTTCCGCGAGTCCAAGCAGCGCATCATCGTGGCCTGCTTCGCCTCCCACATCCACCGCGTCCAGCAGGTCCTGGACGCTGCGGTCGAGCACGACCGCAAGGTCGCCTACGTCGGTCGCTCGATGGTGCGCAACATGGCCATCGCCCGCGACCTGGGCTACCTCACGGTGCCCCCCGGCGTGATGGTCGAGGCCAAGGAGCTCGCGACGCTGCCGCCGGAGCGGCAAGTGCTGGTCTCGACCGGCTCGCAGGGCGAGCCGATGAGCGCGCTGAGCCGGATCGCACAACGCAACCACAACTTCGTGCACATCGAGGAAGGCGACACCGTCCTGCTCGCCTCGAGCCTGATCCCCGGCAACGAGAACGCCGTCTACCGCGTCATCAACGGGCTCTCCCGCTGGGGCGCCAACGTGGTCCACAAGGGCAACGCCCACGTGCACGTCAGCGGTCACGCGAGTGCCGGGGAGCTGCTCTACTGCTACAACATCGTCCAGCCGCGCAACGTCCTGCCGGTCCACGGCGAGATCCGCCACATGCTCGCCAACGCCGCACTGGCCCGCCAGACCGGCATCGAGAACGTCGTGGTCGCCGAGGACGGCGTCGTGGTGGACCTGGTCGACGGGGTCGCCTCGATCGTGGGCAAGGTCGAGTGCGGCTATGTCTTCGTCGACGGCTCGTCGGTCGGTGACATCACCGAGTCCGACCTCAAGGACCGCCGGATCCTCGGTGAGGAGGGCTTCATCTCGATCATCGTGGTCGTGGACTCGGTGACCGGGAAGGTCTCGGCGGGCCCGGAGATCCACGCCCGCGGCAACGCCCTGGAGGGCGAGACCTTCGACGACGTCAAGAAGATGGTCGTCAAGGCTCTCGACCAGGCGATCGCGGACGGCAACACCGACGCCTACCAGCTCCAGCAGACGGTTCGCCGTACGGTCGGACGCTGGGTCAGCAACACCCACCGTCGTCGCCCGATGATCATCCCGGTCGTCGTGGAGGCCTGAGGCGCCCGTCTCGCGGCACCGGAGCCCGCCCTGCGGGGCTCGCGCCCCACGGGTCAGGACGGCACGAGACGCACGAGGCCCCCGCCGAGGATCTCGGCGGGGGCCCGTGGGTGGCCGTGGTGGCCTAAGGTCGAGGTGCTACTTCTTCTTGACCTTGATGGTGAACGACTCCGCGCTGCGCTTGAAGTTGTCCGCACCGATGTAGCGGGCCTTGACCTGCTGCTTGCCGGGCTTCTTGAACGAGAGCTTCACCTTGGCGATGCCCTTGGCGTTCAGTCGGCCCTTGCCGAGGGTCTTGCCCTTCTTGACGATCTTCACGAGACCGCCGGGGACGACCTGGTTGGTGTCCGGCGTCAGGACGCGGACCTTGACCTTGGCCTTCTTGCCCTGCTTGACCTTCTTCGGGGCCTTCTTGATCGAGGTGATCGTCCCGGCCTTGTCGATCTTCACGACGACGTCGGTCGACGCCTCGCTGGTGAGGTCGTCACCGGCGTAGGAGACGGTCGCGTCGTACGTGCCGGCGTCGGTGAACTTCGAGATCGCGAAGCTGGCCGTGCCGTCGGTGATCCCGGCGACGCCGAGGCTGTCGCCGCCCAGGGTGGCGGTGACCTCACCGGTCTCGACACCGTCGACGGTGACGTCGAGGACGCTGTCCTGGCCGAAGGTCGACGGGTCCGGGGTGTGCACGGCGGTGATCTCCGCGAGCACCTTGCAGACCGAGACGGCGATGTTGTCGACGTACCAGCCGTCGATGCCGCCGCAGCCGTCGCGACCGATGTTGACCCGCAGCGACAGGGTGTCGCCGGGAGCGATGTCCATGGCGGCCAGGTCGACCTGCGACTCGCCCCAGCTGCCGGTCAGCTTGCCGCCGTCGGTGGCGGTGAAGCCGGGCTGGTCGTGCAGCGGGTTGCTGTTGCCGGCGAACAGGGCGTTGATCTGGCCCGGTGCGTTGAAGGTGTACGCCTCGGCCGGGATCGGCTCGAAGTCGGCACCGTTGATGCTCACCTGGATGTTGCCGCCGTCCCAGCCGGCCTCGGTGGCGACGTAGTGCTCGAAGCTGAGCACCGGTGCCAGGTCGGCCTCGGGGAGGGTGAACTCCTCGCTGATGATGGAGTCACGGCTGGAGAAGTCGTTGACTCCGTCACCCGAGCAGTCGCCGAGGTCGGGGGCGGGGCCGTAGGCCACGCCTCCCGGGTGGTTGCCGGGCGCCTCGGAGGTGGCCTCCCACGGGGCGCCGAAGCCGCCCTCGTAGTCGCCGAACTCGGGGACGACGGCGATCTCCTGCTCCGCGGTCCAGCCGTCGAGGCCGTCCTCGAAGTCCTCGGAGAAGACGGTGCTCTCGACGAAGCCCTCACCGCACAGCGACGGGGCGCCCTGCTGCAGCAGGGGCTGGAAGTCGCACTGGACGGGCTCGACGCGCATCTCGACGGCCGTCATCGTGTTGGCGACCTGGGTGCAGTCGGCGGCCACGATCGGGTCGGCCGGGGTGGGCGTGCCGTTGGTCTCGGTCGAGACCTGGTTGATCTCCATCCCGACGAGATCGGTGCAGGACTGCTCCAGGGCGTCGGCCGCGACGGTGAAGTCCGAGGACGGCGTCAGGTAGGCCGTCTGGGCACGCCACCAGATGTTGGCGGCCTTGTCGAGGCCCAGGCCGGTGATCGACTGACCGTTGTACTCGCCACCGTCGACGACCAGGGCGTAGGCGTGGTTCGGCACGCCCGAGTTGCCGTGGACGCCACCGTTGTCGGTCAGGTTCGGGTCACAGTTGTACTCGGCGTCCGAGACCTTGCCGGGGTCGCCGTAGCAGGTGGGCGTCCACATGTCGCGGATGGCACCGCCGAAGGCCTCGGACTTCTCGCCCACCAGCCAGCGGGTCGAGTCCACGCGGTCCGAGATGTCCTCGGCGGTGATGGTGATCGTGACGGTCTCACCGGCATCCTTGAAGCGCTGGCCGTCGGCCTTGGTCACCATGATCCCGGAGATGTCGGCCGTACCGGCGACGGCGAACGGGACGCCGGCGACGTTGTTGCCGATCACGATGCCGGTCGCACCGGCGGCCTCGGCGTTGTCCACCTTCAGCTGGAAGGCGCACGTGCCGCGGTCGACGTAGGCGTAGTTGCCGGCGACGGCGGCCGCGTTGTCGAACGTCGAGCAGCCGTCGGTCGTGCTGGGGCCCGCGTCGTTGGCTGCGTCCGTGGCGACGACCACGTCGGTGGTCACGGTGTCCGTGGTGTAGCCGTCACCGAAGGAGGCGGCGGCCGCGGTGCAGGGGCCGGCCACGCCGGCAGGCGCGGTGATCTCGACCTGCAGGGTCGGTGAGGCGGTCGGGTCGCACTGGCCGTCGGGACGCTTGTCCTCGAAGATCTCGCCCTCGTCCTCGCGCCCGTTGACCAGGTCGAGCGTCTCGCCCCACACGTCGGAGTAGGACTCGTTCAACGCACCGGACTGGTACTGGTAGATGAGGCCGGAGGTGTACTCGGTGTAGGCGTGGCCCCACTCGTGGGAGACCACGTCGTCGGAGGTGACGCCGTCGCAGTAGTTCGTCGTGACGCCGTTCCAGTTGGCGTTGGGACAGTTGATGCGCGGGTCGTTGTTGACCGTCTTCATCACCGCGCCGTTGCCGTCGTAGGAGTCGCGGCCGAACGTGTTGGCGTAGAACCAGTAGGCCTCGCCGGCGGAGTTGACGAGGTTCTGCTGGTCCTCGTTGAGGTCGCCCGGGAAGGCGTCGCCCTCCGACCAGACCAGGTCCTCGGCGGCGGGGGACGTCTCGTAGAGCTCGCGCTCCAGGGCGTCGTTCACCGTGGACCAGCGGTTGACCGGCTTGCGGGTGTTGGCGTCGACGATGACCATGTCGCGCACGTTGGGACCGGTCACCTCCACCAGGTAGGCGAGGATGTCCTTGCCGGTGTCCTCGCCGCGCAGCGCGCCGGTGCGGTAGACGACGAGCTCGGTCTCACCGGCCTTCAGGTCGGAGACGTCGGACGGCTTGCCCTCCTCGGAGGTGCCGGGCTTGGTCTTCACGAAGCCCACGGCCCGCTCGGCAGCCTGTGCGTCGCTGAACTGGGGGTCGACCGACAGGTCCAGACCCGGGACGGCGAAGCCGGTGACCGAGGTCAGGTCGCCGTCCTGGTCGACGTTGGCCTTGAGTCGCGAGGCGAAGACCTCGACACCCTTGTACTTCTGGACGTACGAGACCGTCCAGCCGTAGCGGTTGGGCGTGACGCCCGACTGGACCAGCTCGCCCTTGGCGGCACCGAACGCGGCGCCGAACCGGTCGAGGTAGGCGTCGGTCTTCGCCGTCGCCTTGGCGGTGCTGTCGCCCGCCATGTCGGGGTAGAGGTCGGCGTCGTTGCCGCGAGCGGCGATGAAACCGACCTTGCCGGTGGCGCTCTCCGTGGAGAAGCGCACATTTCCGTCGGCTGCGTTGCGCATCGCCTGCACCCCGGTGGGGTCGGGCGCGGCCTGGGAGAGGCCGACGGCGGCTGAGGGCGACGCGGGTACGAACGCGAGGCCCGCCCCGAGAAGCGCCAGGCTCAGCCCGGACTTGAGATATTTCACGAGTGTTCCCTCCGAGATGGGTGAACTTTGCGGTGACCCTGGGTGTGAGCCACCGAACAAGCAGCCTAGGAACAAAACCGCCGAACGGTCTACCCCCGTCTGTCACGGGGTGGTCACGAATCCGACCGAGCCCGTTCGCGCGCCCGTGGGGCGACACGCATCCGTGTGGTGCAAGTGACTGGTGTGACGATCGCCTAGGTTGGTGGCATGGCGACCCGTACGTCTTCCCCGACGGGTTCGCGGAGCAAGAGCACACGCGCGACGGGTTCGTCCCGGGCGAGTGGTTCGAGCACCCGGTCCCCGAGCGCCAGGAAGCAGACCACCACCAAGGCATCCACCTCCAAGCGACCTGCGGCCAGGAAACCTGCCCCGCGCAAGACGTCGAGCAAGCGTCCCGCGGCACGGCCGGCACCGCGTGCGGTACGCACCGGCACCGGTCCGGTGGCCACGGTGTTCCTTGCCCTGTTCCGTGGACTGGCTGCCGTCTGGCTGGCGGTCGCCCACGCCGTGGGCGCCGGAGCGCGCGGTCTGGGACGGACCGCGCGTGACCTCGAGCCCGAGCACCGCCGCGACGGCGCCGGGCTGTTCCTGCTGGGCATCGCCGTCGTCGTCGCCGCCTCCGTCTGGTTCGAGGCCACCGGCGGGGTCATGGAGTTCTCCCGTGCCGCGGTGGTCGGCACGGTCGGCAAGGTGGGCTGGTTGGTCCCCCTGGCCCTGGTGTGGTCGGCGTGGCGTCTGCTGCGCGACCCGGTCGGCAACGGTCCGGCCGGCCGTCAGGCCGTGGGGTGGGTCGCCCTGAGCCTCGGCGTGCTGGGCATCGTGCACCTCGCGGCCGGCAACCCGCAGCCGGTCGCCGGCGACACCATGCCGCTGCGCGACGGCGGCGGTGCCATCGGGTACGTCGTCTCCTCGCTGTTGCTCGACCTGCTGCGCTCGGCGGGCGTCGTCATCCCCGTGCTCCTCCTGGTCTCGACGTTCGGCGTCCTGGTCATCACCTCGACCCCGCTGTACCGCGTCCCCGAGCGTCTCGCCGCACTGCGCGACACCGCGCTCGGCCGCGACCTCGACGCGGACGCCACCCAGTCCATGGCTGCCGTCGGGGACGACGACTGGGACCTGGATCCCGACCGGGGCGCCCAGGCCTACGAGTCCCCGGTGCTGGAGGACCGGGAGACGCGCAAGCGGCGTCGCGGTCGTGACGACACCGACACCCTCGCACCGGTCGAGGACCTGGCGGAGGCGCAGCAGCCGGTCGACCTCCCGGCCGACTCGCCCGTGGCCCGCGACGCCGTGGACGTGGCGCTCGAGCATGACGAGCCGTCGTCGGCACCGGGCCCACGACCGGGCGAGCTGCAGACGCGGGCCGAGAAGCCCGAGCAGCTCGAGCCACCGCCGCACGCGCCGATCGAGCCGCGGATGGAGCAGCTCGCCCTGTCCGGGGACGTCGTCTACTCCCTGCCGGGCAACGAGGTGCTCAAGCCCGGGTCGGTCCACAAGGCGCGGTCGAAGGCGAGCGACGAGGTGGTGGACCGACTCACCGAGGTCCTGCAGCAGTTCAACATCGATGCGCAGGTCACCGGGTACACCCGGGGCCCGACCGTGACGCGCTACGAGGTCGAGCTCGGCCCGGCGGTCAAGGTCGAGAAGGTGACCGCCCTGTCCAAGAACATCTCCTACGCCGTGGCCTCGGCCGACGTGCGCATCCTGAGCCCCATTCCGGGCAAGTCGGCGATCGGGATCGAGATCCCCAACGTCGACAAGGAGAAGGTCACCCTCGGCGACGTGCTGCGTTCGAACATGGCGCGCAGCGACCACCACCCGATGATCGTGGGGCTCGGCAAGGACGTCGAGGGCGGTTTCGTGGTCGCCAATATGGCCAAGATGCCCCACCTCCTGGTCGCCGGCGCCACCGGCTCGGGCAAGTCGAGCTTCATCAACTCGATGATCACCTCGGTCCTGATGCGCTCCACGCCGGACGAGGTACGGATGATCCTGGTCGACCCCAAGCGGGTGGAGCTCAACATCTACGAGGGCATCCCGCACCTGATCACGCCGATCATCACCAACCCGAAGAAGGCCGCGGAAGCCCTGGCCTGGGTCGTGCGCGAGATGGACCTGCGCTACGACGACCTGGCCAACTTCGGGTTCCGCCACGTGGACGACTTCAACAAGGCGGTCCGCGCCGGCAAGGTCGAGCTCCCGGCCGGCAGCGAGCGCGTGCTCTCGCCGTACCCGTACCTCCTGGTGGTCGTCGACGAGCTCGCCGACCTGATGATGGTCGCCCCGCGCGACGTGGAGGACGCGGTCGTCCGCATCACCCAGCTGGCCCGCGCCGCCGGGATCCACCTGGTGCTGGCCACGCAGCGCCCCTCGGTCGACGTGGTGACCGGGCTGATCAAGGCCAACGTCCCGTCGCGGCTGGCCTTCGCGACCTCGAGCCTGGCTGACAGCCGGGTGATCCTGGACCAGCCCGGAGCCGAAAAGCTCGTCGGCCAGGGGGATGGGCTCTTCCTCCCGATGGGTGCCTCGAAGGCCGTGCGCGTGCAGGGCTCCTGGGTCACCGAGGCGGAGATCGCCCACGTGGTCAAGCACTGCAAGACCCAGCTGGAGCCGACCTACCGCGAGGACGTCACCGCCCCGGCGGCGAGCAACAAGGTGCTCGACGACGACATCGGCGACGACATGGACCTCGTGGTCCAGGCCGTCGAGCTGGTGGTCTCCACGCAGTTCGGCTCGACCTCGATGCTGCAGCGCAAGCTGCGCGTGGGCTTCGCCAAGGCCGGGCGACTGATGGACATCCTCGAGAGCAGGGGAGTGGTCGGACCGAGCGAGGGCTCGAAGGCCCGCGACGTGCTGGTCAAGCCCGACGAGGTCGATGCCGTGATCGTGACCATCCAGGGGGAGCAATGAGCACCATCTCCGACGAGCACCAGATCGACGCCGACGACCTCGGTCTCGACGACCGCGTGGTCGAGGGGGAGGAGGACGCCCTGGAGGTGCACCGGGACGGGCCGCTCTCCCTGCTCGTCGGTGCCACCGCCGGCGTGCTCGCCGTGGCCTTCCTGCTGCGGGGGGTCGGCGCCGGCGGAGCACTCGACTGGGTGATGTGTGCGGTGACGGGCGTCGTGGCCGCGATGCACCTGGCCGCCGTCGTCGACGCACGTGCACCACTGCTCGTCCTCGACCGGTACGGCGTGCGCGTGCGGCGCGGCGCGGCATGGCAGGGCCTGGCCTGGAGCGAGGTCGACCACGTGGAGCACCGTGCCCGCACCACGACGCTGCGCGACGGTTCGCTGACCGTCGTCGCCAGGGACGGGCGCCGGCTCGGCGTCCGGCTCTCGTTGTCGACCAGACTCGTCGGCGCGGACTGGCACGAGGTCGACGAGGCGCTCACGGAGCTGTCCGGTGGTGCGGTCCCCCTGCGGGCAGCGACCGAGCCCGTGATGGAGCCCGTGACCGAGCCCGTGATCGAGGGCGCCGGCGACGGCGAGGGCCAGCCCGGCTCGGAGCACGCGCCCGCTGGGCCGACGAGCGAGCCTGACGCCGAGAGTTGGGCCGAGGACCCGGCCGAGCCCGAGCTGGCGACCACGGTGCCGCCGGCCACGCAGGTGGCCGCGCTGCGAGCCTCTCGCCCCGCCGTCCGCACCGAGCTGAGGCTGGAGCGGCAGGTCGATCCCGACGGCGAGGAGAGCGAGCTGCCGGTCGCGGCCGAGGCCCAGACCATCGTGATCGACACCTCCTCGGTGGGCGGCGACGCCGGACCCGACCCGGCCACGGCGGTCGAGCCCGTCATCGGCCGGACGCTGTCCGCGGCACGCGCCCGGATCGGGATCTCCGTCGAGGCGCTGGCGGAGCGCACCCGGATCAGGCCGCACGTGATCGAGGCCATCGAGGTCGACGACTTCGACCCCTGTGGCGGCGATTTCTACGCACGCGGCCACCTGCGCACGTTGTCGCGGGTCCTGGGGGTCGACGCGACCCAGCTGCTGACGACCTACGACGAGCTCTACGCCCACGCTCCGATCGACGCCCGTCGGGTCTTCGAGGCCGAGCTGGCCGGAGCACAGGCGGCCTCGGCGAGTGGTCGCAGCTCGGGTGGTGGGCTCAACTGGTCGGTCCTGGTCGCCGCCGTGATGGCGGTGGTGCTCGTGTGGTCGGTGGCTCGCCTGGTGATGGACGGCCCCGTCCCGCTGACCGACCAGCCGGTGCTGAACGGTTCGCCCGGCGGCAAGGCCACGCTGTCCGGCGCCACGACGAAGGTGCCGGTGAGCCTGACGGCGGCCACGGGCGGCGCTCGCGTCATCGTGCGGGACGCCCGGCAGCAGGTGGTCTTCGACGCCGAGCTGCCCTTCATGCAGACCGCGGAGCTCAGCGCCGCTCCGCCGGTGCGGATCAGCACGACCGACGGTGGTCTCCTGGTCTCGGTTGACGGCGTCGACGAGGGAGCGATCGGAGCCACGGGGCAGGACGCCCAGCGCACCTACGTGCCGTGACGACGGGGCCCCGCGGGTTGGGGTTTCGAGGCGCCGGACCGGCATAGTAGGACGGACATGACCACGACACCGACCTCTTCAGGCACCGCAGACGCGGGCAACGACGACCTGCTCTCCGTGGCGATGCTGACCCTCGGCTGCGCTCGCAACGAGGTGGACTCCGAGGAGCTCGCCGGACGGCTGGCGGCCGACGGCTTCCGCCTCGTCGCCGACGCCGCGGACGCCGACACGGTCGTGGTCAACACGTGCGGGTTCGTGGAGGCGGCGAAGAAGGACTCCGTCGACGCCCTGCTCGAGGCCTCCGATCTCAAGCAGAGCGGCAGGGCCAAGGCGGTCGTCGCCGTGGGTTGCCTGGCGGAGCGGTACGGCAAGGATCTCGCCGAGACGCTGCCCGAGGCCGACGCCGTGCTCGGGTTCGACGACTACCCCGACATCGCCGCCAGGTTGCGCTCGATCGTGGCCGGGGACACCCACCACCCGCACACCCCCCAGGACCGTCGGCTCCTGCTGCCGATCAGCCCCGTCGACCGCTCCGCTCCGGAGGTCGCGCCGCGACAGCGCCTGGAGTCAGGTCCGCTGGCTCCGCTCAAGCTGGCCAGTGGGTGCGACCGTCGGTGCACGTTCTGCGCGATCCCGACGTTCCGCGGCTCGTTCGTCAGCCGCCGTCCCTCCGACGTCCTGGCCGAGGCGCGCTGGCTGGCAGCCGAGGGCGTTCGCGAGCTCTTCCTGGTCTCGGAGAACTCGACGTCCTACGGCAAGGACCTGGGCGACCTCCGACTCCTGGAGACGCTGTTGCCCGAGCTCGCTGCCATCGACGGCATCGAGCGCGTCCGGGTCTCCTACCTGCAGCCCGCCGAGACGCGGCCGGGCCTGATCGAGGCGATCGCCACGACGCCGGGCGTCGTCCCCTACTTCGACCTGTCCTTCCAGCACGCCAGTGCGACCGTGCTGCGCCGGATGCGACGCTTCGGTGACCCCGAGAGCTTCCTGGGCCTGCTCGACAGGGTGCGTGCCCTTGCTCCCGAGGCCGGGGTCCGCTCCAACGTCATCGTGGGCTTCCCGGGGGAGACCGAGGAGGACCTCCAGGTCCTGTGCGACTTCCTCGAGGCCGCACGGATGGACGTGACCGGGGTCTTCGGCTACTCCGACGAGGACGGGACAGAGGCGGAGTCCTTCACCGACAAGCTCGACCCCGACGAGGTCTGGGCGCGAGCCCAGCACGTCACCGCACTGGTCGAGGAGCTCAACGCCCAGCGAGCCGAGGAGCGCCTCCACGAGGATCTCCTGGTGCTGGTCGAGAACGTCGAGGCAGACGGGACCGCCGAGGGCCGGGCAGCCCACCAGGGGCCGGAGGTGGACGGGACGACCCGCATCGAGTCCGCAGGGTCGCCGCTGAGGATCGGCGACCTCGTGCCGGCGCGGGTCGTCGGCACCGACGGCGTCGACCTGGTGGCCACGGCGACGGGAGAGGCCCGATGACCGAGACCGCACCCGCTGCCACCAGCAACTTCAACCTGCCCAACGCGCTCACCACACTGCGGATCCTGCTGGTCCCGGTCTTCGGTTGGGCGCTCCTCGCACACGACTACGACTCGATCGGATGGCGCGTCACGGCGTACGTCATCTTCGCCGTCGCCGCGATCACGGACAAGATCGACGGTGACATCGCCCGGGCCCGCAACATCGAGACCGACTTCGGCCGCATCGCCGACCCGATCGCCGACAAGACACTGACCGGCATGGCCTTCATCGGGTTGTCGATCGTCGGCGACATCTGGTGGGTCGTGACGATCGTCGTGCTCACCCGCGAGCTGGCCGTCACCGCCCTGCGCCTGTCGGTGGCCAAGCACGTCGTCATCG
>NZZG01000098.1 GCA_002698575.1 Pimelobacter sp. | reverse complement strand
TGGCGTCGCGCCGCTCGGCGAGACCCACCTCGTCCACGAGCCCGAGCAACGCCGAGAGGATCTCCTCGTCCACGAGTCCCTTGGACAGGTCGACGTACAGGTCGCCCGCCTCGAAGCTGAACCGGTCGGCCCGACCGGCGTCCCGGTCGAACCAGGCGCGCAGGTCCGGCTCGAGCCCGTCGGCCAGCTCCTGCAGCCGGCCCCAGGCACGGGTCGTCGTCGGATCGACCGGTCCGGAGGTCACGAGGCCTGCTTGTCCATCTGACCCTGCACGGTCTCCACGAGCTCCTTCCAGGAGGCGACGAACTTCTCGACGCCCTCCTCCTCGAGCGCCTTCATGACGTCGGCCCAATCGACGCCGGCCGCCGCGATCTGGTCGAGCAGGGAGCGGGCCGCACTGCCCCGACCGGAGACCGTGTCGCCCTCGACCTCGCCGTGGTCGGCGAAGGCCTGCATGGTCTTCTCGGGCATCGTGTTGACCGTGTCCGCGACCACCAGGTCGGTGACGTAGAGCGTGTCGGGGTAGTCGGGGTTCTTGACCCCGGTCGAGGCCCACAGCGGCCGCTGGCTGTTGGCTCCGGCGGCGGCCAGTCCCTGCCACCGGTCCGCAGCGGTGACCTCGGCGAACGCGGCGTAGGCCAGACGCGCGTTGGCGACGGCGGCCTTGCCGCGCAGTGCCAGCGCCTCGTCGTTGCCCTGCTCCTCGGCGATGGCCTCGAGCCGCTTGTCTACCTCGGAGTCGACCCGGGAGACGAAGAACGAGGCGACGGATCGGATCCGGGACAGGTCGAGGCCGGCGTCGCGAGCCTGCTCGAGTCCCGCCTGGTAGGCGTCCATCACCGCGCGGTAGCGCTCGAGGGAGAAGATCAGGGTGACGTTGACGCTGATCCCCTGGGCGATGACCGCGGTGATCGCCGGCAGTCCGGCCTCCGTGGCGGGGATCTTGATCAGGGCATTGGGACGGTCGACCGCCGCCCACAGGGCCTGCGCGGAGGCGATGGTGGCCTCGGTGTCGTTGGCCAGCGTCGGCTCCACCTCGATCGAGACGCGGCCGTCGTCGGCGGTCGCCTCCGCGACCGGTGCCAGCACGTCGCAGGCGTTGCGCACGTCCTCGGTGGTGAGCTCGAAGATGACCTCGTCGACCCCCTTGCCGTCGGCGACGAGCGCCTTGACCTGGGCGTCGTACCGTTCGCCGTCGGCGATGGCCCCGGCGAAGATCGTCGGGTTGGTGGTGACCCCGACCACCGAGCTGTCCTTGACGAGGTCGGCGAGGTTGCCGGACTCGATCCGCTCCCGGGAGAGGTCGTCGAGCCAGATGGAGACGCCCGCGTCCGCGAGCGCCTTGAGCCGGTCAGTCATGGGATCTCCTGGAGGTTGGTAATGACGGATGGGAGGCGCGCTGCTCAGGCAGTCGCGCCGGCGATGCTGTCGCGGGCTGCGGCAGCGACGGCCTGGGCCGTGATCCCGAACTCGTCGTAGAGCCGGGCGTACTCGGCGGACGCGCCGTAGTGGTCCAGCGAGACCACGCGACCGTGGTCGCCGACGTACTCGCGCCAGCCGAGCTTGACCCCCGCCTCGACCGAGACGCGCGCCTTGACGGTCGGCGGCAGGACGGTGTCGCGGTAGGCCTGGTCCTGCTCGTCGAACCACTCCAGGCAGGGGAGCGAGACGACGCGGGCGGAGATGCCGTCGGCGGCGAGCAGGTCGCGCGCCTCCACGGCCAGCTGGACCTCGGAGCCCGTGCCCATGAGCACCACGTCGGGCGAGCCGTCCTCGGCGTCGAGCAGCACGTAGCCGCCCTTGGCGACGTCGTCCAGGCCGGCGTACCCGTCGACCCCCCGGGGAAAGACAGGGACGTTCTGACGGGTCAGGGCCAGGGCCGAGGGACGGTCGGTGTGCTGCAGGATGGCCGCCCACGCCGCCGCGGTCTCGTTGGCGTCCGCTGGTCGTACGACGTCCAGGCCGGGCATCGCGCGCAGCGCAGCGAGGTGCTCGACCGGCTGGTGGGTCGGGCCGTCCTCGCCGAGCCCGATCGAGTCGTGGGTCCACACGTAGGTGACGGGAAGGCGGCTGAGCGCCGCGACGCGCACCGCTCCGCGCATGTAGTCGGAGAACGTCAGGAACGTGCCCCCGAAGACGCGCGTGAGCCGGTCGGCGGCGATCCCGTTCATGATCGCGCCCATGCCGTGCTCGCGGATGCCGAAGTGGAGCACCCGACCCTGGTAGGGGTCCGCGGTCCACTCGCCGGTCGTCCGGCTGCTCGGGGCGAACGACGGCGCGTCGGTGATCGTGGTGTTGTTGGAGCCGGCCAGGTCGGCCGAGCCGCCCCAGAGCTCGGGCATCAACGGGGCCAGGGCGTTGATCACCTTGCCCGAGGCGGAACGCGTGGCCACGCCCTTCGGATCGGCCTCGAAGGTCGGGAGGGCGTCGGTCAGGCCGTCGGGCAGGGTCCGGCCCTTCAGCCGGTGCAGCAGCGCCTCGCCGTCGGGGTTGGCCGACGACCAGGCGGCGTACTGCTCGTCCCAGCGGGCTCCGGCCTCGGAGCCGCGCACGCCGAGGGCGCGCGTGTGCTCGAGCACCTCGTCCGGCACCTGGAAGTGCTGCTCGGGGTCCCAGCCGAGCACCTTCTTGGTCGCCGCCACCTCGTCGGGACCGAGCGCGCTGCCGTGGGACTTCCCGGTGCCCTGGGCGTTGGGGGCGGGCCAGGCGATGATGGTGTCGAGGACGATGATCGACGGACGGTCGGTGACCTCGCCGGCGGCGGTGACCGCCGCGTGCAGGGCGGGGACGTCCTCGCGGTACTCGGTGCCGCCGTTGGTCCAGTCCACGGTCTGGACGTGCCATCCGTAGGACTCGTAGCGGGCGGCGACGTCCTCGGTGAAGGCGATGTCGGTGTCGCCCTCGATCGAGATGCGGTTGCGGTCGTAGATGACCGTCAGGTTGCCGAGCTGCTGGGTGCCGGCGATGGAGCTGGCCTCCCCGCTGACGCCCTCCTGCAGGTCGCCGTCGGAGCACAGGGCGTAGACGTGGTGGTCGAAGAGACTCTCGCCGGGAGCGGCCTCGGGGTCCAGCAGGCCGTGGACCCGTCGTGCGGACATGGCCATGCCGACGGCGTTGGCGACCCCCTGGCCCAGGGGACCGGTGGTGACCTCGACCCCGGCGGTGTGGCCGAGCTCGGGGTGGCCGGGGGTCTTGGAGCCCCACGTGCGCAGCGCCTTGAGGTCGTCGAGCTCCAGGCCGAAGCCTCCGAGGTAGAGCTGGGTGTAGAGCGTGATGCTGGAGTGTCCGCAGGAGAGGACGAAGCGGTCCCGCGCGACCCACTCGGGGTCCGCCGGGTCGTGACGCATGACCTTCTGGAAGAGCAGGTAGGCCACCGGGGCCAGGCTCATCGCCGTGCCGGGGTGGCCGTTGCCGACCTTCTGCACGGAGTCCATCGCGAGCACGCGCGCGGTGTCGACCGCCTTCTCGTCGAGCTCGGTCCAGTCCAGGGCCAGATCAGGGTTTCGGGGGGTGCTCACGCTGCTCCTTCGGGCTCCAGGGCGGAGCTCCAGTGCGGTGTCCTCGGGCAGTCACGAGCCTACTCACGTCGCGGGATAGACTCACACCGCCTCAGCGGGTGTGGACACGTGGTCCGGGCCTAGGCTGAGATGGCACCACTCGGTGGCCAGCCCTTGCCCAGCCAGCAGCGACCCAGCAGAGGACGTCCGTGACCTACGTCGGCGAATCGCGCCCCGCGGTGTCGGGACCGCACGACGACCCCGAGGCCACCGGACAGCTCGGCGGCGCCGCCGCCGGGCTCAAGGACGTCGTCGCGGCGTACGTCGGACTCACCAAGCCTCGGGTGATCGAGCTGTTGCTGCTCACCACGGTGCCGGTCATGTTCTTCGCCCAGCGCGGGATCCCGCCGCTGGGCCTGGTGGTGGCCACCGTGATCGGTGGGACGCTCTCGGCCGGCTCGGCCTCGGCGTACAACTGCGTCTACGACCGTGACATCGACGAGCAGATGCGACGGACCCGTCGCCGTGCGCTGCCGCGACACATGGTCACGCCGGGCGCCGCGCTCGCCTTTGCGACGGCACTGGCGGTGATCTCGACGGTCGTGCTCGCTGTGTGGGTCAACCCGCTGTCCGCCGGGTTGTCCCTGGGCGCCAACGCGTTCTACGTCTTCGGCTACACGATGGTCCTCAAGCGCCGCACCACCCAGAACATCGTCTGGGGCGGGCTGGCCGGGTGCTTCCCGGCGCTCATCGGCTGGACCGCGGTGACCGGCGAGCTCTCGTGGGTGCCCGTCGTGCTCTTCGCGGTGGTCTTCTTCTGGACGCCACCGCACACCTGGGCCCTCGCCCTGCGCTACCGCGAGGACTACGCCAACGTCGACGTCCCGATGCTGCCGGTGGTCA
The DNA here is from genome assembly GCA_002698575.1 of Pimelobacter sp. Taxonomy (GTDB): domain Bacteria; phylum Actinomycetota; class Actinomycetes; order Propionibacteriales; family Nocardioidaceae; genus Nocardioides. Next base: position 29,284 of record NZZG01000098.1, on the reverse strand, counting down.
AGAACGCCCGCGAGGTGGGCCGGCAGATCGTCCTGTACTCCTGGGTGATGGTGGCGACCTCGCTGCTGCTCTGGCCGGTGGCCGGCACCGGACCCGTCTACCCGATCGCCGCCGCGCTGCTCGGCGCGGTCTTCCTGCTCGAGGCCCACAAGATGTGGTCGCGGGCCCGCGGCACCGAGGACCTCAGCATCATCCAGCCGATGCGGCTCTTCCATCACAGCAACCTGTACCTGTCGTTGCTGTTCGTCGCCGTCGCCCTGGACCCGCTGCTCTTCCGCTGACGGCGGTCGGCCCGAGCAGGAGTCCCGGTGAACCGGAAGTTCCTGACCTTCCGCAGCCTTCCCCAGCCTTCCCCAGCGTTGCGACGCCCCGGAACGTCAGGGAACGCCGAGGACGTCTGCCTCCGGGGCCCGGCGCGAGGCGGGATCGTCCTCGGTCAACGCCACCGCCAGGAGCACCCACGTCACGCTCGCGGAGATCAGGCCGGCGCCGAGCATGTGGAAGCCGACGAGGACCTCGGGCAGGTCGGTGAAGTACTGCACGAAACCGATGGCACTCTGCGAGACCTCCACGCCGAGCAGCACGAGGACGGCACGCAGCGCCGGGCCCCGCCCGCGGGTCGCGGCCACGAGGAAGAGCATCCCGAGGCTCAGCCCGACCAGCAGGAAGACGGCGTCGGCGTGCAGCTGGCTGGTCTCGAGGGTGTCGAGGCCGTTGCGTGGCGTCTCGGCGTCACCCGCGTGCGGACCCGCGCCCGTGACGACGGTCCCCAGCACCAGCACCAGCCAGGCGGCGGCGAACAGGGTCCACGCCAGACCTGGCACCGGCCCCCGGTGCCAGGTGGCGTCCGGGTGGTCGAGGCGCCGGAGGTAGAGCACCGCCACGCCGACCATCGCCATCGACAGGAGCAGGTGCAGCGAGACGACCCAGGGGTTGAGGTCGGTCAGCACGGTGACCCCGCCGATGAGTGCCTGTGCCGGCACCCCGAGCGCCAGCACCAGCGCCAGTCGGCGCAGCTCGCGCCGTCCACTCTGCACGGCCGCCACGAACGTCGCGACCGCGACCGCGGTGAGCACGAAGGTCAGCATCCGGTTGCCGAACTCGATCGCGGTGTGCAGGTCCAGCTCGCCGCGGGGTCGAAAGCTCTCCTCGGTGCAGCGCGGCCAGGTGGGGCAGCCGAGCCCCGAACCGGTCAGGCGTACGGCGCCGCCGGTGACGACGATGCCGATGTTGGCGGCCAGGCTGGCCCAGCCGAGGTGGCGCACGTACGGCGCCAGGCTGAGCGAGCCGCGGCCGCCGGGCGTGGTGGTCGGGGTCATTCCCACGTGAAGGTCCTTGCGGTCGCGACGGCGCCGACGACGGCCCACCCGGCGAGGACCAGCAGGTCCCGGCCGGCGATCGCGGCGTCGGACAGGGCAGCGCGCACGGCCTCTCCGAGCGCGCCGGAGGGCAGGTAGCCCACGACGTCCCCGAAGGAGCCGTAGGCGGAGACGGGCAGCACCACGGCGCCACCCGCGAGCAGGAGCAGGTAGACGAGGTTCGCCGCAGCCAGTGTCGCCTCGGCCCGTAGCGAGCCGGCCAGCAGGAGTCCCAGGGAGGCGAAGGCTGCGGTGCCCAGGACCACGGCGAGCAGCAGGCCGAGCAGGTCGGCGTCCGGCTCCCAGCCGAGGGCGAAGCCCACGGCCGAGATCACCGCCACCTGCAGGACCTCGACGGCGAGCAGGGCGAGGACCTTCCCGAGGAGCAGACCGGTGCGGGACAGGGGTGAGGTGCCCAGGCGCTTGATCACGCCGTACCGGCGCTCGAAGCCGGTGGCGATGGCCAACGACGTGAACGACGTCGACATCACGGCCAGGGCCAGGACACCGGGCGTGAAGGTGTCGACGCCGTAGGAGAGGTTGACGCGGTCGGCCCCGCGCACCCCGCCGACCAGGACGATCACCGGGATCACGACGGCCAGCAGGAGCTGCTCGCCGTTGCGCAGCATCAGCCGGGCCTCCATCGAGGCCTGCGTGGTGACCTGACGCACGAAGGGGGCGGCTCCGGGATCCGGGGAGAACGTGCCGATGCCACTCATTCGACGATCCCCTCGACGGTGGGGGACGAGCCCCCGGTGAGCTCGAGGAAGACATCCTCGAGGTTGCGCTGGCCCAGGGTCAGCGACTCGGGCAGGACGGAGTTGTCCTCGCACCAGCGCGAGACCCTGGCCAGGGTGGAGGCGTCGGCGGGGCCGGTCACCAGCAGCGACACGGCGTCGAGCTGGGTGACCTCGGTGCCGTCGCCCAACGCGACCCGCAGCGACTCCGGGGCCGTCGGCGGGAACGGCTCGGTGACCACCAGGCGGATGGTGGCCCGCGCGCCACCGCGGGTGAGCTCCAGGGGGCTCCCGGACGCCACGAGGGCACCCTTGTCCACGATGTGCACGCGGTCGGCGAGGCGCTCGGCCTCCTCCATGTAGTGCGTGGTGAGCACGACGGTGACGCCGTCGGCGCGCACCTCCTCGAGCAGCTCCCACACCGTGCGCCGCACGGCCGGGTCCAGGCCGGCGGTGGGTTCGTCGACGAAGACGAGCTCGGGGCGTCCGACCAGCGCCATGGCGAGGCCGAGCCGTTGCTGCTGACCACCCGAGAGCCGTCGGTACGGCGTCCGGCCGCAGTCCCCGAGGCCCAGCCGATCGACGAGCACGTCCGGGTCGAGGGGGTGGGCGTGCAGGCGAGCGACGTGGTGCAGCATCTCGACGGCACGCACGCCGCTCCACGCACCGCCGCTCTGCAGCATCACGCCGATGCGTGGGAGCAGCGCCTTGCGGTCGCTGATCGGGTCGAGGCCGAGCACCCGCACGGAACCCTGCTGAGGGGTCCGATACCCCTCACAGGTCTCCAGGGTCGTGGTCTTGCCGGCTCCGTTGGGACCGAGCACGGCGGTGATGGTGTGCCGCTCCACCGTCAGCGAGAGCCCGGCGACCGCGACCTTGGCGCCGTACCGCATCACCAGCCCGTCGACGAGGACGGCAGGCGAGTCGGGCACCCCGAGAGTCTAGGAGAGCCGGACCACCTGCATACGGGCGAGGTCGCTCAGCCACCTAGGCTGGGTGTCGTGAACGACTGGATCACAGGTGCCGTCTACGTCCTCGGCGCCGTCATCGCGCTCTGGAGCCTGGTCCTGGTGGTCCGCGACGAGCTGGCGCAGGACCGCACCTTCGCGCTCCTCGCGATCGCCGAGGTGGTCCTGCTCGTGCAGCTCGTCGTCGGGTGCATCCTGCTCGCGGGCACCGACCGCGACGTCTCGGGAGTGCTCTTCGTGAGCTATCTGGTGGGGATCGCGCTCGCGTTGCCGATCGGCGCGTTCTGGTCCCTGGCCGAGCGCACCCGCTCGGGCACGGGCGTCCTGGCGATCGCCGCGCTGACCGTGCTCGCGCTGGAGGTGCGCCTCGCCGACATCTGGAGCGGTGGCTTCGGTGCGTGAGCTCTCGTCCGGCCCGGGCCGGATGCTGGTCTTCGTGTACGGCGTGTTCGCCGTCGCCGCCACCGGCCGCTCCGCGATCCAGCTCGGCACCGAGGCAGGCAACGCTCCGTTCGCCTACACGCTCTCGCTGGTGGCGGCGGTAATCTACCTCGTGGCGACCACGTGCCTGCTGCTCGGCGGGCCCACGGCCTGGCGGGTCGCCGTCGGGGCCTGCGTCGTCGAGCTCGTGGGGGTGCTCAGCATCGGCGTGCTGTCCTACGTCGACACCGCGCTGTTCCCCGACAAGACGGTGTGGTCGCACTTCGGCCAGGGCTATGCGTTCCTGCCGCTGGTCCTGCCGTTCCTGGGTCTGGCCTGGCTGCGCTCGACGGCCCCCGGACGGACCGGCGCCATCGGGGCGTAGTCGGCCGACGGGCGGCCCGGCATGCTGGGTGGAGAGGGGCGGCTCCTCAGGGCCAGGCCAGTCCGGCCCCCGCCAGCGCCTCGTCCAGGCGCGCCAACGCCACCGGACCGACGCCGTGGAGGGCCGCGAGCTCGTCGCGGTCTCGGGTGACGACCGCCTCGAAGGTCCTGAGCCCCTCGGCTCGCAAGGCTCGGGTGGCGGGAGCCCCGATCGAGCGCGGCAGGGCGGTCCCGGGAGCGCGGGGCGCGCGCTCGCGTCGTACGCCGTCGGAGTCCAGCACGGCCTGCCCGCGCGGTGAGAGCCGGTAGCCGATGGCGAGCGACTCGGTGAGTCCCTTCTCCTTGAGCTTGCGCACGTCCCGCTTGAACTCCGCGGTCGGGCGCCCCAGGCTCGCGGCCAGCTCGGGCGCCCGGACCTCGGGACGGGCATCGATGAGCGCGAGGGTCTCGCGCGTCCAGGGGCCGGTGCTGGAGGAGTGGTCGAGTCGGTCCAGCCAGGACGTGAGCTCGGCGATCCCGGCGGCGTCCGGCACCTGCTCACGCAGCTCCTCGCGTGGGTCGGGTCCGGCGTAGCGCAGCGTCACGCGGAAGACCGGCCGGTCCTCGTGGTGGGCCAGCGCACGGCGCAGGTCCGCCAGAGACTGCGACCCGGCACGGCGGGCGTCGTCGGCGCGCAGGGCGGAGGGGGCCACCTGCTCCACGGACAGGACCTCGAGCAGGCCCACGGCGGTGCGCAGCCGCGTGCCCCCCTTCACGCGGGGCGCCGTCCAGCGTCGGAAGGCGAGGTCGACGTGCCCGGCGCGGATCGCGGCCAGCTCGGCAGGGCGGATCATCACTCGTCCAGCATGCCCCAGGCACGCGCTGCTCACCGGTGGCCGGGGCCCGGCGGCTGGGTTCCAGCGGCCGGGCCCGGGGTCGGCCGGGTGCACCCGCGAGCGGTGCTCAGCGGGCCGCGTAGCGCAGCGGGACCGGGCCCCCGGCGCGTGCCACGCCGCCGATCTGGGCCGCCACGGGTGCCGGACGCGACGACCAGCCGGGAGTCAGGTCGAAGTCGCCGACGAGTCGCAGTAGCGCGGTCGACATCGCGGACAGGGAGAACGGCTGGGCGGGGCACGTGTGGCGTCCGTGGCCGAATGCCGTCACGAGCTGAGGCGAGGCCAGCCCGTCGACGGGCCGCAGCCGGTGCCGGTCCCAGCGGTCCGGGTCCCAGTCGGCCAGACCGGGGGCCGTCGAGGTGTTGAGCAGCGGCAACAGCGTCGCGATGGTCCATCCGGCGGGGACCTCGTAGATCGTGTGGCCGTCGTCGAACCTCACCGGTGCCAGCACGGTGCGAGCCATGATCGAGCGCTGCGCCAACCGGGTCGACTCCAGCGAGCATCGCTGGGCGAGCTCGACGTCGCCCCCGCGCACCCGACCCAGGGCCTCGGGGTGGGCCAGGAGGTCGACCAGGGCCCAACCGAGGGCGGCGTGCAGGTTGGACATCGACGCGACGTGGATCAGGGCCACGTCCAGCGCGACGCCCCGGCGGCGTACGTCGTCCGGCTCGTCGTGCCAGGCCGCGACGATGCGCCCGAAGAGGTCGTCCTCGCGCGCCGAGCCCACGAGCTCGCCGACGACGTCGACGATCGTGTCCAGGGCGGCCTGCTCCGCGGCCTTGCCCGACGCGGCGACCGCTGCCATCGCGTCGGGGTGGACGAAGGCGTCCGATCCGTCGAGGGCGTCGAAGGCGGCCACGAGGCGTTCGAACCCGGGGCCGGCGGCCGCCTCGCCCGCCCAGGAGGCCAGGCCCATCCGGTGGCCGAGCCGGCGGGTGAGGTCGAAGACGTCCACCTCGCCGCTCGACCCCATCTCGGTGACGGTGGTGTCCAGGGCCCGGTCGAGCTGGGTCAGGTAGCCGGCGACGTCGTCGCGCCGGAAGAGCGTCCCCGGGAGGACCCGACGACCCTCGAACAGGTGGTCGGGCAGCTTGCGGCGCAGCATCAGGTAGTCGGCGACGCCCTTGCTCGCCGTTTCCTCCCGCAGTGCGTAGAACGACTCCACGCCGGTGGGCGAGAACGTGAAGAGGTAGCGGTCGTCACCCCGCCCGATCCCCGAGCCGCCCGAGCCGCCTGAGCCGCCTGAGCCGCCAGAGCGCTCGGGATCCAGCACGAACGTGTCGCCGTGCTCGGCGCGGGCAGCCCCGATCTCGGCGACGGCGTCGTCGACGGCGACCGTCCAGGGCAGTCCGCGACCCGTGGCCACCGGGGGAGCGGGCTGGATCGTGGCGCTGGCAGGATCTCCGACGGAGGGCATGGTGGGCATCCTGACAGTTGTGACACCGCGCCGCACGGCTCGCGGGTGACCGGGACCACTTAGGCTGACCTTGCTTGAATGCTCACTTTCATTAACGGCACACTGACGTTGTGGAATTGATCCAGGGGGACCTCACGACGCGTCAGCGCGTTGCCCGGTCGATCCTGGTCGAAGGTCCGTCGACGGCGGCGAGCCTGGCCGAGCGTCTCGACCTGACGCCGGCAGCAGTCCGGCGTCACCTGGACCAGATGATCGAGGACGACCTCCTCGAGGTGCGCGACCCTCGCCCCGCTACCGGCACGGCGCGTCGCGGGCGGGGGCGACCGGCGAAGGTCTTCGCCCTGACCCAGTCGGGCCGAGAGGGCTTCACCAAGCAGTACGACGACCTCGCAGCCCAGGCGCTGCGGTTCGTCGCCGAGACCGGCGGCGAGGAGGCCGTGCGCCACTTCGCCGAGCGTCGGGTCGCCTTCGTCGAGGAGCGTTTCGACGAGGTCGCCGCCCAGCACCCCGACCTGGCGCCGGTCCAGGTCCTGGCACGGGTGTTCTCCGACGAGGGGTACGCCGCCGGGGTGCGCGAGTCGCCCGTCGGCGACCAGCTCTGCCAGCAGCACTGCCCGGTCTCCACCGTGGCGCACGAGTTCCCCCAGCTGTGCGAGGCCGAGACCGAGGCCATCGGCCGGGTCCTGGGCCGTCACGTGCAGCGTCTGGCGACCATCGCCCACGGCGACGGCGTGTGCACCACGTGCGTCCCCAACCTCCCCACCCACCAGACCAAGCAGCAGCCCACTACGAAGGAGCAGGTCAGCTGATGACGACCATCGACGAGCGCAACCCCGAGCTCGAGGGCATCGGACGCTACGAGTTCGGCTGGGCCGACTCCGACGTCGCCGGAGCCACCGCCAAGCGCGGGCTCTCCGAGGAGGTCGTGCGCGACATCTCGGCCAAGAAGTCCGAGCCGCAGTGGATGCTCGACCAGCGACTCAAGGGCCACAAGCTCTTCGGTCGCAAGCCGATGCCCACGTGGGGCTCCGACCTCGGCGGGATCGACTTCGACAACATCAAGTACTTCGTGCGCTCCTCGGAGAAGCAGGCGGCCACCTGGGACGACCTGCCCGAGGACATCAAGAACACCTACGACAAGCTCGGCATCCCCGAGGCGGAGAAGCAGCGCCTGGTCTCCGGCGTCGCGGCCCAGTACGAGTCCGAGGTCGTCTACCACTCGATCCGCGAGGACCTCGAGGAGCAGGGCGTCCTGTTCCTCGACACCGACACCGCGCTCAAGGAGCACCCGGAGCTCTTCCAGGAGTACTTCGGCACGGTCATCCCCGTGGGCGACAACAAGTTCTCGGCCCTCAACACCGCGGTGTGGTCCGGTGGCTCGTTCATCTACGTGCCCAAGGGCGTCCACGTGGACATCCCGCTGCAGGCCTACTTCCGGATCAACACCGAGAACATGGGCCAGTTCGAGCGCACGCTGATCATCGTCGACGAGGACGCCTACGTGCACTACGTCGAGGGCTGCACCGCGCCGATCTACTCCTCGGACTCGCTGCACTCAGCGGTCGTGGAGATCATCGTCAAGAAGGGTGGTCGCTGCCGCTACACGACCATCCAGAACTGGTCCAACAACGTCTACAACCTCGTCACCAAGCGCGCGACCTGCGAGGCCGGCGCGACGATGGAGTGGGTCGACGGCAACATCGGCTCGAAGGTGACGATGAAGTACCCCGCCATCTACCTGATGGGCGAGCACGCCAAGGGCGAGACGCTCTCGATCGCCTTCGCCGGCGAGGGCCAGCACCAGGACGCCGGCGCCAAGATGGTGCACGCGGCGCCCCACACCTCGTCGTCGATCCTGTCGAAGTCGGTGGCCCGCGGCGGCGGTCGCACGTCGTACCGCGGCCTGATCCAGGTCAACGAGGGCGCCCACGGCTCCAAGTCGAACGTCCTGTGCGACGCCCTGCTCGTCGACCAGATCAGCCGCTCGGACACCTACCCCTACGTCGACATCCGCGAGGACGACGTGTCGATGGGGCACGAGGCCAGCGTCTCGAAGGTCTCCGACGACCAGCTGTTCTACCTGATGTCGCGCGGCATGGAGCAGGACGAGGCGATGGCGATGATCGTGCGCGGCTTCGTCGAGCCGATCGCCAAGGAGCTCCCGATGGAGTACGCCCTCGAGCTCAACCGCCTGATCGAGCTGCAAATGGAAGGCGCCGTCGGCTGATCGAGCCGACCGCTCCCGCTCGACCCGAGGTGGTCGAGCCTCCCGAGACCGTCGAACGCTAGGAAGACACCCGTAGTGACTGTGACCGATGCTGCCCGCGAGAGCGTGACCTCGGGGCTGGAGCAGGACAAGAAGGACGGCCACCTGAGCGTCTCTCACCTGAACCCGCCCCCGTCGTACGACCTCGCCGACCACCCCGCGCCCACGGGCCGGGAGGAGATCTGGCGGTTCACCCCGCTCAAGCGTCTGCGGGGGATCCTCGACGGCGAGGCCTCCGACGCCACCCTGACCTGGGACACCACGCTGCCCGACGGCGTGACGCTCACCACGATCTCCCAGGCCGAGGCCCGCGAGATCGGTGAGCTCGCGCCCAACGACCGGCCCTCCGCCCTGGCGGCCGAGCTCTCCGGCGGAGCACGGCTCATCGACGTCCCGGCCGAGGCCGAGATCGCCGAGCCGATCGTCATCCGGCTGCACGGCGAGTCGGTCGACGACCTCGTGTGGAGCCAGCTGGTGCTGCGCGTGGGCAAGTTCGCCACGGCGACCGTCGTGCTCGTGCACACCGGCTCCGCCCGCTACTCGGCGACCACGTCCGTGCTGGTCGGCGACGGCGCCATGGTCAACGTCGTGTCCCTGCAGGACTGGGACGACGATGCGGTCCACCTGGGGCGCGACTCGATCCTGGTCGGGCGCGACGCCGAGGTGAAGCACACCGCGATCACGTTCGGCGGCGACGTCGTGCGGCTCAACGCCAACGTCGAGTACGCCGCTCCCGGCGGCTCGGCGGAGCTGCTCGGGCTCTACTTCGCCGACGAGGGGCAGCACCTCGAGCACCGGCTCTTCGCCGACCACAACCAGCCCAAGACCAAGAGCAACGTCCTGTACAAGGGCGCGTTGCAGGGCGAGAAGGCCCACACGGTGTGGATCGGCAACGTGCTGATCCGCAAGGTGGCCGAGGGCATCGAGACCTACGAGGAGAACCGCAACCTGGTCCTCACCGACGGGTGCCAGGCCGACTCCGTGCCCAACCTGGAGATCGAGACGGGCGAGATCGAGGGCGCCGGGCACGCCTCGGCGACGGCTCGCTTCGACGACGAGCAGCTCTTCTACCTCCGCTCGCGCGGGGTGTCGGAGAAGGAGGCACGCCGCCTGGTGCTGCGCGGCTTCTTCAACGACCTCATCCGTCGGGTCGGGGTGCCCTCCCTGGAGGAGCAGCTCACCACCACGGTCGAGGAGGAGCTCGCCCGCAACGTCCTGAAGACGGACCAGTGAGCTTCGAGCGGGCCTGCGCCGTGGCCGACGTCCCCGCCGACGAGGCGCTGGCCGTCACCATCGGTGCCTACGACGTGGCCGTCGCGCGCGAGGGCGAGGAGATCTTCGCCCTCCAGGACCTCTGCAGCCACGCCGCGGTCTCGCTGTCCGAGGGCGAGGTCGAGGGCTGCACGGTCGAGTGCTGGTTGCACGGCTCGCGCTTCGACCTCCGGACGGGGAAGCCGACCGGGCTGCCGGCCACCGAGCCCGTGGCCACGTTCCCGGTCGAGCTGCGCGACGGCTCGGTCTACGTCGACACCGCCACCACCCTCAACGGCGTGACGCCGTCCTGAGGGACACCTGAACCTCGAGCAGAGAGAGACAACTGATGAGCACGTTGGAGATCAAGGACCTGCAGGTCTCGGTCAGCACCGATGACGGCCCCAAGGAGATCCTGAAGGGCGTCACGCTGACCATCAAGGACAACGAGACGCACGCGATCATGGGACCCAACGGGTCGGGCAAGTCGACGCTGGCCTACTCGATCGCGGGTCACCCGAAGTACGACATCACGGGCGGCACCGTGACGCTGGACGGTGAGGACGTCCTCGCCATGAGCGTCGACGAGCGCGCCCGTGCCGGGCTCTTCCTGGCGATGCAGTACCCCGTCGAGGTGCCCGGCGTCTCGGTCGCCAACTTCCTGCGCACCGCCAAGACCGCCATCGACGGCGAGGCGCCGAAGCTGCGCACGTGGGTCAAGGACGTCAACGCCGCGATGGGCCAGCTCAACCTGGACCCCACGTTCAGCCAGCGCAACGTCAACGAGGGCTTCTCCGGCGGCGAGAAGAAGCGCCACGAGATCGCGCAGCTCGAGCTGCTCAACCCCAAGGTCGCGATCCTGGACGAGACCGACTCCGGGCTCGACATCGACGCGCTCAAGATCGTCTCGGAGGGCGTCAACCGCTACCGGGAGCAGGAGGGCAAGGGAGTCCTGCTCATCACGCACTACACCCGGATCCTGCGCTACATCGAGCCCGACTACGTCCACGTGTTCGTCGACGGCAAGATCGCCGACCAGGGTGGCCCCGAGCTTGCCGACGCCCTGGAGGCCGAGGGTTACGACCGCTACATCAAGGCCAACGCGACCCCTGCCTGAGCCCCACCGGCCCACTGCTGCGCACTGACGAGGAGAACGCGATGATCGAGGGACTGCTGCCGCAGCTGGACATCGTCCGCAAGGACTTCCCCATCCTCGAGCGCACGCTCGCGGGCGGACTACCGCTGATCTACCTCGACAGCGCCAACACCTCGCAGAAGCCCCAGGTGGTCATCGACACGATGGTCGACCACCTCGAGCGGCACAACGCCAACATCTCGCGGGCGATGCACCAGCTCGGTGCGGAGTCGACCGAGGCCTTCGAGGCGGCCCGCGACAAGGTGGCCGCCTTCATCGGGGCGCCGAGTCGTGACGAGGTGATCTTCACCAAGAACGCCTCCGAGGCGCTCAACCTGGTGGCCAACTCGCTCGCCTGGGCGACCGGCGACCTGGCGATCGGTCCGGGGGACGAGGTGCTGATCACCGAGATGGAGCACCACTCCAACATCGTGCCGTGGCAGCTGCTGACCGAGCGCAAGGGTGCGACGCTGCGGTGGTTCGGCCTGACCGACGACGGCCACCTCGACCTCGACGGACCCCAGGGGATCGACGAGCTGATCACCGAGCGCACCAAGGTCGTCTCGTTCACGTGGGTCTCCAACATGTTGGGCACGATCAACCCGGTCGCCGAGATCACGCGCCGCGCCCACGAGGTGGGTGCCATCGTGGTCGTGGACGCCTCGCAGTCCGCCCCGCAGATGCCGACGGACCTGGCGGCGATGGACCCGGTGGAGCGTCCGGACATCATCGCCTTCACCGGGCACAAGGTCGTCGGACCCACCGGCATCGGCGTGCTCTGGGGACGAGGCGACCTGCTCGCCCAGCTGCCGCCGTTCCTCGGCGGAGGAGAGATGATCGAGACCGTCCGGATGGAGAGGTCGACGTACGCGCCGATCCCGCACCGCTTCGAGGCCGGGACCCCGCCGATCGTCGAGGCCGTGGGCCTGGGCGCGGCGGTGGACTACCTCGGCGAGCTGGGGTTGTCCGCCGTGCGTGACCACGAGCACGCGATCACCGCCTACGCCCTCGACGGCCTCGCGACGGTTCCCGGCCTGCGGGTCCTCGGACCTCTGGACGCGGCCGAGCGAGGCGGGGCGATCTCGTTCGAGGTCGACGGGGTGCACCCGCACGACATCGCGCAGGTGCTCGACGCCCGCGGTGTCGCCGTCCGCGCGGGTCACCACTGCGCCAAGCCGGCCCACGCGCGCTTCGGCGTGCAGAGCTCGACACGCATGTCGTCGTACCTCTACACGACCCCGGCCGAGATCGACGCCCTGGTGGAGGCGCTGGAATACACCCGCTCCTACTTCAAGCTGGGATGAGTGAGATGACCGACGCACCCGGGCAGGACCTCGACAGCCTCTACCAGGAGATCATCCTGGACCACTACAAGAATCCGCTGCACGCAGGCCTGCGCGACCCGTTCGAGGCCGAGGTGCACCACGTCAACCCGACGTGCGGCGACGAGATCACGATGCGGGTCCACCTCGACGGTGGCGTGGTCGGTGACGTGTCCTATGACGCCCTCGGCTGCTCGATCTCGCAGGCCTCGTGCTCGGTGATGGCCGACCTCGTGATCGGCAAGCCGGTCGAGGAGGCGATGGCGATCCACGAGAGCTTCCTGACCCTCATGCAGGGCAAGGGTCAGGTGGAGCCGGACGAGGACGTCCTGGAGGACGGCATCGCGTTCGCCGGCGTGGCCAAGTTTCCCGCGCGCGTGAAGTGCGCACTACTGTCGTGGATGGCCTGGAAAGACGCCACCACGCAATCGCAGGGCCAAACCCAGGAGGCAACCAATGGCTGAGTCCCAGCAGCTCCCCGACCACAGCGACCTGCCGGAGGTCCCCGAGGCCACCGGAGGTGGCACGGCCACGGTCAGTGTGGACGACGTCACCGAGGCGATGAAGGACGTCGTCGACCCCGAGCTGGGGATCAACGTGGTCGACCTCGGCCTCGTCTACGACGTGCACCTCGACGAGACGACCAACTGCGTGCTGGACATGACGCTCACGTCCGCGGCCTGCCCGCTGACCGACGTGATCATGGACCAGACGAACGCGGCCCTGGAGGGCCTGGTGAACGACGTGGCGATCAACTGGGTCTGGATGCCTCCGTGGGGGCCGGACAAGATCACCCCCGACGGCCGCGAGCAGCTGCGCGCGCTCGGCTTCAACGTCTGAGGCGCAGGTCCACGAGCGCAGCGAGTGGACCTGCGACCCGAAGAGGTCGAGCGAGCGCGCGGGTGAGCCTGCGAACCCGCGACGGCGGGTCGAGACCCGGCGTGGGGCAGGTGGCGCAGCGAGTGGACCTGCGACCCGGCGAGGTCGAGCGTGCGCGCGGGTGAGCCTGCCGATGATGACTCCTCGCGCCACACCGGTGGACCTGCGATGGTGGGGCGATGATCGCCGTACGTCCCTACGAGCCCGACGACCTGCCGTTCCTGTGGGCGTTGGCCCACCTGCCTGATGCCGGGGTCACCGAGGATCCCACCGTCCCGGTGCCGCTGCGGGCGCGTCGCGCGGCGCCGAGCGGACCCGCGGACCTCGTCGATCCCGAGGGCACGGTCCTCCGGGCGGGGGGCGACCTGGTCGTCGCCGTGCAGGACGGTCACGTGGTCGGTGTGGGCGGGCTGCGGCCGGTCCGCGGACGCCCCCGGCTGGGGCGCCTGGTCCGGCTGCGCGTGCATCCCGCCGTGCGTCGCCGAGGTGTGGGTCGCAGCCTGATGACGGCCCTCGAGGAGGCCGCGCGACGCCACGGCTTCACCGACCTGCTGCTCGACGTGGGGGACCACCAGCCCGAGGCGTTGGCCTTCTACCGCGCGCTCGACTGGTCGGAGACCTGGCGTGAGGCCGGCCAGGAGTGGCACTGGCAGACGGTCTGGTTCCACCGCTCGCTCGAGCGCGACCACCTGCCGGTCGAGGTACGCCCCTGCAGCAGTGCGGCCGACGTGGCGGCCGCCGAGCACGGGCTGCCCACCGGACGAGGCGATCACCGCGCTCGCTTCGAGCGGCAGCAGGCCGGGGAGGCGACCTACCTGCTGGCCTGGGACCGCGGCCAGGTGGTCGGCCACGTCGTGCTCGAGTCCGTCTCGGTGTTCCCCGAGGTGCGCGCGGGCGTCGGAGCGCATCCCGAGGTCCATCTGCTCAACGTGGTCGAGCGGGCGCGCCGTCGCGGGGTTGCGACGGCACTGCTGGGAGCGGCGGCGGGGGTGGCCCAGGAACAGGGGGCCGCCCTGGTCGGGCTCGCCCTGGTGCCGGACGACGATGCGGCCCTGGCCATCGTCCAGCGGCTGGGGTGGGCGTTCCGACCCGGCTTGGCGCCGGTCGACGAGGTGCGGCGACGCGACCCCCGCGGGGTCGAGCACCTGGCCCGGGAGACGTGCACCTACTGGACGATGGATCTTGCCGGGCGCCGTCGCGGCTGACCACGCCACGCCGTAGGTTCGCGGCATGGTCAGCGTCCTCGTCCCGTCCTCACGCTGGCCGCGCTGGTGCGAGAACTTCGAACGGGGCCACGGTCCCACGACCTACCGGGTCGCGGACGGCGTCCTCCTCGGCGCGGCCGAGGACGGCTCGCACGCCACGGCGCGGCTGCCGTACGGCGCGGCGTACGACGGACCCGCGACCCCGGGGGACCTCGTCGCGGCGCTGGTGGTGCCCGGCGACTGGGGCGTGCTGCTCGTGCGCAAGGGGGGCTTCGCGATGGCCAGGATGAAGGGTGCGGCGATGGGGGAGTCGAAGACGGGTCAGCGCCACGTGCAGGGTCGGACCAAGGCCGGCGGACAGTCGCAGCAGCGCTTCGCCCGGCGTCGCGACAACCAGGCGCGGCAGGCCTACGAGGCGGCCGCCGAGCACGCCGTACGGATCCTGGGTGACTGCCGCGGTCCTGTCGTCACCGGTGGGGACCACGCGGCGGTCGGGGAGGTGCTGGGTGACCCTCGGCTGTCCCGGCTCCGTGTGGTCGACCCCTGGCTGGCCGTGCCGGACCCGCGGCGGGGCGTGCTGGAGCAGTCGGTGATCGATGCCGGGGCGATCCAGGTCGACGTCACGAACGCCTGACCCGCGCTGAACCGGGCGAATGTGCCCGGTTGTCGGCGTGGTGTCCAGTAGCGTCGCTCCCATGTGGGAGCCCGAGCCGGGGTGGGTCGCGCTGCCCGGAGGCGCCGCCCCGTCGACCGTCGGGGTGTGGCGTGCCGCGGTCGGTGACCATCCCGTCGTGATCAAGCGACTGGCCGTGCCCTCCCCGCACGACCCCAGCGAGCTCAGCGACCCGCGCCATGTCGCGTACTGGCGACGCGAGGCCGACGTCCTCGCCACCGGCGTCACCGCCCGCACGGTCGGCCTGTGTGCTGCGGCAGCGACGGTCGAGGAGGACGCGGAGGGCATCACGATCACCCGGGAGTGGGTCGAGGAGGCCGCGGTCACCGGGTTGTTCGTCGCTCTCTCGCTCGGACGCTTCGCGGGCTCCGACCTGCCTCGTCCGACGTTCTTGGCCCAGGGGCTCCTGCGCTCGCGGCTACGGGCCACCCAGCACCGTGCGGGGGGCTGGCCGACGCTGGCGCGCACGACGGTGGCTGACATCGCCGACAGCCTGTGGTCGCGACGCGAGACCTTCCTCTCCGCCCTGGAGGCGCTGCCGCAGGTGCCCCAGCACGGGGACCCGACCCTGGCCAACGTGCCGGGACGCCGAGGCGACGACGCATTGGCCATCGACTGGGCGACGCTGGGCATCGGCCCGGTGGGCGGCGACCTGGGGTTCTTCTCGCTGGGAGCGCGCGAGGAGTTCGAACCGTTGCTGGACGCCTACCTGATGGGTCTCGACGGGGCGGCGGCGCGCGACGACGTCCTGCTGGGAGCGCAGGTCACCGCGGTGTACACGGCGCTGGGGCGGGCGGAGTGGGCCCTGGCCCGGGTCGCCACCGGGGAGGGAGCACTGGCGTCGAAGTACCGGCACCCGGCCGTCGCCCCGCACCTGCGCACGTTGCAACGCCAGTTCGCCCAGGTCGAGGCGCTCCTGGGGTGGTGAGCGAGGAACGACCTCGCGGTGCGCTCATCGACGTCGGGTGAGGTGGCCGACGCCGGCGACCCTCAGACCCGGTCGGCCCCGAACGTGTCGCACGCCTCCATGCTGCCCTGGTCGTACCCGGTCATGAACCACGTACGCCGCTGCTCCGACGACCCGTGGGTCCAGACCTCCTCGTCGACCCGTCGCCCCGACTGCCGCTGGATGTAGTCGTCCCCCACCGCCTTGGCCGCTGCCAGGGCGGTGTCGATGTCGGCCTGGCTCAGCTCGAGCAGCAGCACGTTGCCCTCGGCGTCCTCGGTCTCGGTCGCGTGCTTGGTCCAGACACCGGCGAAGCAGTCGGCCTGCAGCTCGAGCCGCACGCCGCTGCTCTGGGGACCCTTCTCACCGGTGACCTTCCCGAGCGTGCCGATGAGGTAGGAGATGTGGTGGCCGTACTCGTGGGCCAGCACGTAGGGCTCCACGAACGCTCCGCGGGGGCCGTCGAGAGCACCCGCCAGCACGTCGTCGAAGAAGGCGTCGTCGAGGTAGATGGTCTCGTCCGCCGAGCAGTAGAATGGGCCGGTGTCGGACGAGGCGCCGCCGCACGCCGTGTCGATGCCGCCGGAGAAGGTGACGATGGCCTCCTCGGGGCGGAACCGCGAGCCGAGCTCGTCGGCCCAGAAGTCGGTGAGGGAGTTCTCGACCGCGACGCGTGCGCAGTCGGCGCTGGCGTTGGCGTCCTCGCCGGTGCGGCACCCGTCGTAGCGACCGGTGTCGGTGAACGCACCCGCGTCGTAGCCGCTGTCCGTGCCCATTCCGGGGACGTCATCGCCCGCTTGGCTGACCAAGAAGATGACGACGACCGCGATGACGAGTCCGGCGATCCCGCCACCCCCGACGGCGCCGCCGGGGATGGGCATCCCTCCGGACGACGCGGAGCGGCCTCGGGATCGACCTGCGGACCGGCCTCGGCCGGCGTCGGACACCCGGCTCCTGTCCAGCCGCGACTTCGGGTTGAAACGCATGGCTGACAGACTAGGCGGAGCCGGCGTGCTCGGACTCGCCCGCCCGTCCGGCTCACTCCTGCGATCGGTCGCCAGATTGGTCGCACCCTGCCTGTCACCACAGAGAGACTGCTGCACGCCATGATCACCGCCCACCAGCTCGAGGTCCGCGTCGGCGCGCGCCTGCTCATGGAGGATGTCTCCTTCCGCGTCGGGGCCGGGGACAAGGTCGGGCTCGTCGGCCGCAACGGCGCCGGCAAGACCACCTTGACCAAGATCCTCGCCGGGGAGGCGCAGCCCGCCGGAGGCTCGGTCACCAACAGCGGAGCGGTCGGCTACCTGCCGCAGGACCCCCGCACCGGCGACCCCGAGGTGCTGGCACGCGACCGCATCCTCGGAGCGCGCGGGCTCGACGAGGTCGTCAAGCGGTTGCGCCAGGCCGAGCTCGACATGGGCAGCGACGACCCGAAGGTCCGGGAGAAGGCGATGAAGCGCTACACCCGGGCCGAGGAGGACATGCAGGCAGGAGGGGGTTACGCCGCCGAGTCGGAGGCCGCCACCATCGCGGCGAGCCTCGGCATCGAGAACCGCATCCTCGACCAGCAGCTCAAGACCCTCTCGGGCGGGCAACGTCGCCGGGTGGAGCTCGCGCGGATCCTGTTCTCCGATGCCGAGGTCCTCATCCTCGACGAGCCGACCAACCACCTCGACGTCGACTCGATCGTGTGGCTCCGCGGCTTCCTGAAGTCCCACAAGGGCGGGTTCATCGTGATCAGCCACGACAACGAGCTGCTCGAGGAGACCGTCAACAAGGTGCTCCACCTCGATGCCAACCGCATGGTGATGGATGTCTACAACATGAGCTGGCGTCACTACCTGACCCAGCGCGAGACCGACGAGAAGCGCCGCAAGCGCGAACGCGCGAACACCGAGAGCAAGGCCAAGACCCTCACCGACCAGGCCAACCGGATGCGCGCCAAGGCCTCCAAGGCCCAGGCCGCCCAGTCGATGCTCAAGCGCGCCGAGAAGATGATGGCCGGTCTCGAGGGAGAGCGACAGGCCGACAAGGTCGCGCGGATCAAGTTCCCCTCACCGGCGCCGTGCGGGAAGACGCCGATCATGGCCTCGGAGCTGTCGAAGTCCTACGGCTCCCTGGAGGTCTTCACCGACGTCGACCTGGCGATCGACAAGGGCTCCCGGGTGGTGATCCTCGGCTTCAACGGCGCCGGCAAGACGACCATGCTGCGCATCCTGGCCGGTGTCGACCAGCCGGACACCGGAGCCGTCGTACCAGGGCACGGCCTCAAGGTGGGCTACTACGCCCAGGAGCACGAGACGCTCGACACCTCGCGCACGGTCCTGCAGAACATGCAGAGCGCGGCGCCGCAGCTCACCGACACCGAGGCCCGCTCCGTGCTCGGGTCGTTCCTGTTCTCCGGCGACGACGCCAACAAGTCCGCCGCGGTGCTCTCGGGCGGGGAGAAGACCCGTCTCGCGCTCGCCTCGCTGGTGGTGTCGAGCGCCAACGTGCTGCTGCTCGACGAGCCCACCAACAACCTCGACCCGGCCTCGCGTGAGGAGGTCCTGGCGGCGATCCGGACCTACGAGGGGGCCATCATCCTGGTGACCCACGACGAGGGCGCCGTGCGCGCCCTGGAGCCCGACCGCGTCCTGCTGCTCCCCGACGGGGACGAGGACCTGTGGAACGAGACGTACGCCGACCTCGTCTCACTGGCCTGACCACGGCCGAGCCGGCCGCGTCGAGACGGGGCGGGTCGGGACAGGGGCCGCGGAGGCCGTGCCGTGCCGTCCGCTCGGCTCCCTAGACTCTCCGGCATGACACCTGAGGACCTCGCCACCGCCGGACTGCGCTACGAGATCGACGGCGCGGTCGCCACGATCACGCTGGACCGTCCTGCCTCGCGCAACTCGCAGACGCCGACCATGTGGCGCACCCTGGCCCGGCTCGGTGAGCAGATCCCCGACGAGGTCCGCGTCGTCGTGCTCACCGGTGAGGGGAGCACGTTCTCCGCCGGACTGGATCGCAACCTGCTCACCCCCGGTGGGGGAGACGGCCAGGAGAGCGTCGCCGGCCTGCTGGCGCTGCCGGACGACGAGGTGTCCTCGACGATCAGGGCGTACCAGGACGGCTTCGTCTGGTTGAGCGACCCGAGGTTCGTCTCGATCGCCGTCGTGCGCGGCTACGCGATCGGCGCCGGCTTCCAGCTCGCCCTGGCCTGCGACCTGCGGGTCCTCTCCGAGGACGCCCAGCTGTGCATGAAGGAGTCGGCACTGGGCCTGGTCCCCGACCTGGCGGGAACAAAACCGCTGGTCGAGGCGGTTGGCTATGCGAGGGCGCTGGAGATCTGCGCCACCGCACGGATGGTTGGAGCGAGCGAGGCCGTCGCCATCGGCCTGGCGTTGACCGCCGTGCCGGAGGCGGAGCTCGACACCGTGGTCACCGACCTCGTGACCGCCCTCACCGCGCCACTCCCGGGTGCGGTCCGAGAAACCAAGGCACTGCTGCTGGGAGCGGCAGGGCGTGAGCTCGACGAGCAGTGCCGCCTCGAACGCGAGGCGCAGACGCGTCGCTTCCGTGAGCTGGCGGCCCTGATGACTCCTGCCGAGTAGGCGCCGCACCAGGAGGTGGACACGTGTCCTCCATGAATCCCAACGCCGCCGCGTGGCGCCACCTGCGCTCCGATCGCAGTGCGGTGTCCAACAAGCTGGGCCGCGAGACCGTTCGTCGCGTCCTGGGCTTCGCCCGGCCGCACCGCGGCCTCATCGCCGTCTTCCTCGGCGTCACCGTCGTCGATGCCGCGATGGTGGTGGTCCTGCCGCTGCTGGTCAAGTACGCCGTCGACGACGGGATCATCGCCGGGGACACCAGCGTCGTCGCCACCGCGGCACTGGCCATGGTCGCGGTCGCCCTGTTCACGGCCGCCCTGGCCATCCTCGGCGGGTGGTTCTCCTCCCGGATCGGTGAGGGGCTCATCTACGACCTGCGCACCCAGGTCTTCGCCCATGTCCAACGCCAGTCGCTGGCGTTCTTCACCCGCACCCAGACCGGGGCCCTGGTCTCCCGCCTGAACAACGACGTGATCGGCGCCCAACGAGCCTTCACCTCGGCTCTGGGGAGCACGGTGTCCAACGTGATCGCCGTGGGCGTCGTCGGGGTCACGATGCTCTTCCTGAGCTGGCAGGTCACGCTGCTCTGCCTGCTCCTCTTCCCGATCCTGCTCCTCGTCTCGCGCTGGGTGGGTGCGCGACTGGCCGGGCTCACCCGGGAGCAGATGGACGGCAACGCGGACCTCGGAAACCTGATGACCGAGCGCTTCAACGTCGGTGGCGCGATGCTGCTGAAGCTCTTCGGCCGACGCGGCGAGGAGGACGCCCTCTTCGGCACGAAGGCGGCGAACGTGCGCGACCTCGGCATCCGGATCTCGCTCATCACCCGGGTCTTCGGGGCGGCGATGACCTTGGTCCCCGCCCTGGCCACGGCCCTGGTCTACGGCGTGGGTGGCTACCTCGCGATCAACGGCTCCCTGACAGTGGGCACGCTCCTGGCCCTGGCCACCCTGCTGCTGCGCCTGCTGGGTCCCCTGCAGGGCCTGTCCAACGTCCGTATCGACGTGATGACGGCGCTGGTGAGCTTCGAGCGGGTCTTCGAGGTCCTCGACCTGCCCTCGTTGATCACGGAGAAGCACGACGCCGTCGCGCTGCCCCGGACGGCCGCCCGCCTGGAGTTCGACCACGTCTGCTTCACCTATCCCCAGGCCGACGAGGTCTCGCTCGGCTCGCTGGAGGCGCTGCGACGCACCGAGTCGCGCGAGCACGCCCAGGTGCTGACCGACGTCGGCTTCGTGGCCGAGCCGGGCCAGATGGTCGCCCTGGTCGGCCCTTCGGGCGCCGGCAAGTCCACGGTGACCCACCTCGTCGCGCGTCTGTACGACGCCCAGCGGGGCGCCGTACGAGTGGGGGGCCACGACGTGCGCGACGTCACGCTGCAGTCCCTGGAGGACGTCGTGGGCTACGTGACCCAGGACGCCCACATGTTCCACGACACCATCCGCGCCAACCTGCTGTACGCGCGCCCCGGCAGCACCGACGAGCAGATCTGGGAGGCGCTGGAGGCGGCCCAGGTCGCGCGCCTCGTCCGCGAGCTCCCCGACGGCCTCGACACGGTCGTGGGCGACCGCGGGTACCGGTTGTCCGGCGGGGAGCGGCAGCGCCTGGCGATCGCACGGCTGCTGCTCAAGTCGCCGGCGATCGTGGTGCTCGACGAGGCCACCGCGCACCTGGACAGCGAGTCCGAGGCAGCGGTGCAGCGCGCCCTCGACGCCGCCCTGGAGGGCAGGACGTCCTTGGTGATCGCCCACCGGCTCTCGACGGTGCGCAACGCCGATCAGATCCTGGTGCTCGACGACGGCCGGATCGTGGAGTTCGGCACGCACAGCGACCTCTTGGCCCAGGACGGGCTCTACGCCGACCTGTACCGCACCCAGTTCTTCGTCGAGGAGGCCGTGGTCGATCCCGCCTGACCGGGACGGACGGCGAGCCGGGTTCAGCCCTTGCGCTGGTAGGCGGCCGGCACGTTCGTCCGCCGCTCGCGCTGCGGGCGCTGGGGGCGGTGCGGACGCTCGCCCCGAGGACCTCGCCGGAGCTCGTCGTAGGCCAGGTAGCCGAAGCCGAACAGGGCGAGCACCCCGAAGAACCACCACTGCAGGCCGTAGAAGAAGTGCGGGCCGTTGTCGAGGTCGGGAAGCTCGCGCAGGAGGAGCGGGCTCCCCGGGTCGGGGTCCTCCGCCGTCAGGTCGACGAAGCCGCCGAAGGTGGGTCGGCCGATCGCCTCGGCGATGCGCTGGGAGTTGATCGCCCGCGCGGACAGGTCCTCGACCTCGGTGCTGCTGCCCGTGCCGTCGACGCGCACCCAGCCGGTCACGGTCACCTCGCCGGCCGGGGCGGGGGGCACGTCGCCGATGTCGGCGGAGCGGGTGTCGATCTGCAGGAAGCCGCGGTCCACGACGAGCGCGGTGCCGGACGGGGTCACCAGCGGCACGACGATGTCGACGCCGGGCTCGCCCGAGGGTCCGCTGCGGTAGCGCACGATGATCGTGCTGGCCGCGTCGTAGGTGCCCGTGGCCGTGACCCGACGCCACTCCTGGTCCTCCTCGACCGGCTCCGAGCGCGCCAGGACCGCGTCGACCGGTGCGGGTGCCCGAGCCTCGTTTGCGCGGATGATGGCGTTGCTCTGCTTCCGGTCCTCCAGCCGACCGAACTGCCACTCGCCCAGCCACCACGCCGCAGAGGCGAGGAGCACGACCACCAGGGCGAAGAGAGCCCACCGTCGGCTGAGGAGGAACCGGAAGGACCGCACCCGGGAAATCTATCTCCGGGGGCTAGCCGACGACCCGTAGGGTGGGGGCATGCAGGTCCTTCCGCTCGCCGACGCCTACGGACGTGTGGCGACCGATCTCCGCGTGTCCCTGACCGACCGCTGCAACCTGCGGTGCTCCTACTGCATGCCGGCCGAGGGGCTCGACTGGCTGCCGAACGACGACGTGCTCGACGACGACGAGGTGGTGCGCCTGGTGCGCATCGCCGTGGAGCGCCTCGGGGTCGACGAGGTGCGGTTCACCGGCGGCGAGCCCCTCGTGCGGCGAGGACTGGTCGACATCGTGGCCCGGACCCGCGACATCAGTGCCGACCTGGAGCTCTCGATCACCAGCAACGGGCTCGGGCTCGCGCGCACGGCCCAGGCGCTGGCCGACGCCGGCCTGAACCGGGTCAACGTCAGCCTCGACACGGTGCGTCGCGACACCTTCCACGAGATGACGCGGCGCGACCGCCTCGACGACGTCGTGGCAGGCCTCCAGGCGGCCGCTGCAGCCGGCCTCGGCCCGGTCAAGGTCAACGCGGTGCTGATGCGCGGCGTCAACGACGACCAGGCCGCCGAGCTGTTGCGCTGGTGCCTGGAGCGCTCCTACGAGCTGCGCTTCATCGAGCAGATGCCGCTCGACGCGCAGCACGGCTGGTCACGCGAGGGCATGATCACCGCCGACGAGATCTTCGCGGCCCTCGACCAGGAGTTCGACCTGACCCCCGCGGAGGAGCCGCGGGGGAGCGCGCCCGCCGAGAAGTTCCTCGTCGACGGTGGCCCGGCCACCGTGGGCGTGATCGCCTCGGTCACGCGGCCCTTCTGCGGCGACTGCGACCGGGTTCGCCTCACCGCGGACGGTCAGATCCGCAACTGCCTCTTCGCCCGCAACGAGTCCGACCTGCGGGCGGCACTGCGGCGCGGGGCCGACGACGAGGAGATCGCCCGCCTGTGGGTCATCGCCATGCGCGGCAAGGCACCGGGCCACGGGATCGACGACGAGTCGTTCCTCCAGCCGACGCGCTCGATGTCGGCCATCGGCGGCTGATCCGCCGCACACCGGTGCCGCCGTGAGCGGCATCGTCAGCGTGCCCGGGTGTTCGGGGCCGACGGGTCCCGCGGGCTCGGGCGCTCGGGGGGCTGCGGGGGCTCAGTGGGCGACGACGTCCTTGAGGAAGTTGCGGGCCGCCAGGAACTGCGACAGCGACACCTTGTGGTCCTCGCACGCGAGCCAGGTCTTGCGCCGCTCCGGAGTGTGCAGCTTGGGGTTGTTCCACAGCAACTGCCAGGTGGCCGCAGCGGTGCAGCTCTTGGCGGAGCAGACGTCGGGTTCCATGCCCCCAGCGTCTCACCCGGCTCGGTGTCAGAGCTCGGAGGCGTGCGAGGACCGACCCGACTCGAGCTCTCGACGGCTGAAGTCGGCCTCACGGAGCTTGAACCCGTCAGTCAGGTTGGCGGCCGCGTTGGCCATCACGACGGCGATGTAGGGCAGCACCAGGGCACCGGCGATGAGGAACGGCCACAGCCAGTCGATGCCGGCCAGCGAGGCGAGGACGGCCCCGACGAAGCAGAGCGTGCGCAGGCTCATGGAGAGCAGGTAGCGCTTCTGCCGAGCCCGGATGTCGTCAGCACGATTGGCTGCTGCTGTGGTGATCCGGATCGCTTCGCCGGACCGTTGATGCTCCCGGGCCATGTCCTCATCGTACGGGCGGGCCGACTCACCCTAGGGTGTGGCCATGACTGACCGCACCTATCGCCTGACAGAGATCGTGGGCACCTCGCCCGAGAGCATCGAGCAGGCCGTCAAGAACGGCATCGAACGAGCCAGCCAGACCCTGCGACACCTCGACTGGTTCGAGATCACCCAGGTCCGGGGCCAGATCAAGGACGGCACCGTGGAGCACTTCCAGGTCGGCCTCAAGCTGGGGTTCCGGCTCGAGGACGACGAGTAGGGGCCGTCCCCGCGCCGCGCGGGTCGCGTCGATCCACGCCCACGCCGGGCCGCGGATAGGACTACCCCCGGGTAATCGCTAGCGTCGAGCAGCGTGAGCGACACAGCCCCAGCAGCGACCAGCCGGACACCCCGAGTCGTCCTCGTCACCGGAGGCAACCGGGGCATCGGCCGTGCCATCGCCGAGGCGTTCGTGGCGCAGGGCGACAGGGTCGCGGTGACCACGCGCAGCGGCGGTGCTCCCGCCGGTGCGCTGGACGTCACCTGCGACGTCACCGACCCGACGGCGGTCGAGGCTGCCTTCGCGACGATCGAGGCCGAGCTGGGTCCGGTGGAGGTGCTGGTGGCGAACGCGGGGGTCACGGCCGACACGCTCATCCTGCGGATGTCGGAGGAGGACTGGTCGAGCGTCATCGACACCAACCTGACCGGGACGTTCCGCCTCGCCAAGCGTGCGGCCAAGGGCATGCTGCGGCTGCGCCGGGGACGGATCATCCTGATCTCCTCGGTGGTCGGCCTCCTGGGGTCACCGGGCCAGGTCAACTACGCCGCGTCCAAGGCAGGTCTGGTGGGGCTGGCTCGGTCGCTGGCGCGCGAGCTCGGCTCGCGCTCGATCACCACCAACGTCGTGGCACCCGGCTTCGTGGACACCGACATGACCGCAGTGCTGAGCGAGGAGCAGAAGGCCGCGATCCGCACCCAGGTGCCGCTGGGGCGGTACGCCGACCCGGCCGAGGTGGCCTCCGCGGTGACCTGGCTGGCCAGCGACGGAGCGGCATACGTGACCGGGGCGGTCATCCCCGTCGACGGCGGACTAGGAATGGGGCACTGAACCATGGGACTTCTCGACGGCAAGACCATCCTCGTGGCGGGCGTGACCATGGACTCGTCCATCGGCTTCGCGACCGCCAAGGTCGCCCAGGAGCAGGGCGCGACCGTGCTGATCTCGAACTTCGGCAGGGCGCTGGGCATCACGCGCCGGATCGCCAAGCGGCTCCCCGTGGAGCCTGCGGTGCTCGAGCTCGACGTGACCGACGAGGGGCACCTGGCGGGCCTGGCGGACGCGGTGCGCGAGCACCTGGGCGACGACGCCCACCTGGACGGTGTCGTCCACTCCATCGCCTACGGCAACCCCGAGACGTTGTTGGGCGGCAAGTTCCTCACCGGTCCCTGGGACGACTTCGCGCAGGCCGTGCAGGTCTCGGCCTACTCGCTGAAGTCGCTGTCGATGGCGGCCAGACCGCTGATGGGCGAGGGAGGCTCGATCGTCGGGCTGACCTTCGACGCCAGTGTCTCCTGGCCGGTCTACGACTGGATGGGCGTCGCCAAGGCGGCTCTCGAGTCGTGCTCGCGCTACCTGGCCCGCGACCTGGGCCCCGAGGGGATCCGGGTCAACCTCGTCGCCGCCGGCCCGCTCAAGACGCTCGCCGCGAAGGCGATCCCCGGCTTCGAGGACCTCGAGGCCATGTGGGAGACGAAGGCGCCCCTCGGGTGGGACAACTCCGACCACGCCCCCACGGCCAAGGCCGTGTGCGCCCTGCTCTCGGACTTCTTCCCGGCGACGACCGGCGAGATCGTCCACGTCGACGGCGGCTTCCACGCGATGGGCGCGTGATCCCTCCCCGTCCAGGGGCCGGCTGCGCGCCGGCGCCTCGCCACCGGGTGTCCCGGGCGTCGCCCGGCTCGACCGGCTGGGGACGGACCGGCCGCAGGCGCTAACGTCGCGCGGGTGACGGTCTCCTCCCTCATCGAGCTGCGGGTCCTCGAGGGCCCCAACCTGTACTTCCCGCGAGCCGCCATCAAGCTCACCCTCGACATCGGGGGACTGTCGGTGGCTTCCGAGGACACCGCGGCGCGCTTCGCCCGACGCATCGGTCTGCAGCGGGCGCGCCCCGGGGCACCGGACACGGGTTTCCGCCAGCGGTTCGCCCTGCGCGCGGTCGCCCGGCTGGTCCGGCAGGTGGCCCAGGAGGCGGGCACGGCCCGGCTCGCGGTGCGGGTGCGCTCCACGAGCGACCCGCACCGGATCGTGGTGGCGTTCCCGTGGCTGCACCGGACCCGGGCCCAGGAGATGGGACGCGCCGTCGGAGCGGTCCTGGACGCCGTACCCGGCGCCGACATCGAGGCGGCCGTCAGTACGGCGGCCGCCCGCGTCGCTGCTGCGGAGCGGGGAGCCGCACCGACCACGATCACGCCTCACGTCCCCGTGGTCGCCGTGACCGGCACCAACGGCAAGACCACGACGTCGCGGATGATCGCCCACATCGCCCGCACGCGCGGGCTCCACGTCGGGTGGTCCAACACCGACGGCATCTACATCGACGGCGCCCTGGTCGAGGCGGGGGACTACTCCGGCCCCAGCGGGGCGGGTCGGGTGCTGGCGCACCCGGAGGTCGAGCTCGCGGTCACCGAGACCGCTCGCGGCGGGATCCTGTTGAAGGGCATCGGCCTGGTGCACAACGACGTCTCGGTGGTCACCAACGTGACCGCCGACCACCTCGGGCAGCAGGGGATCGACACCGTGGACCAGCTCGCCGAGGTCAAGGCGGTGGTGCCACGCATCACGCGCAAGGGCGGCTGGGCGGTGCTCAATGCCGACGACCCGCGGGTCTACGCGATGCGCACCGCGATCCGCGCCAAGCCCTGGGTCTTCTCGCGCGACGTGGACGCGCCCGGGGTGCGGGACACGCTCAGCGAACGAGGTCGGGCGACGGTGGTCATCGACGGCTGGGTGTCGGTGCTGCGCGCCAACGCCGACCCCGACCCGCTCATCGAGCTGGTGGACGTGCCGATGACGCTCGCGGGTCTCTCCCGCTTCAACGTGGAGAACACGCTGGCCGCGACGTCGGCAGCGTTGGCCATCGGGATCCCCCGCGACGCGGTCGTGGAGGGTCTGCGCACCTTCCTGCCCGACGCCGAGCACAACCCGGGGCGGATGAACTTCTTCAGCCTCCCCACCTCGTCGCCGGACGCCACGCCGGTGTCGGTCGTGATGGACCTGGCGCACAACGAGGCCGGCCTGGAGGCGCTCGTGGAGATCATGAACGGGGTCCGTCAGCCAGGCGGGCGGCTGCTGCTGGGCCTCGGGGTGGTGGGGGACCGCACCGACGACCTGATCGAGAAGCTCGGGGAGATCGCGGCGCGCGACAGCGACGTCGTCGCGATCGGGCACAAGGAGAAGTACCTGCGTGGCCGCTCGACCGAGGAGCTCGAGGCCCTGATGCGGGCGGGAGCCGAGCGGGTGGGGGTCACGGGGGTGCCCGCCTACCCGACGGAGGTGGCGGTCCTGTCCGCGCTCGTGGGTCAGGCGCTGCCCGGTGACGTGGTGGGCGTGATGTGCCACGCCGACCGCCAAGGCTGCTACGACTGGATCGCGGAGCACGGCGGCACGGCCGACGACCATCCGAGGCTCGCGGCCAAGGTGCGCGCCGCCGACTCAGCCTGACCCGGTCGCGGCTTCCTCGCGCCGCACCCACGGCCACGTCATCAACGCCCACACGAGCGCCACGATGGCGACCTCGGCCGCCACGTAGACCGGCCACGGGCCGAGCAGGTCGAGCGCCGAGCCGCTGGCGGGCTTGCGCACCAGGTAGCCGTAGTTGGTCTGCGCCACCAGGTTGAAGCCGAACGCGGTGACCGCCCAGCCGAGGGTCACGCCCAGGGCGATCCGGTACTCACGCCACCGCGGCGCCAGCCCCAGGCCCCACACCAGGTAGAGCGCCGCCCAGACGACGAGCAGGTGCAGGGCCCAGAAGCCGAAGAAGCGAGGGTCGGGGAAGTCCTCGCCCAACGACGGTGTCACGATCGCCTGGGTCGTGAGCACCAGTCCCCAGAAGTAGGTGAGCGCGACCGCCCATCGCCAACGGGTCCACAGCGCGAGTGCTGCTGCCATCCAAGCCAGGTCGCTGAGGTGCAGGGGAAGGCTGACTCCGACCTCGAAGCGAGTGGCGAGGTCCAGCACCAGGAACGGCACGGCAGCGGCGAGCACGAGCAGTGCCAGTGCTCGGGAGACACGCCTCGCACCGGTGCCGCGGTCGTGGCGCCCCAGCAGGACGGCCGCCGGGACACCCACGACGAAGAGGCCCAGCATCGCCAGGTGCGCCACGCCGTACGGCTCCATGCCCCAAGCATGCCCTCACGGGCCTGGGTAGGGGAGACTGTGCGCATGCCCCCGCCCGAGCCGACCGAGACCGCCGATCCGGCCGCCTCGGCCGCGCCCGAGCCGGCGGTGCGGTCCGAGCAGGGCAGTCATCGGGCCGTCGGGGGCAGTCCCAACCGGACGGCCTGGTTGATGGTCCTGCCGTGGGCCGCCGTGACCACCGCGGTCCTGGCCCCGTTCGTCGTCTCGCGCCACCCCGACCAGAGCACGGCGTCGTCGATCGGGGCGGTCGCCGGGCCGGCCGTGCTGGTGGCGGTGGTCTGCGCGCTGGTGGCGTGGCGCTCCACGTCCGCGTGGAGCTGGTGGCTCTACCCACCGATCGTGGTCATCCCGGCGGTCGCCCTCGTGGTGCTCACCAACGAGGTGCCCGATCGGCTGGAGAACGTCCCGCAGGACGTCGGGGACCAGGGCAACCGCAGTCTCGTGGCGCCCGAGCAGGCCGGACCGTGGACCCTGCAGACCGGAGCAGGTCCACAGGCCCAGGAGGCCGAGCTGCGCGAGCGGCTGCTGCGGGCCGACGAGACCCTGGAGCCGGTCTACGGACAGTACCGTCGGGCGGCCGACGACATCCTCGTCTACAACGGGATCAACGTGCCGGCCTCCACCGACCTCGCGCGCGAGCTGGTCGGCACCCCCGAGGACGCGCTGCGGGACTACCTCGACGGCACGGGCATCGTGGACGTGGTGGACCTCCCGCCCGGCGACCTCAGCGGGGCGATGGCGTGCGGCACGATCCCGCGGCTAGGACCCTACGTCGACCTCGTGGTCTGCGGCTGGGCCGACTCCGGTGGCATCGGGACCGCCACCTACCGCGTCGACGGCATCAACCTGGAGTCGGCAGCCGAGACCACTCGCGACTTCCGCGCCGACGTGACGGTCACCGACTGAGCGTCTCTCCCGGGGCCCGGGGTGCTCGTGGGCTCAGACGTCTCCCGGGTCGACGTGGTGTCCTGGTGCGGCCAGGTCCACGTCCCCCTCGACGACGAAGCCCACCAG
>NZZG01000097.1 GCA_002698575.1 Pimelobacter sp. | reverse complement strand
CCTACCGGGTCCCGCAGTCAAGGACGGCCGCAGGCCGCCGCGAAGCGGGCGAGCGAAGCTCGATCCTTGACGGCGGGAGCAGGTCGGCTACGCGCGCGGCCCCACCATGGTGAGCACCCGGACCGACCCCGAAGAACACCCCCGGTACGTTCGGCCGCATGACCGACCTGATCCGCGACCTGACCGACGACGAGGCCCGGGCGGCGTTGGTGTGCAAGTGGGGCGAGGTCGAGCCGGACGTGCTGCCCGCCTGGGTGGCCGAGATGGACTACGCGATCGCCGAGCCGATCCGGGCCGCCCTGCACGAGGCCGTCGACAACGGGCTGACCGGCTACCCGGCGTTCGGTGCGGGAGGCCCCCTGGGGGAGGCGTATGCCGCGTTCGCGGGACGGCAGTTCGGCCACGACGTCGACCCGGCCCGGGTCCTGCCGACCGTCGACGTGACGGCCGGGGTCCGCCTCGCGCTGGACGTGGCGGCCCGACCCGGCGGCCTGGTGATGCCCATCCCCGGCTACACGCCCCAGCTGGACATGGCCGCGATCGCGGGCCGCGAGCGGCTCGACCTCGTCGTCGACCCGGATGCCGAGCGGGCCGAGCTCGACCTCGACCTGCTGGAGCGCCACTTCGCCCGAGGTGCGGCGGCACTGCTGCTGACCCAGCCCCACAACCCCTGGGGCCGGGTCTTCACCCGGGCCGAGCTCGAGGGGGTCCGCGACGTCGTGGAGAGGCACCAGGGGTTCGTGGTCTCCGACGAGATCCACGCACCACTGGTGCTGGACGGCGCCGAGCACGTGCCCTACCTGTCGATCGAGGGCACGGCGGAGCACACGGTCTCGGTCGTGGCCGCCTCGAAGGCGTTCAACATCGCCGGCCTGAAGTGCGCCCAGCTCGTCACCGCGTCCCAGCGGCTCTCCGACACGCTGGCGAGTGCGCCGATGGCTCGCAACGACTCGTGGTCGGTCCTCGGCGTGGCCGGCTCCGTGGCGGCCTACACCCACGGCGACGCGTGGCTCGACGCGCTGCGCACGCGGCTCTCGTCCCAGCGCGATCTCCTCGCCGAGCTTCTCGCCTCCGAGCTGCCCGACGCCCGGATGCGGCCCCTCGAGGCGACGTACCTCGCGTGGATCGACCTACGGTCCTACGGGCACGACGACCCGGCTGCGCTGGCGTTGGAGCGGCAGCGGGTCAAGGTGGCGGCGGGCCACGACTACCACCCGGGCCTGCCGGGCCACGTGCGTCTCAACATCGCCACGAGCCCGGAGCGCCTCACCGAGATCGTGCGTCGCCTGGCGGCAGCCGTGCGGGCCTGAGCCCGAGTCCAACCTGAGCCCGTGTCCACCCTGAGCCCCTCAGCGCTTGAGCCGGCGCAGGACCCGGTCGACGGCGGCGGGGCGGGCCGACGTCCCGCCCGCCGGGTCCGACGGCAGGGTGCGGGCGACCTGGGCCTGCGCCGCGGCTGCAGCCTTCTTGACCGCCTTCTTGGCGCCGCCCTGCTGGGCGGAGTCGAGCTCGCGGCGCAGGTCGACGTACTCCGTGGCCATCCCGCCGATCCCGTCGAGCGCCGCCTCGAGCAGCTGCTCCGCCGGCAGGAGCGCGGGGTCGACGTACGGCTTGGACGACGGCCGCGGCCGCAGGTCGTCGAGGTCACCGATCACCTCGACCCCGGTGGCCGCCAGCTGCTCGATCATCCGCTCGGCGGCGCGCTCGGCCCAGTCCCGGTGCTGCTCGGGCAGCACGAGCCCGGGCTCCTGGCCGCGCCGTGGCGCCAGGGCATGGCGTGACAGGACGTGGTTGATCGCCTTCTTGTACTGCGGAAGGGACAGGGCCTCCACCGCGGGGCTGCCGTTGAGGCGCCGCATCACCTCCGCCGACGCAGCACCCAGGGACTCGTGGCTGACCGCGCCCGGCCGGGTGGTCTCGCGGCTCAGGTCACAGGCCCGCGCGAAGCGCCACCACAGCTCGTCGGGGTCCCCACCGGAGGGCGGGACGGTGACGATCCGCACCTGGTCGAGGCCGACCCGCTCCACGAAGCGACCGACGATCCCCGACGAGTCCTGTCGACGCCAGAAGTGCTCGGCCGCGCCGGTCAGGCCCTCGGCAGGAGCCACCGCGCTCACCGCGTCGGCGTACTCGCCGAGCGTCCACGTGTGGCGCTGTCGCACGGAGCTCTGCCACTGTGCCGGCACCGAGCGGGCGAGGTCGCGCGTGGTGAGGACGACCTCGATCCGCGCCCCTGGGAAGGAGTCCACCAGCGCCTGGAACTGGGGCGCCGTCGCCTTGTGCAGGTGCTCGTGGGAGAGCACCACGGAGCGACCCGACCACGCGTCCACCTCCTCGACCAGGCGCTGCCAGCTCGACGGCAGGGCACCCTTGCCGGGACGCCACTTGTTCAGGTCGCTGACGGCGTTGGTGACGAACGACCGGGACTTCCCGGGCAGCAGGACACCGTCGGCACGCAGGGCCGCGCGGTTGGCCCACATCGAGCCCTGCAGGTACGTCGTGCCGGTCTTGGGTGAGCCGATGTGCAGGTAGACGACGGCCGGGGCCATGACCAACCTTTCGAGGGCGAGATCCTGGGACGGGATGCTGACGGGCAACTGGCTGGAACAGGAGAGTGTTGGGCAGTCACGGTAGCCGAGAAGGTCAGCTGCTTCGCGCTCCGCCGGGCGGGGGTGCGTGGTCGACGTCGACCTCGAGCAGCCGGCTCGGGTGGAAGCCGGGCCAGGTGGCGACGGTCCGTCGGGGGTCCAGGAGGTAGTCGAGGTCGACCTGCCAGGTGTGGCCGGTCGGGTTGCGCCGCAGGACGTAGCCGAGGCCGTGCGTGCGGTAGACGGCACCGCCGGCGGCGAGGACCGAGTCGATGAGCTGGGCGTCGACGAACTTCCGGACCGGGCGGAACCCGCCCACCTCGCGGAGCACCGCACGGTCGACCAGCATCGTCCCGCCGGCGACGAAGCGGGCGTAGAGCTCGGTGGGGTGACCCCGCTTGACCGTGAGGTCCTGCTCGGTGAGGTAGTGCAGCTCCGCGGGCATCCCGACCATCTCGGCGCCCGAGTAGCCGCGGGCGCGCAGCAGGTCGGCCACCACGTCGGGGGCGTACCAGTCGTCGTCGTCCATCTTGAGCACGACGTCGCCCGCGGCCGCGCGGGCAGCGGCCTCGAGGACGTCGCCGAAGAGCGTGTCCGCGTCGTGCGGCACCACGCTCACCTCGATCCCCTCCCCCACCGCGTCGCGGACCCGGGCCGGGTCGACGTCGAAGCCGTGCGGTGCGAGCACGACCTCCAGCGACGCCACGCCGCGCTGCCGGGCGACCTGGGCGAGGGCGAAGTCGAGCATGTCGGAGCGCCTCGTGGCCAGCAGGATGCTCACCGAGGGCTGGATCATGCCCGCGCGTGCCGCCACGTCGTCGTACGCCGCACGCCGTTGCTCCAGGCTGCGCTCCTCACGGGCGAGGGGGTCGGAGAGGTCGGCCTCGCCCAGCAGCCGCGCCGGCGGCGAGGTGGTCGCGGGGACGTCGACCGCGCGGTCGACGACGACCGGCACGCCGGCCAGGCACAGCGACTCGACCGCCGGACCCGTCGCGTCGTCCCACCTGTCCACGCGCACGCCGAGCGCGTCGCGCAGGTCGCGGACCACGGCGGCGGTCACCCCGGCGCTCAAGTCGATGCCGGAGAGGTCTCGCACGGGCTCGGCGGCATCGACGCGGAAGCCGATCGGGTTGATCACCCGAACGTCGGGCGCAGCCACCACCGACCCGCCCACCGCGCCCACCTCGACCGGACGTCGTAGGCCCCAGGTCGACTGGGCCGCGAGCTCACGCAGCACGGCCGCGACCTCGACCGCCGCGGCGAACCGCAGCACCGTCCACCAGCCGTCCTTGGCGCGCCGCGAGCGCAGGGACCGCAGGGCCGGCCACTCCGGCCGGGCGACGATCGTCGGCGCCGTGGCGCCCTGGTGGAGGAAGAGTCCGACCACCCGCGAGGTGAGTCCGTCGGGACACGGGACGGCACCCAGGGCGGCGACGTCCCGGGCGAGCACGGCGACCTGGGGCACCCGCCCCGCCGGCGTCTCGGGCCCGAGGACGACGGCGCCGGGGTCCTGGCCCAGGAAGTTCGCCACCGGCGGCGGGACGTCGGAGGTGGCGCGATCGGTGGCGCGATCACTCATCGACGGGCTCCCGCGGTGCGTACCCCCGCTTGCCGAGTTGGTCGTCGATCCGGGACCAGGCCGCCGCGGCGTCGATCGGGCGACCGCCGGTGACGGGGTAGGTCATCGGGGCTGCCTCGGGGGACCTGACGAACCCGGCTGCCCGGCCGGCGATCTCGGCCACGCCGGCGATCTGCGCGACGACGGCGTCGAGGTCCTCGCCGGGCCCGGCGACCCGCCGCGCCCGCGAGGAGGCCGCCGTCCGGGCCAGGACCGACCGCGTGCCGTCGTCGTGCGTGATCACCCGCGCGCCGTCGTGGGTGTGCTCGAGGTGGAGCAGCAGCGCCTCGAGCGCCTGGGAGCGCGGTGCGAAGCGGGGCCCGGGCAGGGTGAGCCGGAAGGGGGTGTCGGACCGGCCGGCGGGCAGGTCGTCGAGCAAGCGCACCCGGGGGTCCCCGACGAAGGTCTGGCGGATGATCCGCGTGGCGACGTGGGGGTCGTCGAGCACCGACATCCGCTCCTCGGAGAGGTGCGCGAAGTCGCCGAGGACCGTGACGCGCAGGTCGTGCAGGGTGGAGGCGAGCACGGCCCTGACGCTGGCGATGACGTCGCCGGCCTCGTGCCCGCGGGCGTCGAGGACGACGTCGAGGTAGGGCACGGAGTACGTGCGCCCCGGGGAGCGCTTGGCCCGCAGCACCGGCGAGGAGTCGGCGAGGAACGGGTCGTTGTAGGCGTTGACCTGCTCGCGGCGACCCATCACGTGCGTCGGGCCGAGGTGCCAGCTCACCGCCTCCCGGTCGGGCACGAAGAAGGCACCGGCCTCCGCCAGGCGGGCCCCGAGCGAGATGTCCTCCCCCAGGCGCAGGGTCGTGTCCATGCCGCCGGCATCGAGGTAGGTGTCGCGGCGGACCGAGGCGCAGGCTCCGGTGTGCGTGCGCAGTGCGTACCAGCCGGCCTCGCGCAGGTCGTCGGTGCGACCGTAGATCTCCTCGACCCAGGTGTGCGGGGTGCGCTCGTCGTGGCCCCACCAGGAGCCGACCTCGTCGGCGGCGACCGCCGCCACGACGTCGTCGGGCGTGCGGTCGAGGGCTGGCGTCGGGTCGACGAACCACTTGTCGCCCAGGACCACCGCGTGGTCGGAGAGGTGGTGCCAGCGCAGCTGCGCCTCGACCTCGGTGCGCTCGGCGAGCATGTCGGCGTCGAGCCAGTGCAGCACCTCGCCCTCCGCCACGAGCGCGGCCTGGTGGCACGCGTTGGCGCGGCCCCACCCCTGGTCGACCCGCACGATGCGGGTGCGCTCGGGGCGCACCTCGGGGAGGGCGAGGATGCCGGGTCCGTCGTCGGCGACGACGACCTCCAGCAGGTGCGCCGGGTAGGACTGGGCGGCGAGGCCCGCGAGCACGATGGGCAGCAAGCGGGCGGCGTCGTAGGCCGGGATGACGACGCTGACGCTGAGCGTGGGCTCCCACCCGCCGACCTCCGGGACCTCCAGCGCCCCCCACTCGTTGCGGCGCACGCGCGGCTGGTCGTCGTACCGGCTCATCGCTCGCTCCTCGGGCGGGTGAGGTAGACCAGGCCGCCGGCGGCGACGATCTCGTCGGGGGTGCGGTCGCTGCGGTGGGCGTGCGAGCCGGACGGGGGCGTGGCCACGAAGCACTCGGTCGGCCCCTCGACGTCGTCGGGGATCACCACGAGGTCGGCGCCGCTGTAGTGGAGCGCGAGCCGGAGGTCGGGGTCCTCGTCGGGGTCTGTCTGGGTCGTGACCGTGACGCCGGCCGGGAACGGGTCGAAGCGGACCCCCGCGCGCTCGGCCAGGCGGGCGCGCCAGAACAGGACGGAGTGGGTCATCAGGGCGGCGCGACGCGTGCGCACCGAGAGCCGCTCTCGCTCGACCGGGTCGTCGACCTGCTCGGTGGGGATCCCGCACATGGCGAGGCCGGCAGCCAGGCGTGGGTCGTGCCCTGGGGCGAGGCGGACTCCCTGGGCGTCGCGCAGGTCGCGCACGAGCGCCGGGCTCAGCACGGTCCCGGCCGGGAGGTCGACCATGCCCACCGACCACGCGCGGCGGAAGCCGATCGGGTGGTAGACCGCTTCGTCGAGCGGCGCTGCCAGGTCGCCGCCGGCCACCCGCGTCGGAGGCCGCCCGAGCACGGGACTGGACGGGAGCGCCTCCCGGTCGTGGTCGCCGAGGACGACGTCGGGGGGCCGCTGGTCCTCGACGTCGTAGGCGGCGGCGTACGTCGGGTCGGCGGGCGGCACGACCGACCCGGCGACGCGCAGACCCCTCGGCCCCGTGTGCACCGGGGCCGCGACCGATCGAGCGAGGGCGAGCAGGACCGGGGCCACCTCGAGGCGCCCCTGGAAGTCGATGCGGGTGGTGGCCGCGCCCTGCTCGAGACGCGCGTCGAGGTCGTCGATGCCGGGCCACGACGGGTGCGCCCGCACCGTGGCGACCTGGTCGGCGGCGGCGAGCACGCAGCCCACCATCCGGGACCACCGCAGGTCGCCGATCCGCGAGACGTCGGTGCGCAGCGTCTCGGCGTCGCGCGTGACCAGGAGGACCATCCGCAGCTGGTGGTCGGGAAGCGGCTCGCCGACCCGCCGTACGACGGTGTCGGCGGCGTCCACCTGCACGTCGAGGTCGGTGACGACCACCGCCGGACGGCGCGCACCGTCGAGGATCCGCGCGACCACGTCGTCCAGCACAGGCATGCGCCTACGGTAGGACCCGTGCTGAGCCGAGACGACGCCACCGCGCTGGTCGCGGGCAGCCGACTCTTCGACGAGCGCTGGTACGCCGGGCTCTGCGGGGAGTCGTTCGACTCCCGCCGCGAGGCTGCGGCGGCGTGGGTCCGCGACCCCGGCGACCACTCGCCCCACCCGCTCTTCGAGCCGCGGTGGCTCTACCCCGGCGGCGCCTGGCGCCGGCACGCTCCGGACCCGCTGTCGTACTACCTGTCGCAGGTCACCCTCGGCGATCGGCCTCCTCGGTCGCCGCACCCGCGCTACGCCCACGACCTGGGTCCCCTGGAGGACTGGCTCACCGATCACGACCCGCACGAGCTGCTTCCGGCGCCCCTGCCCCGTGCCGTGGACGAGGCCGCCGCCGAGGTCCGGGTCCCGACCGACGACCTGCGCCGCGCCGTGCGGTGGCTGCGTCACCTGCATCGGAGCGCTCCCGAGGCACGCGTCGTCGCGCTCACCGACCGGACCGACGTACGACGGATCCTGGATGCGGTCGCGCTGGACCAGCCCCGCGTGGTCGTCGGCGACTGGTCGATGCCGTGGGGCACCCCCGTGGTGAGTATCGACCCCGACCTCGAGCCGCCCCGGTGGCGCTGGTTGGCCCCGCTCCTCGCGGCGCTGGACCGGCCCGGGGTCGCGGCGGCCCAACCCCTGCTGCTGGACGAGTCCTTCCTGGTCACCGCACCCGTGCTGCGGGGCCATCCGGTCTCCGCGCTCGAAGCGCTCGACGGCGCCGTGCTGCCGCAGCGCTTCGCCGGGATCGAGGCGCGGCTGCCGCACACCGACGGGTCGTCGGTGCTGGTGACGTCGTCGTGGGCGGTCGGTTCGGGCGCCGGGGCGGGCTCGCCGCCGGACGAGGGGTGGGCACCGTTGGAGGAGCGCGCCCGGCGGGTCGAGGTCATCGAGGGGACACCGTCCCTGCGCTGGGCCATCGACATCGCCGCCGGCGCCGCACCGATCGGCCGCCGGTGGGGCGACTGGCACTTCGCCGCATCGTTGGCCACGGCGCTGCGGCGGCTCGGGCAGTGGGTCGAGATCGACCATCCCGAGACCCGCGGTCGAGCCACCCGGGCCGAGACCGACGTGGTGCTGACCCTGCGCGGCCTCGAGCGGGTCGCCCCGGCGCCCGGCGCGACGAACCTGCTGTGGGTGATCAGCCACCCCGAGGACGTCACGGCCGCGGAGCTCGCCGGCTTCGACCGCGCCTTCGCGGCCTCGACGACCTGGGCCGCGCGGCACGGCGCGACCCCGCTGCTGCAGTGCACCGACGCGACCCGGTTCCGGCCGGGCACGGGCGTCACGGACGCGGGGGCCGGGGTGCTCTTCGTCGGCAACGCCCGCGGCGGGATGCGTCCCGTGGTCGCGGCCGCCCGGGAGGCGGGCGTGGGAGTCACCGTGATCGGGACCGGGTGGGCCGAGCACGGCGTCGCCGCCGTGGCCGACCGGATCGCCAACGAGGACCTGCCGACCGCCTACGCCTCGGCGGGCGTCGTGCTCAACGACCACCACGCCGACATGGCGGCCGAGGGGTTCGTCTCCAACCGGGTCTTCGACGTGCTCGCCGTCGGCGGCCGACTGCTCACCGACCCCGTGGCCGGGCTCGCCGACGTGCTGGCCGAGGTGGGTGCCTCGTCGCAGCCGACCTGGCAGGGCCCCGACGACCTCGCCCGGCTGGCGCGCCCGCCGTACGACGCCTGGCCGGACGAGCACGAACGCCGCGCCGTCGCGGAGCGGGTCGTGGCCGCGCACTCGTTCGACGCCCGGGCCGCGACGTTGCTCGACGCGGCACGAGCCAACCTGGCCTCGTCCGGGCATGGATCGAGGGGATAGCACCCCGGCCGACGACGGCCGACGACAGCCGACCACAGCCGACGATGAGGGAGTCCGCGAGGTCACGGCCCGTGTCTGGGTCGGTGTCGGATCCATTG
>NZZG01000096.1 GCA_002698575.1 Pimelobacter sp. | reverse complement strand
TCGACGTGGGCCTTGGCCTTGGTCGCGTCGGTGAAGAATCCGGTGGACTCGACGACCACGTCGACCCCGAGCTCGCCCCACGCCAGGTTGCCGGGCTCGCGCTCGGCGGAGACCTTGATCACCGCGTCACCGACCTGGATGGAGTCACCGGTCGCGCTGACGTCGGCGTCGAGCCGCCCCAGGATCGAGTCGTACTTGAGCAGGTGGGCGAGGACAGCGTTGTCGGTGAGGTCGTTGACCCCGACGATCTCGATGTCCAGGCCCTCGGACTGCTGCAGCGCTCGGACTGCGCGGAAGAAGTTGCGGCCGATACGGCCGAAGCCGTTGATGCCTACGCGAACGGTCATGACGAGGTTGCTCCTTGTCTGGGTGGTGGGCGTTCAGTCGCCCGCCTTGACGCCGAATCCGGGCGTTCAGTCGCCCGCGCGGTCACCCTACAAGTGAGCCGGCATCGTGGCGGGAGCAGTCCGGACTACGTGCGGGTAACGCGAGGCGGGCGAACGCTGAGCCGGCCCACGAGGTCGCACAGGGCCGAGTCGAGAGCGCGACACGCTCGGCGTGGTGCGTGGTCCGCGCTCCTTCGTCGCACGGTCCCTGCGGGCTCACTCGTCCTCGAGCATGTCCGGGGTGATCGAGGCCTCGGTGTCCGGGATGCCGAGGTCGGCGGCGCGCTTGTCGGCCATCGCGAGCAGGCGACGGATCCGGCCGGCGATGGCGTCCTTGGTCAGGACCGGATCATGCAGCTGGCCGAGCTCCTCGAGAGAGGCCTGCTTGTGCTCCAGGCGCAGGGTCCCCGCCATTCGGAGGTGGTCGGGCACCTCCTCGCCGAGGATCTCCATCGCGCGGTCGACGCGGGCGCCGGCAGCCACGGCCGCGCGCGCGGAACGACGCAGGTTGGCGTCGTCGAAGTTGGCCAGGCGGTTCGCGGTCGCGCGCACCTCGCGCCGCATCCGACGCTCCTCCCAGGCCATCAGGGTCTCGTGGGCGCCCAGCCGGGTGAGCAGCTGTCCGATGGCGTCGCCATCGCGGATGACCACGCGGTCGACCCCCCGGACCTCCCGGGCCTTGGCCTGGATGCCGAGGCGACGGGCAACGCCCACGAGGGCGAGCGCGGCCTCGGGTCCCGGGCAGGTGACCTCGAGGGAGGACGACCGGCCGGGCTCGGTCAACGAGCCATGGGCCAGGAAGGCTCCGCGCCACGACGCGACCGCATCGCAGCCCCCGCCCGACACGACGGCCGGGGGCAGGCCACGGACCGGACGGCCGCGTTGGTCCAGCAGGCCGGTCTGGCGCGCGAGGGACTCCCCGTCCTTGACGACGCGCACGATGTAGCGGCTGCCCTTGCGCAGGCCGTTGCCCTGCACCATGACGACGTCGGAGCGGTGCCCGAAGACCTCGTCGATGTCCTTGCGCAGGCGACGAGCAGCAGCACCGGTGTCGAGCTCGGCCTCCACCACGATCTTGCCGCTCACGATGTGCAGACCGCCGGCGAAGCGGAGCGTCGTGGAGACCTCTGCCTTGCGACAACAGGTCTTGGTGATCTGGGTGTTGGCGAGCTCCGCCTTCACCTGAGCCGTCATCGCCATGGGGCGATCCTGCCATGTGCGTCAACAACGTCGCGCGCCCACCGGGGCGGTGCCGCCGCCCACATCCGGTCGGGCGTGGAGACCGGGACGCCCGTCACGCCCAGCCGTCGTCGTCGTGCTCGGTGTCACCGGCAGACGTCATGATGCGTGCGTACGCCGACGCCAGCTTGCGCGGGTCGTGCCGTGGGCTCCCGTCGGCGACCGCCACGTCGTCCAGGACCAACCGCGCCCCCACGGACGCGACCGTCTCGCGCAGCTCCACCAGGCGGGCGGCGTCGAAGCTGGACGGGTCCGCCAGCACCGTGTGCACCTGCAGGCCCGGGGCGTGCTCGACCAGCACCCGCAGGTGGTCGGCCGGGCCGAAACCGCCGGTCTCCCCGGCCTGCTCCTCGAGGTTGAGCACGACCACCAGGCGGGCGTCGGTGGCGAGGATCGCTTCCCGCAGGGCGGTGACGCGCAGGTGCGGCAGGACCGAGGAGAACCACGACCCGGGACCGAGGAAGGCCCAGTCGGCCTCGGCGATCTTCGCCAGCGCCTCCTCGCTGACGGGTGGGTCGGGCGGGTCGAGGTCGATCGAGACGATCTCGCCCTCCGCCGTGGCGACCTCCACCTGTCCGCGCACCGTCGTGGTGGCGGAGTCGTCGCCCGGGACGGCGCGCACCTGGGCGGTGATCTCCATCGGGGTCAGTGCCATCGGGAGCACCCGACCCTTGGCACCGAGCAGCCGACCGACCCAGTCCAGCGCGTCGACGTGGTCGCCGAGCAGCTCCCACAGACCCACGATCAGGAGGTTGCCGACCACGTGGCCGCGCATCTCTCCATCGCCCTCGAAGCGGTGCTGCAGCACCTTGGCCCACGTGTCGCCCCAGTCGTCGTCCCCGCACAGCGCGGCCAGGGCCATCCGCAGGTCACCGGGAGGAAGGACGTTGAACTCGCCCCGGAGTCGTCCGGACGAGCCGCCGTTGTCGGCCACGGTGACGATGGCGGTCAGGTCGTCGACCGTGAGGTCGTCCACGAGTCGCCGCAGAGCCGTCAGCGACGCGTGCAGTCCGTGCCCGCCGCCGAGGGCGACCACCGCCTGGGCCCGATCGAGGTCGTCCGGCTCGGAGTCGATGAAGCCGCTCACTCGCGCCCCAGGTCACGGTGCATGGCCTTGGCCTCGAACCCGGCCGCCACGAGGCGTCGGGCGATCTCCTCGGTCATCGCCACGCTGCGGTGCTTGCCCCCCGTGCAGCCGATCGCCACGCGCATGAAGCGCTTGCCCTCGCGCACGTAGCCCGCGCCGACCCCGGTGAGGACCGGCAGGTAGGCGTCGAGGAACTCAGCGGCGCCCGGCCGCGAGCGCACGTAGTCGGCCACGTCGCTGTCGCGCCCGGTGTGGTCGCGCAGCTCGGGGATCCAGAACGGGTTGGGCAGGAACCGCATGTCGGCGAGGTAGTCGGCGTCGACCGGGATGCCGTACTTGAAGCCGAAGCTCAGCACCGTGACCTTCAGCTGCGTGCTCCCGGGGGTGCCGAAGGCCTCGGCGATCCGGTCGGTGAGCTGGTGCACGTTGAGCGCCCCGGTGTCGATGACGAGGTCGGCGTCGCCGCGCAGGTCCGCCAGCACCCGCCGCTCGCGGTGCAGCCCGTCGAGGAGTCGGCCGGAGGCCTGCAACGGGTGCGGGCGGCGCGCGGCCTCCTGGCGTCGGACCAGGACCTCGTCGGAGGCGTCGAGGAACACCAGGGTCGTGCGGCGCCCTTCGAAGCCCTGGGCCAGCTGGGTGTGCAGGGACGCGAAGAACGAACCCGACCGGACGTCGACGACGACAGCGATCGGCTGACGCTTGCCCAGGCTGCCGTCGACGAGTCGGACGACGTCGGGCAACAGGCTGGGCGGGAGGTTGTCCACCACGTAGTAGCCGAGGTCCTCCAGCTCCTTGGCGGCCGTGCTGCGTCCGGCACCGGTCATCCCGGTCACGACGACGACCTCGCCCCGCGGGAGGGGCTCCGCTGCGGTCTCGCTCATGTCTCCTCGATCTCGCCGGTCGCGGTGTTGATGGACACCGTGGTCGGGAGCGAGTCTGCCGCACCCGCGGATGGTGCGACCGCCTGCTTGATCGCCGCTGCGGTCTGGGGGCCGATGCCGGGCACCAGGGCCAGCTCGTCCAGCTCGGCCGCGCGCAGCTTCTTGAGCGACCCGAAGTGCTTGAGCAGGGTCTTGCGGCGCACCTCACCGAGCCCCGGGACGTCATCGAGCACGCTCTCCACCATGGTCTTCGACCGGCGCGAGCGATGGTGGTTGATGGCGAAGCGGTGCGCCTCGTCCCGGATGCGCTGCAGCAGGTAGAGCCCCTCGGACGACCTGGCCAGGATCACCGGGTCCTCCTGGGCGGGGAGCCAGACCTCCTCGAGTCGCTTCGCCAGTCCGCAGACCGGGATGTCGTCGATGCCGAGCTCGTCGAGGGCCTGTTGCGCGGCGGCCACCTGGGGTGGACCTCCGTCGACGACCACCAGCCCTGGCGCGTAGGCGAACTTGCGGGGCCGCCCGGTCTCCGGGTCGACCAGCATCGGTCCCTGGTCGGTCTCGCGGGACTCGCTGCGGGCCTGCTCGTCGAGCAGACGTCGGAAGCGACGGGTGATCACCTCGTGCATGGAGGCGACGTCGTTCTGCCCCTCCACGTCGCGGATCACGAAGCGGCGGTACTCGCCCTTGCGGGCCAGGCCGTCCTCGAAGACGACCATCGACGCCACGACCTCGGTGCCCTGGAGGTTGGAGACGTCGTAGCACTCGATCCGCAGCGGCACCTCCTCCAGCTCGAGGGCCTCACGGATCTCCTCGAGAGCCCGGTTGCGGGTCGTGAGGTCGCTGGCGCGCTTGGTCTTGTGCAGGGCCAGGGACTGCCCCGCGTTGCGCGCCACGGTCTCCTGCAGCGTCTTCTTGTCACCGCGCTGCGGGACGCGGATGACGACGCGACTCCCCCGCAGGTCGCCGAGGAGCGCCTCGAAGGTCTCCACGTCGGGCGGCAGCTCGGGGACCAGGATCTCGCGCGGCACCGCGTCGGCGTCGCCGGCGTAGAGCTGGAGCAGGAAGTCCTCGACCAGCTCCGGGGTGCCACCCTCCTCGACCCTGTCGGCCACCCATCCGCGCTGTCCGCGGATCCGACCGCCGCGAACGTAGAAGATCTGCACCGCGACCTCGAGCGGGTCCTCGGCCAACGCGATCACGTCGGCGTCGGCTCCGTCCCCGAGGACGACCGCCTGCTTCTCGAGCGCTTTCTGCAGGGCGCCGAGGTCGTCGCGGAGCCGGGCGGCCCGCTCGAAGTCCATCGCGTCGGAGGCGGCGTACATCTCCTTCTCGATGCGCCGCACGAACGGGCGGGTCTGGCCAGCCATGAAGTCGCAGAAGTCCTCGACGATCGCCCGGTGCTCGTCGGCGGAGACGGTGCCGACACAGGGCGCCGAGCACTTGCCGATGTAGCCGAGCAGGCAGGGGCG
The DNA here is from genome assembly GCA_002698575.1 of Pimelobacter sp. GTDB lineage: Bacteria > Actinomycetota > Actinomycetes > Propionibacteriales > Nocardioidaceae > Nocardioides. Next base: position 12,706 of record NZZG01000096.1, on the reverse strand, counting down.
CCCGATCTGCGCCGAGCGCTTGAAGACGCCGTTGCTGCACGAGCGCATCGGGAAGACGCGCAGCAGGATGTCGACCGTCTCCCGGATCGCCCAGGCATGGCTGTACGGGCCGAAGTAGCGCGTGCCCTTGCGCTTGGCACCACGGCCGACCATGACCCGTGGGTACTCGTCGCCCAGGGTGACCGCCAGCCACGGGTAGGACTTGTCGTCGCGATACTTGACGTTGAAGCGCGGGTCGTACTCCTTGATCCAGGAGTACTCCAGCTGCAGTGCCTCGACCTCGGTGTTGACCACCGTCCACTCGACGCTGGCCGCGGTGGTGACCATCGTGGCGGTGCGCTGGTGCAGGGTGGCGACGTCCGCGAAGTACGACGACAGCCGCGCGCGCAGGTTCTTCGCCTTGCCGACGTAGATCACCCGCGAGCTCGCGTCACGGAACCGGTAGACCCCGGGCTGGGTGGGGATCGTGCCCGGCTCGGGGCGGTACGACGACGGGCCGCCGGCGGTGCGAGGGGTGCGGGCCGGCGACATGGGTCCAACCCTACGGAAGGACGCCGACACCCCGGTGGTCAGGCGAGGACGACCTCGTCACCCTCGAGCGCGACCTCGACACTGGCCAGTGGCGCCGAGGCGGGGCCCTGCAGCGCCGAGCCGTCCTCCACGGAGAACCGGCTGCCGTGGTTGGGACAGACGATCTCGCCACCGTCGACCTGGTTGACGGCGGTGCCGGTGTGGGTACAGGTGGTGCTGAAGCCGCGGAAGGTGCCCTCCGTGGGCTGGGTCACGACGACGTTGGCGTCCGGCAGGACCACGCCGCCGCCCACCGGCACCTCGGAGGCGGGCACCAACCCGGTCCCGGCCGCGGGGGTCGAGGCGGTGCCTGGCTCGGAGCCGCCGCAACCGGCGAGAGCGGCGGCGACACCGAGCGCTCCCAGCCCCTGGAAGACGATCCTGCGGGACGTCCTGAACTCGCTCATGACAGCACCACCTGGTCCTTCTCGATCGTGAACTCGACTGCGGGCAACGGCGCAGCGGCCGGCCCGCCCAGGACCTCGCCGGTGGCGAGGTCGAAGCTGCTCCCGTGGCACTGGCACACGATGCTCGTGCTCACGCCCGCCACCAGGCACCCGGTGTGGGTGCACACGGCCGAGAAGCACTTGAAGTCACCGGCGGCCGGCTGGGTGACGACGACCCGGTCATCGGTGAAGATCACCCCACCCCCGACGGGGATGTCTGCGGTCGACGCGAGCACTCCGTCGTCGTCCGGCTCGGGCTCCGACGACGGTGCAGCGGTGGTGGGATCCGCACTCGCCGACGTCGAGTCCCCCGGTGTGCCCACGTCCCCGGACTCCGACGACGCCGGCCCTGCGCTCTCGCCGCAGGCGCTGAGCACCGGTAGCGCCAGGCCGAGGCCGGCGACGCCGGACAGCGCGCGACGGCGGCTGACGCGGCCCGAGAAGTCCGCTGTTCGTGGGGTCGTCCGACTGGTCACGTGCTCTCCTCGGGCCAGGGTCATTGCGGGAAGCGTAGAGGAGCGATCCCAAGTCCCGGGCCCGGAGACCTCCCGACCCGCTACCTGGCCCGGGAGGCCGTCTTCTTCGCCGCCGTCTTCTTCGTCGTCGACGACTTCCTTCCGGTGGCCTTCGCGGCGGCGGTCCGCTTCACCGGGGCAGCCTTCTTCCCCGCAGGCCGGCGCGTCGAGGACGTGGAGTCCCCGGCGGGGCGGGCGCGCAGCGCCGTCGGCTGAGCCGCCTCGCGCCCGGCGAGCAACGGGGCAAGGAACTGTCCGGTGTAGCTCTCGGCCACGGCCGCGACCGACTCCGGCGTGCCCTCGGCCACGACGCCACCGCCGCGGGACCCGCCCTCGGGTCCCATGTCGATGAGCCAGTCCGCAGTCTTGATCACGTCGAGGTTGTGCTCGATGACCAGGACCGAGTTGCCGGCATCGACCAGGCGGCCGAGCACCAGCAGCAGCTTGCGGATGTCCTCGAAGTGCAGACCCGTCGTGGGCTCGTCGAGGACGTAGACCGTGCGACCCGTCGACCGCTTCTGCAGCTCGGCCGACAGCTTGACCCGTTGCGCCTCGCCGCCGGACAAGGTCGTGGCCGGCTGACCGAGCCGCACGTACCCCAGGCCGACCTCGACCAGGGTCTTCATGTGTCGCGCGATGGCGGGCACCGCAGCGAAGAAGTCGACCGCCTCCCCGATCGGCATGTCGAGGACCTCGGCGATGGTCTTGCCCTTGTAGTGGACCTCCAGCGTCTCGCGGTTGTACCGCGCTCCGTGGCAGACCTCGCACGGGACGTAGACGTCCGGCAGGAAGTTCATCTCGATCTTCAACGTGCCGTCGCCCGAGCAGGCCTCGCACCGCCCACCCTTGACGTTGAAGGAGAAGCGCCCCTGCAGGTAGCCGCGCATCTTCGCCTCCGGGGTGGCGGCGAAGAGCTTGCGGACGTGGTCGAAGACACCGGTGTACGTCGCCGGGTTGGACCGCGGTGTCCGCCCGATCGGCGACTGGTCCACGTGGATCACCTTGTCGACGTGGTCGAGACCGCTGATCTTCTGGTGCCGACCCGGGACCTGCCGTGATCGGTAGAGCTCCTTGGCCAGAGCGGTGTACAGGATGTCGTTGACGAGCGTGGACTTGCCCGAGCCGGACACGCCGGTGACGGCCACGAAGAGCCCCAGGGGGAACGAGACGTCGACGTTGCGCAGGTTGTGCTCCCGCGCCCCGTGCACCGTGAGCTCGCGCCCGATCGTGCGGGGTCGGCGGATCTCGGGCACCGGGATCTCACGTCGTCCCGAGAGGTACTGGCCGGTCATCGAGTCCGGGTGCTCGTAGAGCCCCTTGACCGTGCCGCTGTGGACGACCTGTCCGCCGTGCTCCCCGGCCCCCGGGCCGATGTCGACGACCCAGTCGGCCACCTTGATCGTGTCCTCGTCGTGCTCGACCACGATCAGGGTGTTGCCCAGGTCCTTGAGGCGCACCAGCGTCTCGATGAGTCGCTGGTTGTCACGCTGGTGGAGACCGATCGAGGGCTCGTCCAGGACGTACAGGACGCCCACGAGCCCCGCCCCGATCTGGGTGGCGAGGCGGATGCGCTGCGCCTCACCGCCGGACAATGACCCCGACGGACGATCGAGGGAGAGGTAGTCCAGTCCGACGTCGAGGAGGAAGGTGAGGCGTTCCTGGATCTCCTTCAGCACCCGCTCGCCGATCTGGCGCTCGCGGGCGGTCAGGTCGAGGTTGTCGAGGAACGCCGCGGCCTCGTTGATCGGCAGCGCGCAGATCTCGGCGATGTTCTTGCCACCGAGCTGGACGGCCATCGAGACCGGCTTGAGCCGGCTCCCCCGGCACGTCGGACAGGGGACCTCGCGCATGAAGCCCTCGAGCCGGTCCCGAGACGTGTCCGACTCGGCCTCGCGGTGGCGACGCTCGATGTAGCGGCGCGCGCCCTCGAACTGGGCGTCGTAGGAGCGTTCGCGCCCGTATCGGTTGCGCGTGACGACGTGCACCTTGGTGGGGTGGCCCTCGAGCAGGGACCGCTGGCCGACCGCGTCGATGTCCTCCCAGGGCGTGTCCAGGTCGAAGCCCAGCTCCTCGCCCAGGGCGCCCATCAGCTTGAGGAAGTAGTCGGCGACGTGGGCCTGGCTCCACGGCTGGATGGCACCCTCGGCCAGGCTCGCCGTGGTGTCGGGCACGACGAGGTCGGGGTCGACCTCCATGCGGGTGCCCAGGCCACTGCAGACCGGGCACGCACCGAACGGGGAGTTGAAGGAGAACGAGCGCGGCTCCAGGTCGTCGGTGTCGATGCTGTGGTCGTTGGGGCACGCCATCTTCTCGCTGAAGCGCAGCTCGCGCCCCGGGTCCTTCGGGCCGAGGTCGACGAAGTCGAAGACCCCGAGCCCGGCAGCCAGCTTGAGGGCGGTCTCCACCGAGTCGGTCAGGCGTCGCTTGCTCGACGCCTTGACCGCCAGCCGGTCCACCACGACCTCGATGGTGTGCTTCTTCTGCTTGTCGAGCGTGGGCGGGTCGTCCAGCGGGTAGGTCTCGCCGTCGACCCGGGCCCGGGAGAACCCCTGCGTCTGCAGCTGCGTGAACAGCTCGACGTACTCGCCCTTGCGACCCCGGATGACAGGTGCCAGGACCTGGAAGCGGGCGCCCTCGTCGAGGGTGAGGACACGGTCGACGATCTGCTGGGGAGTCTGCCGCTCGATCGGCGCTCCGCAGGTGGGGCAGTGCGGGCGGCCGGCGCGGGCGAAGAGCAGCCGCAGGTAGTCGTAGACCTCCGTGATGGTGCCGACGGTCGAGCGAGGGTTCTTCGACGTCGACTTCTGGTCGATCGACACCGCGGGCGAGAGCCCCTCGATGAAGTCGACGTCCGGCTTGTCCATCTGGCCGAGGAACTGGCGCGCATAGGCGGACAACGACTCGACGTAGCGCCGTTGGCCCTCCGCGAAGATGGTGTCGAACGCGAGCGACGACTTGCCCGAGCCGCTCAGGCCGGTGAAGACGATGAGGGCGTCGCGAGGAAGGTCGAGCGACACGTCCTTGAGGTTGTGCTCGCGGGCACCACGAATGATGAGCTGGTCGGCCACTGGAGTCCCTCGGTCGCGCTACGGGTGAACAGGTCTGGTTCGAACAAGTGTTCGCCATCGGCAGGGCATGTGCAAGCGGCTCGCCGACGGCCTCCTCAGCCTAGATGCCACCGCCGACACCAAAGTTGCCGGTGGTGCCGTGCTGCATGATGGACGGGCGGGGCCCACCCGGACACTCACGAGGGCATGACGAGGGCATCGGCGGGGGCATCGGCGGATCCCCCACCGGATCCCCACCAGCGACGACGGCGTACTGCCGAGGAACGAGGAGACAGGTGACCTACACCGGAGACGTCGAGGTCGGCGGAGCCCCGGACGTCCGCGAGCTCGACGCGCTCACGATCACCAAGGTGGCCGTCGACGAGCAGATGAGCAACAACGCCTACCTGTTGCGGTGCGGCCGCACCGGCGAGCAGGTGCTGATCGACGCCGCCGCCGAGACCGGGACCCTGCTCCCCCTCATCGGCGAGACCGGACTTGCGACCGTGATCACCACCCACCAGCACTGGGACCACCACCGGTCCCTGGCCGACGTGGTCGGCGCCACGGGGGCCGCTGTCGCGGCTGGGCTGCCGGACGCCGACGCGATCACGTCCCAGACCGGGATCGCGGTGAACCACGGGCTCCGTGACGGCGACACCGTCCCGGTCGGAGCCTGCACGCTGCAGGTGATCGCGATCGCGGGCCACACGCCTGGCTCGATCGCCTTGCTGTACGACGACACGGCGGCAGGCGGACATCCGCACCTGTTCACCGGTGACTCCCTGTTCCCGGGTGGCGTCGGCGCCACCTTCGGGGACGACGAGGCCTTCGCGCAGCTCATCGACGAGGTGGAGACCAAGGTGTTCGCGCGACTGCCCGACGACACCTGGGTCTACCCCGGCCACGGGGGCGACACCCGACTGGGCGTCGAGCGACCACATGTCGCCGAGTGGCGTGCTCGCGGCTGGTGATCAGCCGGCGCGGGCAACCCCGAGCGCCGACTCCCCCGCCAGGGTCCAGGCCAGCTCGCGGCCGGTGATGTGCGAGGCGCACAGCAGCGCCAGCTCGGTGCCGTCCTGGGTCATCGTCCACCGCCAGGCCTGCTCGGGATCGAGGTCGTCGGCATCGAAGCGGTCCGTGACGGCCCAGACCAACCTTTCGGGCACCCCGTGGGCACGTACCAGCAGCTCGAGGTCCGCGACCGTGGCACGGCTGGGGTCCCGAGCCACCCGGCGCAAGCGCCGCGCATCGCGCGTTCGGCGCGGCTCGAGCAGGACGACGGGAACACGGAGCGACAAGCTGGCGAACATCGAGATCTCCTGGACCGAGAGTGGGGGGTAACGCCTGGACAGCGTCGCCGCGGCTGCCCCACGCAGCTGCGACGACGCCGTAGGTCAGGCGGCCCAGCTGAGACCGCCGAAGAGGCCGGCGCGCTCGTGGAGGTGCTCGGCGACCTCCTCGTGCGTCAAGGAGGACGCGCAGAGCTCGGCGAGGGTGGCACCGTCGAACCGCATCGTCCAGGCCCACACGCTCCCCGGGTCCAGCTCGGCGGCCTCCAGCCGGTCGCCGACCGCCCACACCGCCTGCTCCGGCACTCCGTGAGCCCGCACCAGCGACTCGATGTCCCGCGGCGTCGCCAGGCGCGGGTCCCGCTCCACCTGGCGAAGTCGCCGCGACGTGCGGTCGAAGGTGAGCGAGAGTGCTCCGGTCAGGTGTCCGAGCATGAGACGGCTCCTGTCGTGGGGAACGTGGCGTGTGTGCTGGGTCACCATCTTGGCGCGCTCCTCCCACCACCTGCACCCGGAAAGCAGTCGGGGCCCGCCTAGTCATTTCTGACTAGTGCGGGCCCCGACCGACGAGCCGTCCGGATCGATGCCGGGATCAGGCGGCGACGTCTCCGCGTCCAGCGTCGTCCAGCCGCTCTGCCGCGGACCCCCGGCGCGCCCTGGCGGCGAGCTCGAGCCCGGAGTAGGTGCCCGGCTCGTAGATCGGGGGCATCGGGGGACGCTTCCTGGCCTTCACCGAGGACGCGGCGCTGCGCGTCGGGACGGCCTCGGCCCCGTCGGCGACGTCCAGCCCGTTGGCCGAGGCGAAGAGCCTCAGCTCCTCGAGGTCCGGGACGGTGCCGTCGCTGATGTGGGTCAGCAGCTGCTCGTGGGTGAGGTCGGCCGCGACCACGATGCCCAGCACCTCCGCGCCGAACTGCTCGAGCCACAGCCACATGGTGAAGGGCTTGATCCCCTGCTCGTGGGCGCGCTCGGCGATGAACCGCGCCTGCGGCACCGGCACACCCTCACGGCCCAGGGCCGCCACGATGTCGGCGGAGTTGACGTGCGTGGGGTGGGTGGCCACGAACCGTGCGCGGCGCCTGGCGGAGCGCTGGCGCGACGAGTCGGTGGCGGGACGCGAGACCTGCGTCGCGAGCAGGATGCCGACCGTCAGGCATCCGAAGAGGAGTGCGATGGACATGGGGGTCGTTCCTTACATGGGGGAGTGGGGGGCGCACCTCGAGAGGTGCTGTGAAGTCAAACGGACTCGCCCTACGCAGGTCACGCGTTACCGCAAAATTGATTTTCCTGTCTAGACCGGAGCGCGGTCTCCCGAAGATCTGTTACTCAATTGTGGATCTTGTGGACGCATGGTTGCTTTCGCGCCGGGTACCGCTACGAGTAGCTGGCCCGGACGACGTCCGTCGTCGCCGTTGCCTGGCACGCCAGCCGGATCCCGTCGGCGAGGTCCTCGTCGTCGAGCACGTCGTTGTGCGCCATGGACACCTCACCCTCGATCAGCCGCACGGCGCACGCCGAGCACTCCCCCTCCCGACAGGAGTACGGCGCCTTCACGCCGCGGCTCTCCAGGTGCTCGAGCAGCGTGGTGGAGCGGTCCCAGTCGTCGAAGACGTGCTTCTCACCGTCCAGCTCGACCTCGAGCCGCACCGGGTCGGCGTCCGGGGTCACCCGGACGTCCCCCGCGCTGCTCTCCTCGACGCCGGCGGTCGTCGCTGCGGGGGCAGGCGGCTCGGCGACCTCCACCACCGGCGACACGTCGCCGAACGGGTTGCCACCCAGGGAGACGAACTTCTCCTGGTGCCTGCGCGCCCGGGGGAAGTCCAGCTCCTTGAGTGCCGCGGTCGTCATCTTCATGAAGGGCGCCGGGCCGCACACGAACGCGTCGCGCTCCAGGTAGTCGGCCGCGAACGCGCGCAGCTGCTCCAAGGTCGGCAGACCCTGCACGCTCTCCAGCCAGTGGACCACGTGGAGCCGATCCGGATGGGCGCTGGCCATCTCGCGCAGCTCACGGGCGAAGATCACCGAGTCCTCGTCCCGGTTGGCGTAGAACACCGTGACCCGTCCACTGCCCCGAGCCAGCGCCGTACGCGCGATCGACATGATCGGAGTGACCCCGCTGCCCCCGGCGAACAGCAGGAGGTCGGCGTCGAGGGACGCCGGGGTGAAGATCCCGCTCGGGGGCAGGACCCGCAGCGTGTCGCCGACGCCCACGCGGTCACAGATCCAGTTGGACGCATAGCCCTCGGCGGTGCGCTTGACCGTGATGGTCACGGTCGACTCGGCATCCTCGCCACTCGGGCTGCTGCACAGCGAGTAGCACCGGGCAGCGACACCGGTCTGGTCGCTGGGCACGGCCACGGTGAGGAACTGACCGGGCCGGTAGGCGAATTCGCCGGCGGCCTCGGCCGGGACCCGGAAGGTGATCGAGTGCGCGTCGGCGGTCTCTTCGACGACGTCGACGACCTCGAGCTCGTAGGAAACAGGCTCCACGGTTCTCTTTCGTGATCAGTTCGGGTGAGGCGGGCGGACGCCGGATCAGGCTGCCACGACGCTGCGTGCGGGGCCGAGGGTCAGTAGCCGTCCTCGGCACCGAGGGGGATTCTTCCCTCCCGCGCCGCAGCCTCGATGCTGGCCTCCATCCGTGGACACCCCGCGTGGACGGAGCGGGCATCGGCCGACGCGGCCCGGCGCGAGAGCACCGGGCACGAGCCCTGGGCGCTGGAGCTCCACTGGATCGCGGTGTGGTGCTCGCTGTTCTTCTTCACCCCGACCTCCGCCAGGCAGTCCAGGCAGGCCACCGTGGTCTGACGTGCCTCGGTGTAGAGCCGCCGGTCCTCGAGCGTGTCGTCGCTGGTGGGTACGAACGAGGCCATCAGTGCGCCGCAGTCGCCTCGGCGGACTCCGAGGCCGTGCTCGCCGCCTCCTCCTGGGCGCGCTTGGCGAGGTTGTCGGCGACCTCCTCCTGCCAGTACTCGTTGGCCTTGGTGGTGTCGACCTCGAACTCGAACCGGTCGGTCATCTCCGGCGCGATGTCGGCGACGTCGACGTAGAACTGCTCGTACCAGCGGCGCAGCTGGTAGACGGGGCCGTCCTCCTCGCACAGCAGCGGGTTCTGCACGGGCACCTTGTTCTTCCAGATGTGCACGTCCTGCAGGAAGCCGCCACCGAACATCTCGGCGTACTTCCCGGCGATGAACTGGGCCGTCGGCTCGTCGATCCCCTCGGGCTTCTTGACCGTGATGCCGTACTGCAGCGTGAACGAGTCCGGCCCCGTGGGGATGTGGCAGTTGATCAGGATGACCTCGGTCTGGAAGCCCTTGTAGTCGACGTCGAGCCAGTTGATCATGTACGACGGCCCGTAGTACGTCGCCTCGGACTTGAGGAAGAGGTCGGCGTCGCCGTACCCGCCGCTCATGTCGGGACGACCCTTCGACTCCATGTACTGGGTGGCCACGTGGCCCTCGAAGACGTTGCGGAAGCTCGTGGGGAACGAGAAGTGCACGTAGTAGAAGTGCGCCATGTCGACCACGTTGTCGATCAGCTCGCGGCAGTGCGAGTCGGTGATCGGGACGACCTCCCACGACCAGTCGGTGTACTCGTCGGTGCCGACGCCGGGAAGCTCGGGCGGCAGGATGTCGTGGTCGGGCTCGCTGCCCTCGGTGTCGTGCCAGATCAGCAGCTGGCCGTTGCGGATCGCCGTCGCGTACTTCTGCGTGCGGGCCCGCAGGGGCACGCGTCGGGCGTAGGGGATCGCCTTGCACTTGCCGTCGCCACCCCAGCGCCAGTCGTGGAACGGACAGGCGACCTCGTCACCCTTCACCGATCCCTGCGTGAGGTCGCCGCCCATGTGACGGCAGTACCCGTCGAGCACCTGCAGGTCGCCGTGGGTGTCCTGCCAGACGACCAGCTTGGTGCCGAAGGCCTCGATCCCGTGCGGCTTGCCGTCCCCGAAGGCGCTCGCCAGTCCGAGGCAGTGCCAGCCGCGGGCGAACCGCTCGGGGGCGGTGCCCTGGTCGAGCATGCGAGTCTCACTCATTGCGTCTCCCGTGTCGTGCGTCCGTCGGTCCCGCTCGGGCCATTCAACGTCACGACGAGGCTAGCCGAAAACGAGAACACGTTCTAGTCTGACGCCATGCGTGTAGTCCTCGAGCCTGAGCACCTGGCCCTGCGAGCGGAGCTGAAGGAGTACTTCGACGCTCTCGTCACGCCCGAACGGCGGGCAGGGCTCGCCTCTGCCACCGGCGAGTTCGGCGAGGCCGGCGTCTACAAGGAGGTCATCCGTCAGATCGGCACCGACGGCTGGCTGGGCATCGGCTGGCCCGAGGAGTACGGCGGGCAGGCCCGCTCGATGATCGAGCAGCTGATCTTCACCGACGCCGCGGCCGTGGCCGGCGTACCGATCCCCTACCTGACGCTCAACACCGTCGGTCCGACGATCATGCGCTACGGCAGCGACGCCCAGAAGGAGTACTTCCTCCCGAAGATCCTCGCCGGCGACCTCCACTTCTCGATCGGCTACTCCGAGCCCGGCTCCGGGACCGACCTCGCCTCGCTCAAGACCAGGGCGAGTCGGGAGGGCGACGAGTGGGTCATCAACGGCCAGAAGATGTGGACGTCGTTGATCCAGTACGCCGACTGGATCTGGCTCGCCTGCCGCACCGACCCCGACCTTCCGCGCCACAAGGGCCTGTCGATGATCATGGTCCCGGCGCAGGCCCCCGGCGTCTCGTACACGCCCGTGCACACCGTCGCGGGCGTGGGCACCAGCGCCACCTACTACGAGGACGTGCGGGTGCCGGCCGAGAACCTGGTCGGAGAGCTGAACGGTGGCTGGTCGCTGATGACCAACCAGCTCAACCACGAGCGAGTCTCGCTGACGTCCGCGGCACCCACGATCCACTCCCTCGCCCTCGTGCGGGAGTGGGCCCAGCAGACCAAGAACCCCGACGGGCAACGGGTGATCGACACCGAGTGGGTCCAGATCGCGCTCGGCCGGGTGCACGCCCGGGTCGAGGCCCTCGCGCTGCTCAACTGGAAGCTCGCCGCCGACGCCGACGCGAAGGTCGACCTCTCCCCCGCGGAGGCGTCGGCCATCAAGATCTACGGCTCCGAGCTCAACACCGAGGTCTACCGCGCACTCACCGAGATCGTCGGTCCGGCGGCGGGTCTCACCGGCGACTCCGAGGGCGCCGCCCTCGCCGGACGGCTCGAGCGCTACTACCGCTCATCGCTGGTGATGACCTTCGGCGGCGGCACCAACGAGATCCAGCGCGACATCATCGGCTACGTGGGCCTCGGCCTGCCCGCCGCGAAGCGATAGAGGACGGCACACCCATGGACTTCTCCTTCACCTCCGAGCAGGACGAGGCCGCCGCCCTCGCCGCGACCATCCTCGGCGAGCGCGCGACCAACGAGCGGCAGAAGCAGGTCGAGGCAGCCGGGTCACGCATCGACGCCGAGCTGTGGGGCGAGCTCGACTCCGCGGGCCTGACCTCCCTCGCGGTCCCGGAGCAGTACGGCGGGGCCGGGCTGGGCCTCGTCGAGCTGTGCCGGGTGCTGGTCGAGGTCGGCCGCACCGTGGCACCGGTCCCCCTGGCCGTGCACGGCCCGTCGGCCCTGCTCGTCGCCGAGCTCGGCACCGAGGACCAGCGCGAGTCCGTGCTCCCCGGCGCGGCATCCGGCGACCTGATCCTCACCGCGGCGGTGGCCGAGGAGCGCTCGCACCTGCCGACACGCCCGACGGTCGTGGCGCGCGCGGCCGCCGACGGGGGCGACGGGGGCGACGGCTGGTTGCTGACCGGGTCGAAGTCGATCGTCCGGGCGGGCGGCGTCGCCGGTCTGCTGCTCGTCACCGCGGCCACCGACCAGGGTGTCGGCGTCTTCCTGCTCGACCCGTCCGTCGACGGCGTCGCCCGCGTCGAGGGGCACAGCAGCGACCGGGACACCGTCGTACGACTCGATCTCGACGGCGCCGCTGCTCGGCTGCTCGGCAAGCCCGACGGGGTCGCCGCCGACCGCCTCGCCCAGCTCCTGATCGCCTGCGCCGCGGCCGAGCAACTCGGCGTCACCGAGGGTGCGCTGCACCTGACGGCCGCCTATGCCAAGACACGTGAGCAGTTCGGTCGTCCGATCGGCACGTTCCAGGCCGTCTCGCAGCGGCTCGCCGACGGCTACATCGACGTGCTCGCGCAGCGACTCACCCTCTGGCAGGCCGTGTGGCGTCTCGCCGAGGGGCTCCCGGCCGAGACCGAGGTCGCCACCGCCAAGCTCTGGGCCGCCGATGCCGGCCACAAGCTGGCGCACACCACGGTCCACGTGCACGGTGGGGTCGGCATCGATCTCGACGGCGAGGCGCACCGCTACTTCACCACGGCCAAGCGCTTCGAGTTCCTCTTCGGCGGCGCGACCGAGCAGGCGTTGACCATCGGACGGGCGCTGGCTGCCGAGCCGGCGTGAGCGCTCGGGCGTCGCAGGGAGTGCCGTTGCTCCACGATCGTGCCGCCTGGACAGGTCGCGGCGCCGTCAGCATGCCGCTTCTCCACGATGGTGGGTTGCGGCGGCGCCCACTCCGACCCCGGATGAGCACCGCATGAGCACCGCATGAGCACCGCATGAGCCCCACATGATCACCGCACCGACCGTGCACGAGCACCTGCTCGCGCGCGCCGACGACGACCGGCCCGGGCTGCTGGCCGGGGATTCGGCGTGGAGATGGCGCGAGGTCGTGCGGGAGTCGGGCGTGCACGGCGCGGCCATGTCGTCGTTGCTGCCGGCGGGCCACCCACCCCACGTGGGGGTGCTGCTGGAGAACACCCCGGAGTTCCTCTTCCTCCTCG
>NZZG01000095.1 GCA_002698575.1 Pimelobacter sp. | reverse complement strand
GTCGGCGGAGCTGGGCGCCGGCCCGCTGGCCCTGGCCCGGGCGCGGCGGGCGCAGACCGCGAGGATCCTCGTGGAGACCACGGAGCTGGGGTTCGCCGACATCGCGTTCGCGGCCGGCTTCTCCAGCGTCCGGCAGTTCAACGAGACGGTGCGCGAGGTGTACGCCGCCAGCCCGACCGAGCTGCGGGGACGTCGTGCTCGGGTCGGTGGCCGGGCCCGCACGGGCCAGGTCGACCACGAGGTGAGCGGGGCCGGGACGGTGACGGTGACCTTGCGCCTCGCCGTACGCACGCCCTTCGCCGGCCAGGCGCTGCTGGACTTCCTGGCCTACCACCTGGTGCCGGGCGTCGAGGTCGCCGGCGACGGCTGGTACGCCCGCACCCTCGACCTCCCGCACGGACCGGGCGTGATGCGACTGGCGATCGCGGACGCACTGGACCCAGGACTGACGGCGTTCGTGGAGGCCAGCTTCGAGCTCGCCGACCTGCGGGACACCGCCGCCGCCGTGGAGCGCGCCCGCCGGCTGCTGGACGCCGACTGTGACCCGGTCGCCGTCGACGACCACTTCGTGGGCGATCCGGTGATCGGGACGCTCGCGCGCCGCTGCCCGGGACTGAGGCTCCCCGGTCAGGTGGACGGCGACGAGACCGCGGTCCGGACCGTCGTCGGTCAGCAGGTCAGCGTTGCCGGCGCCCGCACGGTGACCGGCCAGGTCGTGGCGGCGGTCGGGCAACGGATCGACACCTCGGTCCCCGGGTTGACCCACCTGTTCCCGCGGCCCGACGTCCTGGCCGGACTGGACCCCGCGTCGCTGCCGATGCCGAGGGCACGAGGGCGCGCCCTCGTGGGGCTGTGCGCGGCACTGGTCGACGGGCAGGTGCGCCTGGACCGCGGCGTCGACCGGGCGGACGTGCGCGCCTCCCTGGTGGCGCTGCCCGGCATCGGACCGTGGACCGCCGACTACGTCGCGATGCGAGCGCTCGGCCACCCCGATGTCTTCCTTCCCACCGACATCGGCGTGCGCAACGCGCTGCGCGGCCTGGGCCACGAACCGGCGGCGGTGGTCGCGGGCGCTGCCGAGTGGAGCCCGTGGCGCTCCTACGCCCTGCTCCACCTCTGGAACACCCTCATGCCCGCGACCACGCCGACCCTGACGAAAGAGACCTGACCATGTGGACCGTCCTCGACTCACCCATCGGCGAGCTGCGTCTCGTCGAGCGCCACGACAAGATCACCGCGATCGAGTTCTCCCCGTTCCGCGACGGCGACGGGCGGGTGCGCGGTTCGCGCGACGACGCCCACCCGGTGCTGGCCGAGGCCGCGCGGCAGCTGAGGGCGTACTTCGCGCGCGAGCTGAAGGAGTTCGACCTCCCGCTCGCGCCGGTCGGCACCGACTTCCAGCAGCTCGTCTGGCGCCAGCTGGCGGGCATCGGCTACGGCGAGACGGCGTCGTACGGCGAGATCGCCCGGCGCCTGGGCAAGACCAACGCGGCGTCGCGTGCGGTCGGCCTGGCCAACGGCTCCAACCCGATCCCGATCGTGATCCCGTGCCACCGCGTCATCGGCGCCAACGGCACGCTGACCGGCTACGCCGGCGGCGTGGAGCGCAAGCAGACGCTGCTCTCGCTGGAGCAGGACGCGCTCTTCTGACGGTGTCGGCAGCTCTCGGACCGGACGCTCACCGCTGGGTGTCGGCGAGGTGGGCGCGCCAGCGTGAGGGGAGCCGGTGCGCGGTCGGCTCACGGGCGTCTCGACACGCCGGTCCGCTCCTTCGTCGCGTGGCCCGCTACGCGACGAACGACGGGTGGCTACTCGGCAGCGGCGCGGCGCAGTGACTCGGAGAGCCGCTCGGCCGCCGCGAGCACGGCCGGGGCATGCATCCGCCCGGGCTGGCGCGACAGCCGCTCGAGGGGACCGGAGACGGAGACGGCCGCGATGATCTTGCCGCCGGGGGAGCGGACGGGGGCAGAGACCGAGGCGACCCCCTGCTCGCGCTCGCCGATCGACTGCGCCCAGCCGCGGCGGCGGATGCCGGAGAGCGCGGCCGCGGAGAAGGCGGCGTTCTGCAGGCCACGGTGCATCCGCTCGGGATCCTCCCAGGCGAGCAGCACCTGGGCGGCCGACCCGGCACGCATCGTCAGCTGGGAGCCGACCGGGATGGTGTCGCGCAGGCCCGAGGGCCGTTCGGCGGCGGCGACGCAGACGCGGTGCTCACCCTGGCGGCGCCACAGCTGGGCGGACTCGCCGGTGATGTCGCGCAGGCGTGCCAGGACCGGGCCGGCCGTGGCGAGCAGCCGGTCCTCGCCGGCAGCGGCCGAGAGCTCGGCGAGACGGGGCCCCAGCACGAAGCGGCCCTGCATGTCGCGGGCCACGAGCCGGTGGTGCTCCAGGGCCACCGCGAGGCGGTGCGCGGTCGGTCGGGCGAGGCCGGTGCCGGCGACGAGACCGGCCAGCGTGGCCGGTCCGGACTCGAGCGCGGTGAGCACGAGGGCCGCCTTGTCGAGCACGCCGACGCCACTTGAGGTGTCCATTGGGTGAGATTAGCGTCTCACCAAATGGGATGCAAGCGCTACCGTTTGTTACCGCGACGTACGACACCCCTGTGCGTCAGCACCCCCGACGTCGAGCAGACGGCGTCGACCGGCGCCGACCAGGTGCCGCAGCTCAGGACACAGAGGAGATCAGCCATGGGCAGGACGCTGTCGGAGAAGGTCTGGGACGAGCACGTCGTCCGAAGCAGTGAGGGTGAGCCGGATCTGCTCTACATCGATCTCCACCTCATCCACGAGGTGACCAGCCCGCAGGCCTTCGACGGCCTGCGACTCAACGGCCGGACCGTGCGGCGTCCCGACCTCACCCTCGCGACCGAGGACCACAACGTCCCGACGCTCGACTGGGACAAGCCGATCGCCGACCCCGTCTCCAAGACCCAGGTCGACACCCTGCGCAAGAACGCCGCCGACTTCGGGGTGCGCCTGCACCCGCTCGGCGACGTCGAGCAGGGCATCGTCCACGTGGTCGGCCCGCAGCTCGGCCTGACCCAGCCGGGCATGACGATCGTGTGCGGCGACAGCCACACGAGCACCCATGGCGCCTTCGGGGCGATCGCCTTCGGCATCGGCACGTCCGAGGTCGAGCACGTCCTGGCGACGCAGACGCTGATGCAGGCCAAGCCGAAGACGATGGCCGTGACCATCGACAACTCGCTGCCCGAGGGCGTCACCGCCAAGGACATGGTGCTCTCGCTGATCGCTCACACCGGGACCGGCGGGGGCCAGGGCTACATCGTGGAGTACCGCGGCCAGGCCATCGAGGAGCTCTCGATGGAGGGCCGGATGACGGTGTGCAACATGAGCATCGAGTGGGGTGCCAAGGCCGGCCTCATCGCCCCGGACCAGACGACGTTCGACTACATCGAGGGGCGACCCGAGGCGCCGTCCGGAGCGGAGTGGGACGCCGCGGTCGCGCACTGGAAGAGCCTCGTCACCGACCCCGACGCGGTCTTCGACAAGGAGATCGTCCTCGACGCCAGCGAGATGACCCCGTTCGTCACCTGGGGCACCAACCCCGGTCAGGGCGTGCCCCTGGGCGCGAGCGTCCCGTTCCCGGAGCAGTACGAGAACGCCGAGGACCGGATCGCCGCCGAGAAGGCCCTGGAGTACATGGGACTGGAGGCCGGCACGCCGATGCGCGAGGTCAAGGTCGACACCGTGTTCGTCGGCTCGTGCACCAACGGCCGGATCGAGGACCTGCGGCTGGCGGCCGAGATCATCGAGGGCCACACCGTCGACGCCGACACCCGGCTGCTCGTCGTGCCGGGCTCGGTGCGCGTGCGCCTGCAGGCGCAGGAGGAGGGCCTGGACAAGATCTTCATCGCGGCCGGTGCGGAGTGGCGTGGGGCCGGCTGCTCGATGTGTCTGGGCATGAACCCCGACACCCTGGAGCCCGGCGAGCGCAGCGCCTCGACCTCCAACCGCAACTTCGAGGGACGCCAGGGCAAGGGTGGGCGCACCCACCTCGTCTCGATCCCGGTGGCCGCCGCGACTGCGATCCGCGGCACCCTCTCCTCGCCCGCCGACCTGACCCCCGCGACGACTGGGAGCAACTGACATGGACGCCTTCACCACCCACACCGGCGTCGGCGTGCCGCTGCGCCGCAGCAACGTCGACACCGACCAGATCATCCCCGCCGTCTACCTCAAGCGCGTCACCCGTGACGGCTTCGAGGACGGGCTGTTCAGCGCCTGGCGCAACGACCCGACGTTCGTGCTCAACGACCCGTCCTACTCCGGTGGCTCGGTCCTGGTGGCCGGGCCCGACTTCGGCACCGGGTCCTCGCGCGAGCACGCCGTGTGGGCGCTGCAGAACTACGGGTTCAGGGTCGTCATCTCGGCCCGCTTCGCCGACATCTTCCGCGGCAACTCCGGCAAGGCCGGACTGCTCGCCGCCCAGGTCGACGAGAAGGTCGTCCAGCGCCTGTGGGACTACCTCGCCGACCAGCCCGGAGCAAGCATCACCGTCGACCTCGAGACGCGCACCGTGCGTGCGGGTGAGGGTCCCGACGCGATCGAGGACTCCTTCGACATCGACGACTACACGCGCTGGCGGCTGCTCGAGGGTCTCGACGACATCGGCATCACTCTCGGCCACGCCGACGACATCGACTCCTACGAGTCGACCCGCCCGTCCTGGAAGCCGGCGACGATCAAGTCCTGACCCGACCGTGACTCACAAGCCCGTGGTTGAGCGGGATTGAGGGTCTACGGTCCGTGGCGAGCGAGGCCGACGCCGGCGCGCGTCGGTCGCTCGTGACTGGGTGCGGAGCCTCGACATCCGCTCAGCCATGGGCTTCTGGGCCGCGGCGAGTGCCGAACCGCCCGGCAAAATTGTCGACCTTGCTACGGCGTGGCGATTGTCACCTCGGGCGCAGTTACCTAGCGTGCAGGGGAAAGTCGGGCACTTGCTCGGCACCAACCAGGTTCATCGGAAGGGAAGCAAGTGAACAAGACGCAGCTCATCGACGCGCTCGCCGCGCGATACGAGGGGAACCGCAAGGCCGCAGCGCACGCGCTCGACTCGGTCCTCGACACCATCACGCGGGAGGTCGTGAAGGGGGAGAAGGTCGCGATCACCGGCTTCGGCTCGTTCGAGAAGCGGGTGCGTGAGGCTCGCTGGGTCCGCAACCCGCAGACCGGCGACCGGGTCAAGGCCAAGAAGAAGTCGGTTCCGAAGTTCACCGCGGGCGCCGACCTGAAGAACGTCGTCTCCGGCGCGAAGAAGCTGCCCAAGCTCACGGTCGCGAAGGCGGCTCCGGCGGCCAAGAAGGCCGCGGCGCCGGCGAAGAAGGCGGCCTCCGTCGCCAAGAAGGCGACGCCGACCAAGGCCGCCGCCACGAAGGCGCCGGCGAAGAAGGCTCCGGCCAAGACCGCTGCCAAGAAGGCGCCGGCGAAGAAGGCTCCGGCCAAGACCGCCGCCAAGAAGGCGCCCGCGAAGAAGGCTCCGGCCAAGACCGCCGCCAAGAAGGCGCCCGCGAAGAAGGCCCCGGCCAAGACCGCCGCCAAGAAGGCGCCCGCGAAGAAGGCTCCGGCCAAGAAGGCCTGACCAGGACACCTCACCGTCGACGGGCCGCACCTCCTCGCGAGGTGCGGCCCGTCGTCGCGTCGCGAGGTCGTGGGAGCGACGACGTCGTCTCAGAGCGGCAGCCCGGCGACGAGCCGGTCGGTCTGCGGGCCGAGCCCGAGGGCCTGCGCCGCACGGAGGTCGTCGAGGTCGTCGACGTCGCGTCGCAGGCTGGTGAGCTCGCCCTCGACGGCGTGCGCGCCGCCGACGAGGTGCGCGTGGGCCGAGTCCGGACCGAACGACGGGTCGAACTCGTCGTACGGCGCGGTGTAGAGCGTGGTGCCGGTGCCCTCGACGTCGGCGACGTACGCCGGGCGTCCCGGGACAAGCGAGGCCAAGGCCTCGTCCAGGTCCTCGGCGCGAAGCGCCGGGAGGTCGGCGAGCAGCGCGACCGGGACGAGGTCCGGCCAGCGACGACGGGCCTCCTGGGCCGCCTGGGACAGGGCGGGGTTGAGACCGCTGCTGTCCCCGTCGGGGACGCTGGTGCACCCCAGTGCGGCGAAGCGCGCTGCGAAGGCCGCGTCGTCGGTGACGACGAGGACCTGCGCCACGCCCGTGGCGGCCAGGCAGGCCGCCGCGGTGTCGAGCGCGAAGGCCTCGGCCAGGTCGCGACGCAGGACGTCGCTGAGACCCTGCAGCCGCGACTTCCCGAACGCCGGAGGCTTCACCGGCACCACGACGACGTACTGCTGCATGCACGGCATCGTGTCAGGCGCTCCACCCGGTCCGTCCGCGGGTCTCGGCCCCGTGAGCACGGAGGTGACCGCTCCGGGAGCGGCTCCGGTGCCTGGCGGTCCGTGGCGAGTAACCTGCTCTCCCGTGAGACCTCGCAAGCTGGACCAGCCCCGCGGCTGGACCTTCACCCTCGGGGCGGTCATCCTCAAGCCGCTGTTCCTCCTGACCACCAAGCGCGACTGGATCGACGGCCTGAAGATCCCCGCGAGCGGTGGCTGTGTGCTCGTCATCAACCACCTCTCCCACGTCGACCCCCTGACCGCCGCGGTCTTCACCCACGACCACGGCCGCCTCCCGCGCTACCTCGCCAAGTCGGGACTGTTCCGCAACCGCTTCCTCGGTCACTTCCTGCGCTCGGCAGGGCAGATCCCCGTGGAGCGCTCCAGCGCCAACGCCGCGGGCGCGTACGCCGCGGCGGTCGCCGCCGTGCGCGCCGGAGAGTGCATCGTCATCTACCCCGAGGGCACCATCACGCGCGACCCCGACCTGTGGCCGATGACCGGCAAGTCCGGGGCGGCCAGGATCGCTCTCGAGACCGGCTGCCCGGTGATCCCGGTGGGTCAGTGGGGAGCCCAGGACCTGCTGGCGCCGTACGCCAGGAAGCCCGACCTGTTCCCCCGCAAGGCGATCCACATCAAGGTCGGCGACCCCGTCGACCTCAGCGACTTCGCGGACGCCGCACCGCCGGGCGCCGAGGCGCTGGCCTCGGCGACCGAGCGGATCATGAGTGCGATCACCGAGCTGGTCGAGGACCTGCGGGGCGAGCGCGCCCCGGCCGTGCGCTACGACATGAGGAAGGCGGGGGCCGGCGACGACCACCCGCGACGGGAGGCAGGATGACCAGCACGCCCCACGCAGCATCACGCGGCAAGGTCGCGGTGCTCGGCGCCGGTTCCTGGGGGACGGCCTTCTCGATCGTCCTGGCCGACGGCGGCAACGACGTGACCCTGTGGGCCCGGCGTGAGGAGGTGGCCGCGGCCATCAACGCCGAGCGGGAGAACGCCGACTACCTCCACGGCATCCAGCTCCCGCCGACCGTCAGCGCGACCCACGACATCGAGAAGGCGCTGCACGGCGCCGACGTCGTGGTGCTCGCGACGCCGTCGCAGACCCTGCGGGACAACCTGACGACCTGGGCACCGTTCATCGAGCCGGACGCCGTCATGGTGTCGCTGATGAAGGGTGTCGAGCTCGGCACCCTCAACCGGATGAGCGAGGTCATCCACCAGGTGACCGACGCCGGCCCCGAGCGGATCGCCGTCATCAGCGGCCCCAACCTCGCGAAGGAGATCGCGCGTCGAGAGCCGGCGGCCTCCGTGGTGGCGTGCGCCGACGAGGACGTCGCGAAGATGCTGCAGGCCCGCTGCCACTCACCGGCGTTCCGCCCCTACACCAGCGTCGACGTGCTCGGCTGCGAGCTCGGCGGCGCCTACAAGAACGTCGTCGGCCTCGGCGTGGGGATGGCCGTGGGACTGGGCTTCGGCGACAACACCACGGCGTCGCTGATCACGCGGGGCCTGGCCGAGACCGCTCGCCTGGCGATGAAGCTCGGCGCCAACCCGCTGACCCTGATGGGCCTCGCCGGACTGGGTGACCTGGTGGCCACCTGCTCCTCGCCGCTCTCGCGCAACAGGTCCTTCGGTGAGAAGCTGGGCCGTGGTCTGACCACCGACGAGATCTACGCCTCGACCCGCCAGGTCGCGGAGGGTGCGAAGTCGTGCTCCTCGCTGCGCGCGCTCGCCGAGAAGTCCGACTGCGACGCGCCGGTCGCGCGCTACGTCGACGACGTCGTCGCCGGCCGGATGACCGTCACAGACATGATGGACACGATCCTCGCCCGCGACACCAAGTCCGAGATGGAGTGAGCGAGCCCGCAGCGACCGTGCGAGGAACGAGCACGGTCGCGTGGCGGGCGAAGATTGAGCGAGGCCGCGGCTGAGCTTGCGAAGCCGCGTCAGCCGAGTCGAAATCCGGCGAGGTGTGAGGGCCGCGGCTGTGGCTGGCGTGAGCGGGTGGCTCGCCGACATCTCGATACGCCGGTGGCTCGCAGGCTCGCTGCCCGGCTACTCGATGACCGACTCCTACGGGTTGCGGTGAGCTCACACCTCACCGAGCGCGGTCGACCGGTGGCTCGCAGGCTCGCTGCCCGGCTACTCGATGACCGACCCCCTACGGGGTGCGCTCCGTGGTCACCTGGTCCAGCGCCGTCGACAGGTCGGCCCACAGGTCCTCGACGTCCTCGATGCCGACCGACATCCGCACCAGACCCTCGGGGATGGTCTTCGCCTCGGTCTTCCACCGACGGCGCCGCTCGAACGTCGACTCCACCCCGCCCAGGGAGGTGGCGTGCACCCACAGGGTGGTCTTGCGCACCAGCAGGTCCGCGGCGAGCTCCCCGGCCACCACGATGGACACGATGGCGCCGAAGCCGGGGTAGCGCACCTCGGAGACCGCGGGGTGCTGCTCGAGCCGGGGAAGCAGGGCCTGGGCGTTGGCCTGGGCGCGCTCGACGCGCAGGTGCAGGGTGCGCATCCCGCGCAGGGCCAGCCACGTCTCGAAGGTCCCCGGGGTCGAGCCCGTCAGGGAACGGCGGTTGAGGAGCACGTCGTACAGCTCGGCCTGGTCGGGAGCCACGACGATCGCGCCGAGCAGCACGTCGCTGTGACCGCTGAGGTACTTGGTCGCCGAGTGCACGACGAGGTCGGCGCCCAGGGAGATCGGCTGCTGGAGCAACGGGGTGGCGAAGGTGTTGTCGACGACCACGTAGGCGCCCGCCTCGTGCGCGGCGGCGGCGATGGTCTCGATGTCGGCGAGCTCCAGGGCGGGGTTGGTCGGGCTCTCGAGCCAGACCAGGGCGGCGTCCTGGCACGCGGCGACCACGGCGGCGGTGTCCTCGATGTCGACCAGGTGCGCCGTGATCCGACCCCTGGCCTCGAGATCGGCCAACGACATGATGCTGCCCTGGTAGGCGTGCCGCGGCGCGACGACGGTGGCGGCGTGGCCGACGAGGTCGAGGATCGTGGTCACGGCGGCCATCCCGGAGGAGTAGGCCAGGCACCGGCCGCCCTCGAGCTCGCCCAGGGCGTCCTCGAAGGCGGACCAGGTCGGGTTGCCGTAGCGGCCGTACTCGCGGTCTCCTCCCGCCACGAAGGTGGAGGCCATCGAGATCGGGACGTTGAGGGGCTGGTCGGGCTCGTGGGGCGGACGTCCGGCGGTGACCGCCACGGTCGCAGGGGACAGCGAGGGTGAGAGATCAGCCATGTCGTCGAGGATAGGGTCGGGCGCGTGACCGGCAGCGATCGCACCCCCGACCCCTCCACGGCTCCCCGCACGGACGGCCGGCCCCGCGTGGCGGTCGTCTTCGGGGGACGGTCGAGCGAGCACGGCATCTCGTGCGTCACGGCCGGAAGCGTGCTGGCGGCGATCGACCCCACGGCGTACGACGTCGTCGCGATCGGCATCGCCCGCGACGGACGCTGGGTGCTGGAGCAGAGCGGCGCCGAGCGGTGGCGCATCGCCGCCGGCGATGCGAGCCAGGGCGAGGCGCTGCTCCCCAGCGTCGACGGCGGCCGCCCCACGGTGACCCTGACCCAGGCCGCCTCCGGCACCGACCTGCTCGTCTCGGAGGCATCGCGGCCTCCCGAGGTGCTCGGTGAGGTCGACGTGGTCTTCCCCGTCCTCCATGGGCCCTGGGGTGAGGACGGCACGATCCAGGGGATGCTCGAGATGGCCGGGGTCCGCTACGTCGGTGCCGGCGTCCTGGCCTCGGCCGTCAGCATGGACAAGGCCTACATGAAGGTCGTCCTCGCCGCCGCGGGGCTCCCGGTGATGCCGGGCATCACGGTGACCGCCGCCCAGTGGGCGGCCGATGCCGACGCCGTACGACGTCGCGTCGCCGACCTGCAGCACCCGGTGTTCGTCAAGCCGGCCCGGGGCGGGTCCAGCATGGGGGTGGCCAAGGTGGGCGGCGCCGGCGAGCTCGACGCAGCGCTCGCGGAGGCCTTCGAGCACGACCCGCGCGTGCTCGTCGAGGTCTCGGCTCAGGAGGCGCGCGAGGTCGAGTGCGGCGTGCTGCAACGCCTCGACGGCGGCTGCGAGACGACCAGGCCGGCGGAGATCCACGTCGACGCCTCGCACGACTTCTACGACTTCGAGGCCAAGTACCTGCCCGACCAGGCCACCGAGATCGACCTGCCCGCCGACCTGCCTGTCGGGGTCGAGGAGCAGGTCCGGTCCCTGTCCGCGCGCGCCTTCGAGGCCGTCGGGTGCGAGGGGCTGGCCCGCGTCGACTTCTTCGTGCAGGGCGACGGGTCGTTGATCGTCAACGAGATCAACACGATGCCGGGTTTCACGCCGACCTCGATGTTCCCGCAGATGTGGGCGGAGTCGGGACTGGACTACCCGGCCCTGGTCGACCGGCTGCTCCAGCTGGCGCTGCAGCGGGGCACCGGTCTGCGCTGAGGAGGCCCACGACGCGTCGCAGGCATCGATGAGCCCGCAACGGGCACTAGATTGAGGAGACTCACCATCCGAGAGGTCCAGGCATGACCCCTGCTGCATCGAGCGCCAACGCCGAGGTCGAGGCGTCGGAGCCCGAGGTCTCGACGCCTGCCGGGTCCGGCGCCGGACGCTGGCGGCGTGCACTGCTCCGGGTCCCGGGCGAGGTCTACGTCCTCACCGCCCTGGCCGCGCTCACCCGGTTCGTCTCGCTCGGCAACCCTCGGGCGATCGTCTTCGACGAGGTCTACTTCCGCGAGTACGCCCTGCGCTACCAGGAGGGCACCTACTACTTCGACCTCCACCCGCCGCTCGGCAAGCTGATCCTGGGCGCCTGGGCGTGGATCACCGGGACCGACGCGAGCGCTGCCGGTGACGACCCGGCGGTGATGCTGCGCGTCCTGCCGGCTCTGGCCGGCACGGCCCTGATCGTGGCGTTCTACTGCCTGGTCCGCCAGCTCTGCGGGAGCCGGAAGGTCGCCACCCTCGGCGCCGGGCTCCTCCTGCTCGACGGTGCGATCCTCGTCGAGTCGCGGCTCACGACGCTCGACAGCATGCTGCTGCTCCTCGGCGTCACGGGCGTGACCCTCGCGCTGATGGCGCGTCGGCGTCGCTCACCTGCGTCGGAGGGTGGCGGCGCAGGCGCGGGACGCGGGGGCTACTGGCTGCTCCTGGCCGGCTCGGCGGCGTGCGCCGGGGCAGCCGCCTCGATCAAGCTGACCGGGCTGGCTCCGCTCGGGCTGGTCGGGGTGATCTGGCTGATCAGCGTGCTGGAGGACTCCCGGGACCTGCCGAAGATCTGGCGGCCCACCCTCGGCCAAGCCGCGGTGCTGGTGCTCCTGCCGCTGACGGTCTACGTGTCGAGCTTCGCGGTGCACTTCGCGCTCCTGCCCGACAGCGGGCCGGGAGACGCGTTCATGTCGCAGGAGTTCCAGGCCACCCTCGAGGGCAACCCGCAGTACTCGCCCGACGCCGACATGAGCTTCCTCGCGAAGTTCGAGGACCTCAACCGGGCGATCCACCAGTACGAGCTCGCCCTCAACGACTCGACCCACCCCTACCAGTCGTCCTGGACGAGCTGGCCGATCACCCAGCGCGGCGTCTTCACCTACGTGGCGCCCGCCGACGACGGGAAGTCCAGCTACATCTACGTGCTCGGCAACCCCGTCGTCTGGTGGGGCACCCTGCTCGGTGCTGCGGTGGTGGTCGTCGGGTGGTCCCTGCGTCGCGAGCGGTTCCGGCCCTGGCGCTGGCCGCTCGGGCTGCTCGCCTTCGCCTGGGCGGTCGACTACCTCCCGTTCGTGCTCATCGAGCGGCCGATGTTCCTCTACCACTACTTCTTCGCCCTCATGTTCAGCCTGGCGTTCGTGGTGATCGGTCTCGGGGTGCTGACGGGGTGGGTGCAGCCGCCGTCCACGTCCGCGCGGGCCTTCTCCTTCGGGTCGCGCCCCTCGGCGATCGGCTACTGGTCGATCCTGGGCATCGCGCTGCTGGCCTTCTTGTACTTCGCCCCCATCTACTACGGCACGCCGCTGACTCCACAGGGCCTGGAGAACCGTATGTGGCTCTCGTCCTGGCGCTAGCGAGGGCAGCGCCATGGCAGTCATCCACCTCGTCTCGGCCCTCGTGCTCGGCGCCGCGCTCGTGCGGCGCTCCCCGCTCGCGCTCTACCGTTTCGAGGCGGTCGCCGCGGCGGTCGTCCTCGGCCTCTTCGGCTGGACCTGGCTGGCCTTCCTCGCGCTGCTCGTGCTGCCGTACGACGTGGGCCTGCCGCTGGTGGTGGTGCTGTGCGCCGCGGTGAGCGTCGCCCTGTGGTCCGGCGCCGCCACGGCGGCGCGCCCCCTCGAGGGCGGCCGACGCGCCTGGGCGCTGTGGGGCGTGACCACGGCGCTCGTCTCCACGCTCGTCGTACGACTCTTCTGGACCCACAGCCTCACCCGCGAGTCCGACGGCATCTGGACGGCCGGCGCCACCTGGGCCGACTTCGGGCTGCACGCGACCCACGTCAACCACATCGCCGCCGCGACCAGCCTGCCCGGTGGACTCCCGGTCGCGAGCGGGGAACGCCTCACCTACCCCTTCCTGATCGACCTGCTCTCGGGCCTCTACGTCCACGGCGGCATGAGCCTGCACGCCAGCCTGTTCTGGCCCGGGGTGCTGCTCGCGCTGGCCATCTGCCAGCTGATCGTCTCGACCGGTCTGCGCCTGTTCCGCAGGATCTCGGTCGGTGTCCTCGCGCTCGTCCTGGCGCTGAGCACCGGGTCGTTCGCCGGGGTCACGGCGGCGTGGAGCGACTGGCGGGCGAGCGGGCTGGGCCTCGGCACCTTCCTCGGCAACCTCCCGCAGGACTACTCGCAGGACGACGAGGCCAACGCGCACCTCACCAACCTGCTGGTCGACGCGATCCTGCCGCAGCGCTCGATCCTGCTGGGGCTGGGTGTCGGCCTGGTCGTCCTGACGCTCGTCGTCGTGGCTCGCGAGGCCGACGACGCCCGGCTGCTCTGGCCGGCGGGCGTGCTGGTCGGGCTGCTGCCGATGGCGCACCCGCACACGTTCATCGTGGGTGCGCTGCTGCTGCTGACCGTCGCGGCGGATGCGGCCTGGCGCACGCGATCGATCCCGCTGGCCCAGCTCTGGCCGGGGGCGCTCGCCGCCGCGCTGGCGCTGCCGCAGGTCCTCTGGCAGCAGTCGGCCAACGGCGAGGGCACCGGCGGTCGCTTCCGGCTGTTCTGGCAGTGGCAGGAGGGTGAGTCCCTGCTGGGCTACTGGTGGGCCAACTTCGGGCTGCTGGGCCTGGCCGTGCTCGCGGTGCCCCTCGTCCTGTGGCGTGACCGGCGGGTGCTGTGGATGGCGCCGATGCTGGTGCTCCTGGTGATCACCCAGGTCTACGCCTTCCAGCCCTTCGAGTACGACAACCTCAAGCTGATCTACTGGGTCCTCATCGTCGGGGGGTTCTTCGTCGCCTACCTGGCCGTCGAGCTCGTGCGCCGCCACCTGGGCTTCCTGGCGCTGGTGCTCCCGCTGGTGGCACTGGTGGCGATCCCCGGCAGCCTCGCCATCACGCGGGACCTGACCTCCGAGGCCCAGTTCGCCGGCCTCGACGACATCGAGGTCGCCGACTGGGCGCGCGCCAACACCGCGCCCGACGCGGTCTTCGTCGCCGCGGACCGTCCGAACGTGCCGGTGGCGACGCTGGCCGGACGCAGCCTCGTGCTGGGCTACCGGGGCTGGCTCTACAACTTCAACATCGCCTACGGCGAGCGCGAGGCGGCCGTGCAGGCGGCCTTCGCCGGACGCTTCGACGATCCGGCGTTGCGTGCCTTCGACGCCGACTACCTGTTGGTCTCGGCCTACGAGGACGCCTACTGGGGCGTCGACGAGACGGCGCTGGCGGCCCATCCGGTGCTGTGGAGCAACGGCACGTGGCGCGTCTACGACCTGCCGTGATCAGTGGCCGGGCCAGGGCCGGCGACCTCAGTCGCAGTTCTCGACGAGCGTGAGGTGCTCCTCGACCGTGGCGGCCAGCTGGGCGATGGCGGCCGCGGTCCCGTTGGGTCGGTAGGAGCCCGGGACGCTGACCTCGACGACCGGCCGGTAGCCGGCGGCGGTGAGCGTCACGTCGGCCTCCTGGTCGTCGAAGTCGATCGGCGACACGTACCACCCGACGTCGTTGGCGACCTCGCACGACGAGACGGCCTCGTCGAAGTCCGCCGGCACCGGCACGCCGCAGCGCACCACGATGGCCGGGTCGCCGTACGCGCCGCCCAGGGCGTCGGCCGGCTCGACGTCGCGGCGCGGCTCCTCGTAGATGCTCGGCGGCAGGTCCGCGGTGAACGCCTCGCAGGCGGCGCGGGCGGTGTCGTCGAGGTCGGGGGTGGGGATGTCCACGGTCCCGGCCGAGCAGGCAGCCAGGAAGGGGACGACGAGCAGAGCGGCGAGACGCGCACGCACGGCGTACGCGCCGCATCGCGTGGGCCGGCGCGAGCGGACGCTCAGATGTGGACGACCGGGCACGTGAGGGTGCGGGTGATGCCGTCGAGGTTCTGCACCTTGGAGACGACCAGCTTGCCGAGCTCGTCCACGTTGCGGGCCTCGGCCCGCACGATGACGTCGTAGGGCCCGGTGACGTCCTCGGCCAGCGTGACGCCCTTGACCTGACCGATCGCCTTGGCGACCTCCGCAGCCTTGCCGACGTCGGTCTGGATGAGGATGTAGGCCTGGACGACCATGGGTTCGCTCCTTTGCGAGGGTGGATCTCGGTGAGTCTCGAGGTGGTGC
The DNA here is from genome assembly GCA_002698575.1 of Pimelobacter sp. GTDB lineage: Bacteria > Actinomycetota > Actinomycetes > Propionibacteriales > Nocardioidaceae > Nocardioides. The sequence continues at coordinate 15,069 of NZZG01000095.1, read as the reverse complement.
CGATGCTGTCGGGTGCTGCGGCGGCACGAGCGAGCCGGCACGGCAGGTACGGCGCACCCGAACGCTGCGGGTCAACCTATCGCGGGTCCTCGCCGGGACGGTAGCCACGTCTGGTGGGATGGGTCGCATGCCGCCTCCTCCGTCCTCGCAGCCCGTCCCGTCGTCGGCAGCCCCGTCGTCGGGGTCGTCCGCGGCCTCCGGGTCCTCGTGGTCACCGGACGCGACCGTGGCCGAGGCCGGTGAGTTCGGTCTGATCGGCGAGTTCGTGCGGATGTTCGAGCAGGGCGAGCAGGTGCTCGTCGGGCCGGGTGACGACGCCGCGGTGCTGCGCGTGCGCACGGGTCACGTGGTCGTCTCGACCGACCTCCTGGTGGAGGGTCGTCACTTCCGCCGGGACTGGGTCGAGGCCGTCGACGTGGGGCACCGGGCGGCCGCGCAGAACATCTCCGACATCAACGCGATGGGCGGGCGCGCCCAGTGGCTCACCATCGGCCTCGCGCTGCCCTCCGACCTGCCCGCGCGGTGGGCGCTGGACTTCGCGCGCGGGTTCGCCGCCGAGTGCGCGGGCGTCGGAGCCTCGGTCGTCGGTGGCGACCTGACCGGCGCCTCGGAGATCGTCGTGTCCGTCACGGTGATGGGTGCCTGCACGCAGTCCCCGGTGCTCCGCTCCGGGGCCGCGGTCGGGGAGGTGCTCGCCCTGGCGGGCCGGCAGGGCTGGGCCGCGGGAGGACTCGCGGTCCTCGGGCGCGGGTTCCGCTCGCCGCGCGCGCTGGTGGAGGCCTACCGGCGACCCGAGCCGCCGTACGCCGCCGGACCGGCCGCCGCGGATGCCGGGGCAACCTCCATGATCGACGTCTCCGACGGGCTCCTGGCCGAGGCGATGCACCTGGCCGCCGACTCCGGCGTCGCCATCGACGTCCGCCGCGACGCCTTCGACCTCCCCGAGCCCCTGCACGCCGTCGGGGCCGCCCTCAACATCGACCCCGTCTCGCTGGTGCTCAGCGGTGGGGAGGACCACTCGCTGCTCGCGACGTTCCCCGCCGGTGCTGCGCTGCCCGAGGGGTGGACCGTCATCGGTGACGTGCGCGAGGGGGAGGCGGGCACCGTCACGGTCGACGGCGCGCCGTACGACGGCCCGACGGGTTGGACGCACTTCTGAGGCGGCCGGGGGGGGCGCAGTTTCTCCGCTGAAGCGGAGAAACTGTCGCTTCTGGTAGGAAGTTTCTCGACACAAGCGGGAGTTTCGTACCGCCAGCACCCGCCAGCACCCGCCAGCACGCGCCAGCACGCGCCAGCACGCGCCGGCCGCGGCCGATCGCACGGCCCGAAAAAGCACGAAGGCCGTCACCTCGCGGTGACGGCCTTCCGGCGTGCTTCGACGCTGATGTCAGCGCGTGACCTTGCCGGCCTTGAGGCAGCCGGTGCACACGTTGAGGCGCTGCGGGGTGCCGTTGACCTTGGCGCGCACGCGCTGGATGTTGGGGTCGAAGCGGCGCTTGGTGATCTTGCGCGACCACGGGCGGTTGTTGCCGAAGCCCGGCTTCTTGGCGCAGATGTCGCAGACGGCAGCCACGGGACACTCCTGAAAAGTCTTGGTTGGTGAAGTTGATGAGTTGCTCAGGCACGTCCACAGAGGTGAGCGTGTCGGAGTCGGACCGTCTGGTGCCTCGGCCCGGGGCCCGCTGAGCGGGCAACCGCGCAATCGTATCCGACACGCGCTGCTGCCTGAAATCGAGCGGGGTCCCTCTGGTCGCTAACGTATCGCTGCGGACGCGGATCGACGACATCGAGAGGGAGGGACCGGTGGAGCTTGCCCCGACCGGCGACGGCATCGACCTCGCCGTCGTGCTGCGCTTCGTCGACATCGCCACCGACGCGCTCGCCGATGCCCGCGAGGAGATCGACGCCCTCAACGTCTACCCGGTGCCCGACGGGGACACCGGGACCAACATGTACCTCACCGTCTCGGCGGCCCGTGACGCGATCGCCGAGGCGGTCGCGCTCGTCGCGGCAGAGCCCGGTGGCGAGGCGCTCGACGACGCCGCGCGTGACGTCGCGCTGGCCGCCTTCGCCCGCGGGGCGCTGCTCGGTGCCCGCGGCAACTCCGGGGTCATCCTCAGCGAGATGCTCGGGGCGCTGGCGCGCCGCATCGGCGCGGCCGCGGCACAGGAGACCAGCGCCCACACGATGGCCGAGGCACTGCGCGACGCCACCGACGCCAGCTATCGAGCGGTCGGCACCCCCGTCGAAGGCACGATCCTCACCGTGGCCCGGGCCGCCTCGGACGCCGCACTGCAGCGCTGTGCCGAGCCCGATGCCCGCGCTCGCGACGTCTTCACCTCCGCCGCCGCCGCCGCGCGCGAGGCCCTGGCCCGTACGCCGGAGCAGCTCGAGGTGCTGCGGCACGCCGGTGTGGTCGACGCGGGCGGACGCGGCCTGAGCGTGATCCTCGACGCCGCCGAGACCGCCCTGACCGGACGGCGTCCACTCGCCGTGCACAGCCCGCTCGGGCACCGCTCGATCCCGTTGCCCCTGCCCCGTCCCGCCGCGACCGAGACCGGCGACCTCTCGCCGGACGGCCCGGCGTACGAGGTGATGTACCTGCTCGAGGCCGACGACGACCAGGTGCCGGCCCTGCGTGAGCGGTTGGCCCCGCTGGGCGACTCCCTCGTCGTGGTCGGGGGCGAGCGGCTGTGGAACGTGCACGTCCACGTCGACGACGTCGGCGCCGCGATCGAGGCCGGCATCGAGGCCGGACGCCCCTACCGCGTCCGGGTGACCCACTTCGCCGAGCAGGTCGCGAGCCACGCCGCCTCCTCGGCGGGCCCGGGCAAGCAGCGCGAGACGCGCCGCACCGGTCGCCGGGTCGTGGCCGTGGCTGCGGGGCCCGGGCTGACCGAGCTCTTCGAGGCCGCCGGGGCGATCGTGGTGGAGGGAGGACCGGGTCGCAGGCCCTCGACGGGTCAGATCCTCACCGCCATCACCGACTCCGGCGCCGAGGAGGTCGTCGTCCTGCCCAACGACGGCGACTCGGTGCGGGTGGCGCAGATCGCGGCCGGCACCGCCGAGACCGACCTGGGGCTGCGAGTGGCCGTCATCCCCACCCAGGCGCAGGTCCAGGGTCTGGCGGCCCTGTCGGTCCACGAGCCCGGACGCGGCTTCGACTCCGACGTCCTGGAGATGACGGCCACCGCACGTCACGCCCGGCACGGTGCGGTCACCATCGCGGCACGTCAGGCGATGACCATGGCCGGTCCCTGCGAGCCCGGCGACGTGCTCGGCGTGATCGCCGGCGACTTCGCCGTCGTCGGGGCCGACCTGCACGAGGTGGCCACCGACGTCCTCGAGCGGATGCTCGGTGGCGGTGGCGACCTGGTCACGCTCGTGGGAGGCGCCGACTCCGGTGACCTCGCCGAGCGGGCAGCGGCCTGGGTCGACGGCCACCACCCGCACATCGACGTCGTCGTCTACGACGGCGGGCAGCAGCGCTACCCACTGCTGCTGTCGGTGGAGTGAGGCAGGCTGTGGCCGAGAGCGGCGTGACCCGGGGCGACAGCTCCACACGGCACACCAGAGCGGGGAGGGCGGCATGATCGGGCTGGAGTCGCCGGTGACCACGGTGCTCGGCGACTCAAAGAAGAGCGGCAAGCTCACCGCCAACCTGCACCTGCACACCGTCGGCGACCTGCTGCGCCACTTCCCGCGCCGCTACCTCGAGACCGGCAAGCTCACCGATGTCGACGACCTCGAGGTCGGGCAGATGCTGACGGTGATCGGGGAGATCGAGAGCAGCAAGGAGCACCCCTACACCGACCGTCGCAGCGGGCGCACGGCGTACCGCCTCGAGAGCGTGCTGCGCACCGGTGGGCCCCGACTGCGGATGACGTTCTTCGCCAAGAAGCACCACGTGTCGCAGTGGCGCCTGCGCCAGCTGCCGGCCGGGCAGCGCGGCCTGTTCCTCGGCAAGGCGGAGACGTTCAACGGCCAGTGGAAGCTCACCAACCCGCGGATGGTCCTCTTCGGCCCGGGTGATGCGGACGGCAGCGGTGGGCCGGGCGGTCCGGCCGGGGTGGGGGAGGCCGACGACATCGCGGCGGTCGAGGCGATCGCTGACCTGTACCCGATCTACCCGCTCACCAAGGGCATCGAGTCGTGGGACTTCCAGCGGGCGATCACCTTCGCGCGCTCCGTGGTCGACGACCTGCCGGAGCTGATCCCCGAGGCCGTACGCCGTGAGCTCGGCCTCCTCGACATCGTCCGGGCCTACGACCTGATCCACGCCCCGGACGACCGCGCCCAGGTCCACGACGCCCAGCGCTACTTCCGCTTCGAGGAGGCCCTGGTCACCCAGCTCGTCCTGGGGCGTCGGCGTCGCGCGGTGCGCGACCTCGGTGCGGTGGCGCGCGACGGGGGAGACGGCGCGCTGCTGCGGACCTTCGACGAGCGGCTGCCCTTCACCCTCACCGACGGTCAGCGCTCCATCGGCGCCGACCTCGAGGCCGACCTCGCTCGGTCCCACCCGATGAACCGGCTGCTGCAGGGCGAGGTCGGCTCGGGCAAGACGCTGGTGGCGCTGCGCGCGATGCTGCGCGTCGTCGACTCCGGAGGGCAGGCGGCGCTGCTGGCGCCCACGGAGGTGCTGGCCCAGCAGCACCATCGCGCGATCACCGCCCTGATGGGCGACCTGGCCGCGGGCGGGATGCTGGGTGGTGCTCCGGAGGGGACCGGGGTCGAGCTGCTGACCGGATCGCTCACCAAGGCCCAACGGACCGCGCCGATGTCACGCCTGGCCAGCGGTGAGTCGGGGATCGTCATCGGCACCCACGCCCTGCTCGAGGACAAGGTCCAGTTCGCCGACCTGGGGCTCGTGGTCGTCGACGAGCAGCACCGCTTCGGCGTCGAGCAGCGCGCGGCGCTGACCGACAAGGCCGCAGGCACCCCGCCGCACGTGCTGGTGATGACCGCGACCCCGATCCCGCGCACCGTCGCGATGACCGTCTTCGGCGACCTCGAGACCTCCACCCTGACCGAGCTGCCCTCGGGGCGCGCCCCGATCCAGACGAGCGTCGTCAACCTCCTCGACCATCCCGGCTGGATGACGCGGGTCTGGGAGCGCGTGCGCGAGGAGGTCGCCAAGGGTCACCAGGCCTACGTCGTGTGCCCGCGCATCTCCGGCGACGAGCTCGAGCAGGGCGAGCGCGACCAGGTCGACCTCGACGAGGACGGCGACCTGGTCCCGCCTGCCGTCGAGGAGGCGCCGCGGCCGCTGGCCGCGGTCGAGGACGGGGTCGTCGCACTGGCGCAGGGGCCGCTGTCGGGGCTGCGCCTGGCAGCGCTGCACGGTCGGATGCCGGCCGACGAGAAGGACGCCACGATGCGCGCCTTCGCCGCCGGCGACATCGACGTCCTCGTCTCCACGACGGTGATCGAGGTCGGCGTCGACGTCGCCAACGCCACCATCATGGTGCTTCTCGATGCCGACCGCTTCGGCGTCTCCCAGCTCCACCAGCTCCGCGGCCGCGTCGGACGGGGCGGCCTGCCCGGCCTGTGCCTGCTCGTCTCCGCGGTGGACGCCGAGTCTCCGGCTCGCGAGCGGCTCGATGCCGTCGCCTCGACGACCGACGGGTTCACGCTCAGCCGCGTCGACCTCGAGCAGCGCCGCGAGGGCGACGTGCTGGGCAGCTCGCAGGCGGGGCGCCGTTCGGGGCTGCGACACCTGCAGGTGCTGCGCGACGAGACCACGATCGTCGAGGCTCGCGCCGCGGCGGAGGCGCTCCTCGAGGCCGACCCGGCTCTCCTCGGCACGCCGCTGCTGGCGCAGGCCGTCGACTCCCTCGAGGCCGACACGCGTGGCGACTTCATCGAGAAGTCATGACGGGGTTCTGGGGCGTGTCGGACTCACCGGCCGGCCGACGTCTCATGCACGTGGCGTGCGGTTCACCACCCAGCAGGCTCAGGACTCACCGGCCAGTCGGTGAGTCCCACCGCAGGCGGGCCACGGCACCATGACGCGCATCATCGGCGGCAGTGCCGGCGGCCGACGCCTGCAGACGCCCCCCGGGGACGCGACCCGTCCCACCACCGACCGGGTGCGCGAGGCGCTCTTCAGCTCCATCGAGGCCTGGTGCGGCTCCACCGGTGGACTGGGCGGCATCCGCTTCCTGGACCTGTACGCCGGCAGCGGCGCGATCGGGCTGGAGGCGCTGTCGCGCGGGGCGGAGACAGCCACGCTCGTGGAGTCCGACCGGCGTACCGCCGCCCTGATCGGGACCAACGCCCGGACCCTCGGGCTCGCCGCCGACGTCCGGGCCGCCAGCGTGCGCACCACCCTGGGTGCGCCGCCGGAGCTGCCGTACGACGTGGTCTTCTCCGACCCGCCCTACCCGCTGAGCGAGGAGGCCCTCGCCGAGGACCTCGCCCAGCTGCAGGGGTGGCTGGCACCCGACGCGCTGGTCGTCGTGGAGCGCTCGCGGCGCAGCCCCGAGCCCTCCTGGCCACCGTTGATCGAGGGCTGCCGAGCGAAGCGCTACGGCGAGACGACGCTTTGGTACGGTCGCGCCGACCTGCCGGACGAGGCCACCACGAGCGACGCCGGCCCCACCAGCCCCCAGGAGACCTGATGAGCCGCGCAGTCTGCCCCGGGTCCTTCGACCCGGTCACCAACGGTCACCTCGACATCATCGGACGCACCAGCCGACTCTTCGACGAGGTCGTCGTCGCGGTGGGGGTCAACGCGTCCAAGAACCGGATGTTCACCTCCGACGAGCGGCTCGAGATGCTCGAGGAGGCCTGCGGTCGCTTCGACAACGTGCGCGTGGCCGGCTTCACCGGCCTGGTCACCGACTTCTGCACCGAGCACGACGTACAGGCGATCGTGAAGGGACTGCGCGCGGCGACCGACTTCGACTACGAGATGCCGATGGCGCAGATGAACGCCGCCCTGACCGACGTGCAGACGGTGTTCCTGCCGACGGCGACCGGTACGTCGTTCGTCTCCTCGAGCCTGGTCAAGGAGGTCGCCGCCCTCGGCGGCGACGTCTCGGCGTTCGTGCCGTCCTTCGTGCTGGAGGCGCTGCGCGCCCGGTTGGCCGACCGGTGATTGGGCACACCGTCACCGGCGCAGTAGTCTTCTCGCTGATCTGTTTGTGCCCGGACCCGGAAGTGATCTCCTGAACAGCCTGGACCCGAGAGCGCCGCTCGTGCTCGATACTCGCGAGCTCGGCCGCCGCCCGGGGTCCCAGCGTGAGGTGTCGCGGACGGTGCCGGCTCCGGCAGATCTGGGCATCGAAGTCCTCTATGTCGCCGAAGGTGCGCCGGTCGAGCTCGACCTGCGTCTGGAAGCGGTGATGGAGGGGGTGCTGGTCACCGGGACGGCTACGGCCGACCTCGAGGGCGAGTGCGTGCGGTGCCTGGACCCGATCGTCGACGAGCTCGACGTGAGTTTCCAGGAGCTGTACGTCTACGACGACTCACGAGACTCCCGCGACCGGCCCTCCGACGAGGAGGAGGACGGGGTCAGCAAGCTCGAGGACGACCTGTGCGACCTCGAGCCGCTGCTGCGGGATGCGGTGGTGCTCGCACTGCCGTTCCAGCCGCTGTGTGAGGAGGACTGTCCGGGGTTGTGCACCGAGTGTGGTGCCCAGCTGCGCGACGATCCCGATCACTCCCACGATGCGCCGATCGACCCCCGCTGGGCAGCCCTCGGCTCGCTCGAGCAGGACCTGAAGAAGAGCCTCGAGACTCGCGACGAGTCCTGAGCACGAGACCTGCACACCGCGTACCAACCAGACCCGGCCGGGCAACCGACCGAGTCACCTGATGAGGAGACAAGACTGTGGCTGTTCCGAAGCGGAAGATGTCGCGCAGCAACACCCGGCACCGTCGTTCGGCCTGGAAGGCCACCGCGCCGACCCTGGTGACGTGCGCGAACCCCGCCTGCGGTGCCAAGCACCTGCCGCACCGTGCGTGCGCCGAGTGCGGCCAGTACGGCGCGCGCGCCGACCGTCGCCAGGTGCTCTGAGCCGACTCAGCCCAGGCTGACGCCCATCACCAACTACGCAGCGCTGCGTGAGGCGCTCGGGGATCCCGTCCTGGACCCCGAGCTCCTCGAGCGCGCGCTGACGCACCGCTCCTTCGCCTACGAGAACGGTGGCCTGCCCACCAACGAGCGGTTGGAGTTCCTCGGAGACTCGGTCCTCGGGATCGTGGTCACCGAGACGATCTACCTGATGCACCCCGACCTCTCGGAGGGTCGGCTCGCCAAGCTCCGGGCCGCGGTCGTCAACGCCCGCGCGCTCGCCGGCGTCGCGGTGACGATCGGGCTCGGCGACCACGTCAAGCTCGGGCGGGGCGAGGAGGCGACCGGAGGTCGGGGCAAGGCCTCGATCCTGTCCGACAGCGTCGAGGCCGTCATCGGCGCGGTCCACCTCAGTGGCGGCATCAGCACCTCCACCGACGTGGTGCACCGGCTCTTCGACCCGCTGATCGAGGAGGCCTCCGCGATGGGCGCCGGCCTCGACTGGAAGACCTCGCTCCAGGAGCTCTCCGCCGAGCACGGACTCGGTGTGCCGGAGTACCTCATCACCGACGAGGGCCCGGACCACCTCAAGACCTTCCACGCCCAGGTCCAGGTCGCCGACCAGCGCTACGGCAACGGCGTGGGCCGCTCCAAGAAGGAGGCCGAGCAGGCCGCCGCGGAGACGGCGTACGGCGAGATCTCCCAGGCCGTGGCGGGCGGAAGTCCCGCCCCGAGCTCCGCCGAGTAGCAGTGCCGGAGCTGCCCGAGGTCGAGGTCGTCCGCGCCGGCCTCGAGCGCCACGTCCTCGGCGCGCGAGTCACCCGGGTCGACGTCCTGCACCCGCGTCCCGTACGGCGTGACGCCGGCGGGCCCGAGGGCTTCGCGGCCGCCCTGGCCGGACGGCGCATCGAGGCCGCCCGCCGCCGCGGCAAGTACCTCTGGCTGCCCCTCGACAACGGCGACGCCCTGCTGGCCCACCTCGGGATGAGCGGCCAGCTGCTCGTGCAGCCGCCCGAGGCCCCGCCCGAGCGGCACCTGCGGGTCCGCATGGTGCTGGAGGGTGCCGACGGCGGTCCAGGGGGCCGCGAGCTGCGCTTCGTCGACCAACGCATGTTCGGCGGGCTCTCCATCGCCCAGGGGGGAGCAGACCTGCCGGCGGAGATCGCCCACATCGCCCGCGACCCGCTCGACCCGCAGTTCGACGACGAGGAGTTCGTCGCCCGGGTGCGCCGACGGACCTCGGGCATCAAGCGGCTCCTGCTCGACCAGGGCCTGGTCTCCGGCGTCGGCAACATCTATGCCGACGAGGCCCTGTGGCGAGCCGAGCTCCACGGCGAGCGACCCGGCGACCGGCTCACCAAGCCGCAGGTGCGTCGCCTGCTCGAGCACGCCCGCGTCGTGATGAGCGACGCCCTCGACCAGGGGGGCACGTCCTTCGACGCGCTCTACGTCAACGTCAACGGGGAGTCGGGCTACTTCGACCGGTCCTTGCACGCCTACGGGCGCCAGGACGAGCCGTGCGACCGGTGCGGGACGCCGATCCGACGGGTCGCCTTCATGAACCGGTCGTCGTACTTCTGCCCGCGCTGCCAGCCCGCGCCGCGCCGCCGCCGCACCCCCGGCATCGGGCCCGGAACCGGCCCGGTGATCCGCACCGTCGCGCCAGATTGACCGGATGCGCCTGTGGTGGGACTCTGGTAGACGGCCCCGATCGGTGGCCCCCACGTGTGAGCATCGCTCGCCGATGTCGCTGGGTACATCTCACAACGGAAGGCCACGTCATGGCCAAGGCGCTGATCGGCCACCTGAACAGCGACCTGCGAGACCCTCGCACCGCCGCCGACAACGCTCGGCTGCGCCAGCGGGTGGCCGAGCTGGAGTCCCTCGTGCTGCGCCTCTCCGAGGAGAACGACCGCCTCGTCGCGGCGCATGCCGCCGACCTGCACGACCCCTCCTCGCTGCAGGAGATGCAGCCCGCCTGAGCCCGGACGCGCGCCGACACCGCTCGTCGCACGTCCGTGACTTCCGGCGCCGCCGGGCGTTGACGCTCATGTGCGCCGACAACTGATCGTCCTGCTGACCGCTCTCCTGCTGGCGGCCCTCGCGCTGCCCGCGACCCCTGCGGCGGCTCACGGTGACCGGGAGCGGATCGAGCGGATGGCCGCCTCCCGCGACGCCACCGACCAGTCCCTGCAGAGCGGCAACATCGCGCACCTCGGCGTCGAGCCGAGCCAGGTCGGCATCTCCGGCTGCTTCCTGCACACCGCTCCGCTCTTCGTGACCAGCGGGCTCGACTCGATCCGGGTCTTCAACGTCGCCGATCCCGCCAACCCGCGTCTGGTCGGCGTGCTGCCGAACCTGCTCTTCGAGAACGAGGCGATGAACTGTGGCGAGCGGCGCACCAAGAAGGGCGTCCGACGCTTCGTCCTGATCGGGGTGGACCTCGTGCAGGCCTCGCTCGACGACATCCAGCACGCCAACGTGGGCGGCGGCGAGCTGGTCGTCGTCGACGTCACGAGGGCGAGCAACCCCAGGATCCTCTCGCGCACCCCCGGCTCGACGAGCACGCACACGGTGGCCTGCGTCGACGAGCGCAACTGCACCTACGCCTACTCGGCGGGCAACAACGAGTCGGACCCGCACTTCTCGATCTTCGACCTGCGCAGGCTCGACAGGCCGCGGGAGGTGGACCGGCGTCCGCGCAAGGAGGGCCTGCAGTCCTTCGTCTCGCCGACGGCCGGGCACAAGTGGAACTTCGACGCCGCCGGCATCGGCACCCACACCGGCTGGGGCGGCGCCTCGATGTGGAACGTCGACAAGCCCACCAAGCCGCGCCTGCTCACCACCACGGGCGCCGCGGGTCGCGGGGAGAACCCGAAGTTCAAGGGATGGAACGACTTCATCCTCCACAACGCCTTCCGCCCGAACGCCGAGGCGTTCAAGGCACGCTCGAAGCCCTCGCTCGACAACGGCAACATCCTGCTGGTCACCGAGGAGGACTACGAGCAGACCGACTGCACCCAGGCGGGCTCGTTCCAGACCTGGTGGGTCAAACGTCTGGACGGCAAGAAGAAGAACGCGATCAAGCCGCTCGACAAGGTGGAGATCTCCGACCTCGGCACCTTCCCGCTGCCGGTCGGCGCCTTCTGCTCCTCGCACTGGTTCGACTACCGTCCCGGCGGGTTGGTGGCCACCGGCTTCTACGGCGGCGGCACCCAGATCCTCGACGTGCGCGACCCGAGGGACATCAGGACCTACGCCCACTCGGTCTGGGGGCTCTCCGAGGTCTGGGACGCGATGTGGGTCCCGGTCTACAAGAACCGCCGGGCGACCTCGGCGCGCACCAACGTCGTCTACTCGATCGACCTCGTGCGCGGCCTCGACGTGTACGCCGTCGACGTGCCCGGGGACGGCCGCGGGGCCCTGCCACCGCCGTCCGCCTCGGACCCCACGGTGCGCGAGCGGATCTCGGCCAGCGCGGTGCCCACCGGGCTCGTGGGTGGGGCCTTCCTGCTCGCGCTGGCCCTGGCGGCCCTGCGTCGCCGGCGGGTCCACCACGCCGTCTGATCCCTCCTGGATGCCGCCTGACCTCGTCTGACCTCGTCTGACCTCGTCTGACGCTGCACGTCGTCGCCCGGCCCGGCGGCACAAACCCGGGTGACCCGAGGCCGCCGAGGGGCTAGCGTCCCGTCCTTGTGAGCACCATCAGTCGGTCCCCGGGCCGGGCCGTGAGCAGGGCCGTGAGCAGGGCTGTGAGCAGGGGCGCCGACGTCGTCGTCCCGCGCCGGCTCGGCACCGGGTTCCGCTGGCTGCTCGCCTCCTCCTGGACGACCAACCTGGGCGACGGGATCGCCATCGCGGCGGGCCCGCTGCTCGTCGCCTCGCAGACCGACCAACCCTTCCTCGTCGCGCTGGCCGCCCTGATGGTGTGGGCGCCGCCGTTGCTGTTCGGCCTGTACGCCGGTGCGCTCACCGACCGCCTGGACCGGCGCCGCATCGTGATCACGGTCGATCTCGTCCGGGCCGGGGTGCTCGCCCTGCTCACGGCCTTCATCGTCACCGGCTCGGTCTCGATCGCCCTGGTCCTGGTGGCGATGTTCCTGCTGGGCACGGCCGAGATGTTCGCCGACAACGCCAGCCAGACCCTGCTGCCGATGATCGTGGACCGCGAGGACCTGGCCGTGGCCAACTCCCGGCTGCAGACGGGTTTCATCACCGTCAACCAGCTGGCCGGTCCGCCGGTGGGGGCGGCGCTCTTCGCGGCGGGCGCCGCGTGGCCGTTCGCCACCCAGGCCGTGCTGGTGCTCCTCGGCACCGTCCTCGTCTCGCGCCTGGTGCTGCCGCGCGCCGACACGTCGGAGGAGCCGGCGCCGGTGACCCGGGTGCGCCAGGACATCGCCGAGGGCTTCGGCTGGGTGAGGGGGAACGCCGCGGTCCGCACCCTGGTGCTGACCATCTTCACCTTCAACATCACCTTCGGCGCCGCCTGGTCGGTCCTCGTCCTCTACGCCACCGAACGGTTGGGGCTGGGGGAGATCGGCTTCGGGCTGGTCACCACCGTCGGTGCCGTCGGGGGCCTGCTCGGGGTGGCGTCCTACGGATGGATCACGCGGCACGTCTCCCTGGGCGACCTGATGCGGATCGGCCTGGTGGTCGAGACCCTCACGCACCTCGGACTCGCGCTGACCAGGTCGGCGTACGTCGCGCTGCCGATCTTCCTCGTCTTCGGGGCCCACGCGTTCATCTGGGGCACGACGTCGATCACCGTGCGTCAGCGGGCAGTGCCGTCCGCCTTGCAGGGCCGCGTCGGGTCGGTCAACCTCGTCGGGGTCTTCGGCGGCCTGGTGATCGGATCCGGGATCGGCGGGCTGCTGGCCCAGCACGGGGGCCTGACCGCGCCCTTCTGGTTCGCCTTCGTCGGGTCGGCCGTCTTCGTCGTCCTGATCTGGGGCCAGCTCAGCCACATCGCCCACGCCGACGAGGCCGAGGCGCCGGCCGCGGTGTGACCGATCTCCCGCCGCGGGACAGCCGGTTCTCACGGGGCTGCCAGGTTCGTCGGGAAGACTGAGCAGATGTTCCACCGGCACCCCTTCCTCAGCCTCACCACGTTCGCCTACCTGGGCTTCGTGGGCTGGGTGACGCTCACCCCGATCTCGAGCGCGCCGACCAGCTCGGACTTCATCGAACGGGTCCTCGCCCGACTGCAGCGCCACGACGACCTCTCGTGGCTCACCTACGACCGCGCGGAGTTCCTGGCCAACATCGCGCTCTTCGTGCCGGTCGGGCTCTTCCTGCTGCTTCTCGTCGGCACCCGCTTCTGGTGGGTCGCGGGGCTCGGTGCCTTCGTGCTGACCTCGGTGATCGAGAACGTCCAGCGCTCCATCCCCGGCCGGGTCCCCGACGAGCGCGACGTCCTGGCCAACACCGCCGGGGCGCTCCTGGGCATCCTGATCGGCCTGGTGCTCACCTTCCCGGCCACGCGGCGACGGGCGCGGGCACGCCGTACGACCCGGGCAACGGCTGCGCGCCAGCCCAGCGGGGTCTGAGCCGTCGCCGGTGCTGCGTGCTGCGCCGTTCCGGTGACCCGCGTAGGTAGGGTGAGGCCCGCTGAGCTTCCCCGCGTCAGTCCCCGTACCCCGATCATCGGTGATGGAGCCCTGCGTTGTACCTCAAGAGCCTGACCCTCAAGGGCTTCAAGTCCTTCGCCTCGGCGACGACCCTCCAGCTCGAGCCGGGCATCACCTGCATCGTGGGTCCCAACGGGTCGGGCAAGTCCAACGTCGTCGACGCGCTCGCCTGGGTGATGGGAGAGGCCAGCGCCAAGAGCCTGCGCGGCGGCAAGATGGACGACGTCGTCTTCGCCGGTACGTCGGGTCGCGCCCCGCTGGGTCGGGCCGAGGTCGTGCTCACCATCGACAACTCCGACGGCGCCCTGCCGATCGAGTACGCCGAGGTCACGATCAGCCGCACGATGTTCCGCTCCGGCGGCTCGGAGTACGCCATCAACGGCACCAGCTGCCGCCTGCTCGACGTCCAGGAGCTGCTCAGCGACTCCGGCATCGGACGCGAGATGCACGTCATCGTCGGCCAGGGTCAGCTCGACACGATCCTCCACGCCACGCCCGAGGACCGCCGGGGCTTCATCGAGGAGGCCGCGGGCGTCCTCAAGCACCGCAAGCGCAAGGAGAAGGCGCTCCGCAAGCTGGACGCCACCGAGGGGAACCTGACCCGGCTCAACGACCTGCTCTCCGAGCTGCGTCGTCAGCTCAAGCCGCTCGGCCGACAGGCCGAGGTGGCCCGCCGTGCCGTGACGGTCCAGGCCGATGCCCGCGACGCCCGCGCCCGACTGATGGCCGATGACCTGGTCACCGCCCGCACGGCGCTGGCCCAGGAGATGGCCGACGAGTCGATCCTGGTCGAGCGGCGCGAGCAGGTGGAGGCCGAGCTCAAGGCCGGTCGCGCCGAGGAGGCCGGGATCGAGGCCGCCCTGCGCGAGGACCTGCCCGCGCTGAGCGCCGCCCAGGAGACGCAGTACGCCCTGACGGGGCTGCGCGAGCGGTTCCGCGGCACCCAGGGACTGGCGGCCGAGCGGATCCGCAACGCCGCCGCCGTGGGGGATCCCGCCGACCAGGGCCGCGACCCCGAGGAGATCGAGGCGGAGGCCGAGCGCGTCCGCGAGCAGGAGCAGGCGATCGCCACCCAGGTCGAGGGGCACCGGGAGTCCCTCGAGCAGGGTGTGGTCGCCCGCAAGGCCGCCGAGGAGGCCGCGGCCGAGGAGGATCGCCGGATCTCGGGTCTGCAGCGCGCCGCCGCCGACCGTCGCGAGGGACTGGCCCGCCTGACCGGGCAGGTCAACGCCCTCAAGTCGCGCGCCGCCGCCGCTGACGACGAGGTCGGCCGGCTCACGCTGGCCCGCGAGGACGCGGTGGCCCGCGCCGACCGCTTCCAGCGCGACTTCACCTCCCTGGAGACCAAGGTCGCCGGCCTGGACGCCGGCGAGGAGGGTCTCGACGCCGAGCACGAGGAGGCCTCGGCCCAGCTCGGCGAGGTCG
>NZZG01000094.1 GCA_002698575.1 Pimelobacter sp. | reverse complement strand
GCGGTCGGCGTGCGGGAAGACCGCGAAGTACTCCGCGTTCAGCGCCCGGAACGGCTCCTCGGCCGAGCTGAGCAGCGTGTGTGGCTTGATGGCTTCCACCGGGCAGGCGGTCGCGCAGGCGCCGCAGTCGACGCACCCGTCGGGGTCGATGTAGAGCATCTCCGCGGTGGCGAAGTCGGGGTCGCCGGGCGCGGGGTGGATGCAGTTGACGGGGCAGGCCAGGACGCACGAGGCGTCCGAGCAGCACGACTGGGTGACGACGTACGGCACGGCGTGGCGTTCCTGCTCAGGCGGCCGCGGACGCGGGCTCGCTGCGAAAGCGCGACGCACGGCCGTCGATGCCCATGGCCCGCCAGACGCGGCGCGAGACGGGGTTCATCATGCCGGTGTTCTCGGCGAGCATCCGGACGTCGCCGAACAGGTCGCGCAGGAACTTCTTGGACTCCGGGGCGTCCCAGTAGACCTGCTTCATGACGTCCTCGGGGATGCCCATGTCGCGCTGGGCGCGCTTGCTGGGGACGAGGATCTCGTTGCACAGCCACCGCATGATCACCGGGACGAGCAGGCTCAGCACGAACCGCTCGCCCCGCTTGAGGCGCGGGGCCTTGTGCTCGAGGTACTGGTGGGCGAAGCCGATGTGGCGCGCCTCCTCGGCGACGTGGATCTGCATGATCCGCTGCAGGAGCGGGTGCATGTCGTCGCCGGCGCGCAGGATCGTCTTCTGCACGTGGTCGATGGGCTCCTCACCGGCGAGGACGCCGAAGAAGAAGCCGAACGGCACGATCCGCGCCGCGAGCGGGAGGATCGGGCTGACGGCACGGAAGATGCCCGAGCCGCCACCGACGTCCTGACCGGAGCGGTTGACGAATTCCTGGAACATCTGGGTGTGGTGGCACTCCTCGGTCGCCTCGTGCGTGGAGTAGCGGAACTCCGCGGAGCCGTTCGGCAGGGAGAAGGCGTAGTTCATCAGCCCGGCGATCAGGATCTGCTCGAACTGCAGGCCGACCTTGGTGATGTTGGCCTGGCGGTAGAGCCCGATCCTGATCTGCTCGTCCCTCGGCAGCGCCTGGTACCAGGGGTGGCGGCCGAGCACGTCGGCCTCCGGCAGGATCCAGCGTTCGTCGGTGGGGTCGATCGCGTAGTCGGGGTGGTCCCAGTCGATGTCGACGAACGCGTCGAAGTGCTGCTCGACGGAGGCCTCCGAGAGCGTCCGGAGGCGTTGCTCATAGGTCTGGAAGGGGGCTGCCAGAGCGTCGCGGGTGTCCTGGTCGTGGCCGATCGTGCTCGTCATCGCGTGAACCTCTCACCGTTGGGTGGTCAACGACGACGACGTTAATGCGACGCGGTGTGACATGTAAAGGGTATGCGTGACATTACGTCTCAGTAACTTGTGCGCAGGTCATGCCGACCGGCGATCAGGCCAAGCGCGCCGGGAACCCGCCCGTCGCGATCGGCCCCCAGCGGGTGGGCGTGATCCGCAGCAACGACTTGCCCTGGTCGCGCATCGCCTGGCGGTACTCGTCCCAGTCGGAGTGCTCGCCGGAGATGCAGCGGAAGTAGTCGACCAGGGGCTCGACCGCCTCCGGCATGTCGATCACCTCGCACTCACTGTCGACCTGCACCCACGCGTCGTTGAACTCCTCGCCCAGCACCATCACGCTGACGCCCGGGTGCCGGCGCGCGTTGGTGACCTTGGCCCGCTCGGGGTAGGTGGAGATCACGATCCGTCCCTCCTGGTCGACTCCCCCGGTCACCGGCGACATCTGCGGCATGCCGTCCTGGCGCTGCGTGGTGAGGATCATCCGGTGGCGCGGGCGGACGAACTCGAGGAGCCCCTCGAGGTCGACGGTGGTCGTGGTCGCGATCGTCTTGGGCATGGCTCCACTTCAGCACACGCCCGGTCGGGCGCCGCCGCCCATCGACCAGCCGCCCCACCCTCCGTTCGTCGAGCAGCCGGCTGGCCCTCGCTCGTCGAGTAGCCGCACCGCCCTTCGCTCGTCGAGTAGCCGGCTGCCCCTCGTTCGTCGAGTAGCCGGCAGGCGAGCGAAGCGAGACGCCGGCGTATCGAGACGCCCGCACGCCGACCTACCCCACCGCGTCCGGGTCCTCCATGGAGGGATACCAGTCCGACTTCGCTCCGAAGTCCTTGCTCGCCAGACCGGGCAACAGCTCGAACTCCCCACTGACGAGCGCCTCCCGCTTGGCGCGCGACCAGCCCTGGATCTGCTTCTCGAGGGCGAAGGCCTCCCCGATGTGCTCGCAGCGATGGCTCCATGCCAGGACGACCGGCCGCCGGCCGGGACGACGCGTGTACGCGGCACCCACTCCTTGGTTGTGCTGGAACAGCCGGAGATCGAGATCGCGCGTGCTGCCGACGTACGTCGATCCATCGGCGCAGCGCAGGAGGTAGACGTAGGCCATGCCTTGAGGGTGCACCGGACCTCGGATCAGCCGCAGACGCCATCCACAGGCAGTGTGGAGGTGCGTCTCGATACGGTCGCCCGCTCCTTCGTCGCCTGGCGACCTACTCGACGACCGACAGAGCCCCTCGCTCGTCGAGTAGCCGCCCCGCCCTTCGCTCGTCGAGTAGCCGGCAGGCGAGCGAAGCGAGACGCCGGCGTATCGAGACGCCCGAACGCCGACCCCCGACCGACCCGACTAGACCTGCTCGCGGGTCGCCACTGCCGCGGTGACTCGGGCGATCGCCTCGTCGATCGGGACGCCGTTGTCCTGGCGTCCGTCGCGGTAGCGGAAGGAGACCGCACCGGCGGCGACGTCGTCGGCGCCGGCGATCATCATGAACGGCACCTTCTGCAGCTGGGCGTTGCGGATCTTCTTCTGCATCCGGTCGTCGGAGTCGTCGACCTCCACCCGCAGGCCCTGCAGCTTCATACGGCGAGCGACGTCGTGGAGGTAGTCGCTGAAGGCATCGGCGACCGGGATCGCCTGGACCTGGACCGGGGCGAGCCACGGAGGGAACGCGCCGGCGTAGTGCTCGACGAGCACCCCGAGGAAGCGCTCGATCGACCCGAACTTGGCGGAGTGGATCATCACCGGCTGCTGACGCGAACCGTCGGCGGCCTGGTACTGCAGGTCGAAGCCCTCGGGCTGGTTGAAGTCGTACTGGATCGTCGACATCTGCCAGGTGCGGCCGATGGCGTCCTTGGCCTGCACGGAGACCTTGGGGCCGTAGAAGGCCGCCCCGCCCGGATCGGGAACGAGCTCCAGCCCGGACTCCTCGCACGCCGTACGCAGCACGTCGGTGGCGTTGTCCCACTGCTCCTGGGAGCCGACGAACTTGTCGGGCTTGGAGTCGTCGCGCGTCGAGAGCTCGAGGTAGAAGTCGTCGAGCCCGAAGTCGCGCAGCAGGCCGAGGACGAAGTCCAGCAGGTGCTTGATCTCGCCGGGCGCCTGCTCGGGGGTGACGTAGGAGTGCGAGTCGTCCTGGGCGAAGCCTCGCACCCGCGTCAGCCCGTGGATGACCCCGGACTTCTCGTAGCGGTAGACGTGGCCGAACTCGAAGAGCCGCAGCGGCAGCTCCCGGTAGGACCGCCCGCGCGACCTGAAGATCAGGTTGTGCATCGGGCAGTTCATCGCCTTGAGGTAGTAGTTGGCGCCCTCGAACTCCATCGGGGGGAACATGCCGTCGGCGTAGTAGGGCAGGTGGCCCGAGAGGTGGAACGTGCCCTCCTTCGAGATGTGCGGGGTCCCGACGTAGTCGAAGCCCTCCTCGATGTGACGCTGTCGGACGTAGTCCTCCATCTCCCGCTTGATCACGCCACCCCTGGGGTGGAAGACCGGCAGCCCGGACCCGATCTCGTCGGGGAAGCTGAACAGGTCGAGGTCCCGGCCGAGCTTGCGGTGGTCGCGCTTCTCGGCCTCCTCGAGGCGGTGCAGGTGCGCCTCGAGGGCTTCCTTGGTCTCCCAGGCGGTGCCGTAGATGCGCTGGAGCTGCTTGTTCTTCTCGTCGCCGCGCCAGTAGGCCGCGGCCGAGCGCATCAGCTTGAAGGCCGGGATCCGCTTGGTGGTCGGCAGGTGCGGGCCGCGACACAGGTCGGACCACGCGGCCTCGCCCTTGCGGTTGACGTTGTCGTAGATCGTCAGCTCACCGGCGCCGACCTCGACCGAGGCACCCTCACCCATCGAGTCCGGGTCCTCGGCCCCGGCACCGCCCTTGAGCCCGATCAGCTCGATCTTGTAGGGCTCGTCGGCGAGCTCGGCCAGCGCGTCGGCGTCGGTGGTGACGCGGCGGGAGAAGCGCTGACCCTCCTTGATGATCTTGCGCATCCGGGTCTCGATCTTGTCGAGGTCCTCCGGCACGAACGGGGTCGCGACGTCGAAGTCGTAGTAGAAGCCGTTCTCGATCGGCGGGCCGATGCCGAGCTTGGCGTCGGGGAAGAGGTCCTGCACGGCCTGGGCCATCACGTGCGCGGTGGAGTGGCGCAGGATGTCGTGCCCGTCGGGGCTGTGGATCTCGACCGACTCGACGACGTCGCCGTCGGCCAGCTCGTAGGACAGGTCCTTGAGGGTGTCGTCCACGCGGGCGGCGATCACGTCGGTGTCCTCGGCGAACAGCTCCCACGCCTTGGTGCCCGTCGTGACCGTCTGGTCCTGACGCACGTCGGCGTGGACTCGGACGACCTTGATCTCGGGCACGAGGACTCCTCAGGAGGTTGGCTGCTGCGGCGTACCGGCAGCGACGTCGTACGGCGGGTGCCGGACGTCGCGATGGTATCGACCGCCCGACGCCGACCGCCCCCCGGTTTCCCCGCCTCGCCCGATGGGCCTGACGACCGCTCGGCGGCCGCTCAGCACCCGTCGAGGATCAGCGGCGGACGCTTGCCCTTCGTCACGCCCATCATCGTGACGACGTCGTTGGCACCCAGCCTGCCGTCCTCGACGGACGCCTCCCCGAAGAGGAACCCCAGCCACCTGCGGTTCGCGCCCTTCTTGCCCCGGTGCAGGAAGACGCCCCACTGGCCGAAGCCGACCTCGCGCGGCCGGGAGAGTGCCGAGCCGTAGTCACGCTTGATCCGCTTGTACGTCGAGTAGATCCGGCTGCCGGTCGGGGTGGCCATGTCACCGCCCGTCGCGTTCATCTCGACGATCTGGCCGTCGGCGACGAACACGACGTACTGCGTCCTGTAGCGCTTGGTGGGCTGCAGCTCGATCGGGTCGCACGGCGGGTTGGGCACGTCCCGTCTGAACTGGCCGGTGGCCATGGCCTCCTCGACGGTCATCCCGACCTTGGCCTTGCCGATCTTGGCCGGCCGGACGAGGCGCGGGCCCTGGGCGGAGACCGCACGCGAGACCTGACCGAGGTCGTGGTGACCGGCCGAGGGGTCGGCCGTGGCCGACGTGGAGGTGGCGGCCGCGACGGCCGGCACGACGAGAACGAGGGCGATGGCCCCGGGCAGGAAGCGATGCATGCGAGTGGCATACCACCGCGAGGGGCTCCTGCGGAAGAGGCTTCCGACCCGAGGCCGGTCCCGACCGGCGTCGTGGAGTCGACAGCTCGGTCCTGGGTGGATGCTGGTGGGCGATACTGGGTTCGAACCAGTGACCTCTTCGGTGTGAACGAAGCGCGCTACCACTGCGCCAATCGCCCCTCTCGGGGGTACTTCAACTGCGGTCGCAGACTCTAACGCATGACATCGGCGGAGCTCACATCCGTGACCCCTGACAACTTTCTCCGTTGGACAGGCAACCGAATCGGACGCCACGGCGTCTAGGTAGAGGGGCCCACCCTGGCCCCGCTCCCCTCTCGGCAAAGGACGGTCATGGCTCACCCGGTTGCTCCCTCCCTCACCCAGGACATCGCGCTGCACTGCGATGACGAGCGAGGACGACCGATGGCCTTCATGGCGACGTTCGACTACCGCGAGGACGACCCGTACGCCGTGGGCGTGACCTTCCACGTGCCGGCCGGAGAGGTCCCGTGGGTGATGGCCCGGTGCCTGCTGCACCAGGGCCTGACCCGACCCGCCGGCGACGGAGACATCCGGCTGGCCCCCGGCATCGACGAGGAGGGACGAGCCGTCGTGCGGATGACCTTCGACTCGCCTGAGGGACGTCTGCGGGCCGCGGCCCGCACCGAGGACCTCCTCGGCTTCCTCATCGGGACCTGGGCACTGGTGCCGATCGGGCACGAGGCTCCGCTGGTCGACCTGGACTCGATGGTCGAGTCGCTGCGCGCCTGAGGCCGGACGGCTACACCGGGACCAGGTGCTCCGGCTCCCGGGTGCGCCACGTGTCCGCAGCAGCCCGGGTGATGCTCCCGACCCGCAGCTCGCGAGCGCCCCACCGCGTGACGGGCTGCACGTCGCGGGTGGTGGAGACGAGGAACACCTCGTCGGCCTCCTGCGCGACCGCGATCGGCTCGTCCAACTCGCGCGCCCCACACCACTCGAGCACGAGGCCGCGGGTGACTCCGGCGAGGCAGCCGCTGGCCAGGGTGGGCGTGCGGAGCTCGCCGTCGACGACGTAGAAGACGTTGGATCCGGTGCCCTCGCACAGGTGCCCGGCGGTGTTGGCGAAGATGGCCTCGGTGGCGTCGTGCTGGTGGGCGTGCGCGAGCGCCACGACGTTCTCGGCGTACGACGTCGTCTTGAGGCCGGCGATCGCGCTGTGCTCGTTGCGCGGCCACGGCACGGTCACGACCGACGTCGTGGCGGGCGAGGGTCCCATCGGTACGGCCACGACGACCAGCGTCGGGGCGTGACTGCCCCGGCCTGACCCGAGGGGAGCGGGCCCGGCCGTCAGCGTGATCCGCAGGCGACCGAGCGGCAGGTGCTGCTCGGCGAGAACGGCCGCGACCCCACGCCGTACGACGTCCAGGTCGGGTGCGTCGAGGCCCAGGCCGGTGGCGGATCGCACGAGACGCTGCAGGTGCAGGTCGAGCGCGAAGGGCCGGCCCTCGACGACCTTGACCGCCTCGAAGACGCCGTCACCCACGGTGAAGCCGTGGTCGGTGACGCTGATGACCCCGGCCTCGGGTTCGGCCAACAGCTCCCCGTCGATCCACGCGTGCATGGCCGTCACCCTAGTTTCCGGGGGCGAGCACCCCGCTGCGACGCGCCTCCCGGACCCCGTTTTGGCACGACCCACGGCATCGGCTACTGTTCACTCGCACGTCACGGAGGGGTGAAACCCTCCGGATGAGCAGGCGGACATAGCTCAGTTGGTAGAGCGCAACCTTGCCAAGGTTGAGGTCGCGAGTTCGAGTCTCGTTGTCCGCTCGGAGAGGTCAGTGTCACGGCCCGACCTCCATCCAGAGCACGGTGGGTTGGCCGAGAGGCGAGGCAACGGACTGCAAATCCGTGTACACGGGTTCAAATCCCGTACCCACCTCCACCACCCACAACTTCATACCCGCTGCATCTCGCAGCAACGGGCGATTGGCGCAGCGGTAGCGCGCTTCCCTGACACGGAAGAGGTCACTGGTTCAAACCCAGTATCGCCCACCAGCATCACCGCAGGTCAGAGGCCCTTTCGAGGGCCTCTTTCCATGTCCGTGCAGGATATGTGCGGAATGGACGGATGGGCTTGAGGCATAGAAACGGCCTCGCCCAAGTGATGCGACACCTGAGCGAGGCCATCGACGCCGAGTGCTCAGGAGGCACCCAACGCCATGACCACAGCATCCCAGATCCACCCACCAGCCACCGCCATCCCGTGCCCGTCCTGGTGCACGACCGACCACAGCGACATGCCGCCCGGTGCGGGCTTCCACCGACGCGAGGTGTCGACCGAGATGCCCGGCCCGGTCGGCGCCGCGCTGTGGCAGACCGACCAGCCCGGCGCCCGTTCCGGCGTCGTCATCGCCGGTGAGGTGCTGAGCGAGGGCCAGGCGCACGACCTCGGGCTCGAGCTGGTGCGGGCCGCTGAGATCCTGCGACGCGAGCGTCAGGCCGTGGAAGCGTGAGCACCGCGACTCGCCCGGCGCCCTGGTGGCGGACCGTGGTCGACCCGCCCTGTCCCGCGTGGTGCGACAACCTCCACGAAGACGACTCGTTTGCCGATGGCGGGGCCATGCTCCACCGGCGAGAGATCGCTGTCTCGTTTGAGCCGGCACTGTTCTGTGTGGAGGTCCAGATGCTCGTCTCCACGGATGACGACGACACCGAGGGCATCTACGTCACCAGCGAGATGACCATCTGGCACTACTGCCGTAGCTCGGACAGCACGTCCACTGCCCACGCCGAGGCCTACGCTCGGGCACTCCTCGCGGCTGTCGAGTTCATCGGGTCGACGGAGGGGCGAGACGACCAGTGACCATCACATTCGAATGTGTGGCGAAGCGCCATGACGGAGACGTCGCCCGTCTGTACATCGAGGCACAAGTCCACGGTCTCGAGGTAGGGCCCTACCCCCGGATCTTGGACACGGTGGTTGATTACGCGGCGGTTGGCAGCGTAGCGGCCCGGCGGGCCTCGTAGGTGGACGGGGACAGGTAGCCGCACCAGGAGTGGCGACGGCGGTTGTTGTAGCGGACCAGCCACCGGAAGACCTGCCGGCGGCAGGTGAGCTCGTCGGGCCAGCAGGCGGCGTCTTGGAGGACCTCTCTCTTGATGGTGGCGTTGAACGACTCGGCCAGGGCGTTGTCGGCGCTTGACCCGACGGCGCCCATGGACTGGGTGACGCCGAGCTGGCCACAGAGCTTGGCGTAGTCCTTCGAGCAGTAGACCGACCCGTGGTCGCTGTGGAATACCGCGCCCTTGAGGCTTCCCCGGGTCGCGGCGGCCGCCGTGAGGGCATCTTCGACGAGACTGGTGCGCATGTGGTCAGCGAGCGCCCAGCCCACGAGCCGCCGGCTGTAGCAGTCGATGACGGTGGCCAGGTACAGGTTCGACCCGTCGGCCAACGGCAGGTAGGTGATATCGCCGACATAGCGTTGGTTGGCGGCTTCGGCGGTGAAGTCCCGCTTGAGCAGGTCCGGGACCTTCTGACCCGACGGCTCGGGGATCGTGGTCCGGACCCGCCGCTTCTTCTGATAGCCGCGGATGCCGTGCTCACGCATCACTCGCGCGACCCGCTTGTGGTTGACCCGCTCACCGGCCTGGGCGCCGTCGTTGAGGTCGGCGGTGATCCTCGGCGCGCCGCAGGTCTTGTCCTCGGTGTGGACGGCCCTGATCCTCATCACCAGCTCGGCGTCCGCGGCCGCTCTGGCCTCACGGGCCGGGGCAGCCTGGACCCAGGCGTAGTAGGACGAACGCTCAACCTCGACGAGCTCACACAGTCGCTTCACCTCGAAGGTGGCGGAGTTGTCGGCGACGAACTGGAAGCGACTCACCAGCGCGTCTCCCCGGCGAAATACTTGGCCGCCCGCTGGAGGATCTCCCGCTCAGTGGTGAGCTTGGTGGTCTCCACCTCAAGCTCCCGCACCCGCGCCCGGAGCCTGACCAGCTCCTGCTCGGCCGTCTCCGAGCCGGCTGGCGGCGGACCGCTCCTCGGGCTTGTCGGGCGGATGGTCGTGGTGCCGTCAGGGGCGGTCTTCTTGCCGGCGCCGTACTGGTCCACCCAGTGCCTCAAGGTGCCCCGCACGACCCCCAGGTCAGCAGCGATGCCCTTCAGCGTCGCGCCCGGGGTGGACTCGTACAAGTCGACGGCCTGACGACGGAACTCCTCGGAGTAGTTCTTCCTGGCCATGGTTCCTGGATCATCTCGCTTCCCCAGCAGATGCTGGATTCAGCGTGTCCAAGAACCGGGGTCAGGCCCCGTCTACCGGTTCGTTGGCAACAAGCGCAGCCTTGTGGACACACTGGTAGGCCTAGCCGCAACTACCGTGGTCGAACAGGTGCGAACGCAGACTCGCGGGATGCAGGGCAAACAACTGGTCATCGAGTCGATCCTTGCCGGAGTCCAAGCGATTCGCAGCGACCGCACCCTGGCTGAGTTCGTCAAGTCACCCCCGGCTTTCGACGACACCTACTTCACCCACTCCGAAATGCTGAACCGTCTCGCTGCGTCTCTGATGGACCTCGGCGAAGAACACGATCTCGGCGCCGAATGGCTCACTCGAGTCGTACTCAGCATGATCACTTGGCCCGTGGACGACCCCACCACCGAGCGAGAACTGATCGAACGCTACGTAGGTGCCGCCTTCTGATGGCGGACACCCTGTTCGAGCTAGATTCGCGCCTCGGGGTACAACCATCGATGACGACGCCGACCCGGCGCCGCCCGAGAAGAAACCGCCCTCCATTACAAGCGTGGTACAAATAGCCAAGATCTCCTAGAGTTTGCGCAGGTCAGCATGGGTCAGTCAGTCACTACTACGACATTTAAGTCGGGGGTCTCTGTGACCTGCGGCTAGATGCTCGAAACGGCGCCTGACCTGCGAAAACGTCTTCCAACGTCTTCCAGTGTCGGGCGCCGTTTCTCATCCTTGTGCGTACCCAGTGCACCCCACGAGGGTCGACGGTGTTCATCACCCGGGGGCCGCACATAGCCGCGAACGCGCCGGCCGCGACAGTGGATTCGTCCTCGTTTCCGCGCTCAACGACTCCAGGTCTTGACCGCAAGCTTCGCGAGCTTTCGCTGCCGCTCATCGATCTGCTTCGGACCCCAGTCGCCCCTCCGTCCAACTTCTGATGTCAGGGCGAGTTGGCTTGCCTTGAGCACAGACTTCTTCGTCTCGAATGCACCGTTGCCGATGTCGTCGTTCTCGGTCTTCGTCAGCAGGACCATGTTGCCGACGCGGTAGGCCCAGGTTGCAACATCGTCGGCCGTCGTAATGCCAGTCCAATCCGAAGGTTCGGCGTTCTGGGCCAGAACATGCTCAAGGTTGAGCGCGGCCTCGTCAGGGTTCGGCACGAGCTCCGGCTCGTGAACACCTGATCCGCCCTGGGTTGGTTGGAGTCTTCATCGTTTGGAAACGCGGATGGACTCATGCCGAAGGACACCACCGCTGGGAAGCCGACTACGCGTCGCTACAGCCCTGAAGAGAAGGCCGCTGCGGTGCGGATGGTCAGGACCCTGCGCGTCGAGCTGGGCACCGAGCACGGGACGGTTCAGCGGGTTGCCCAGCAGCTGGGCTATGGCACCGAGTCGGTGCGGTCCTGGGTCCGCCAGGCCGACATCGACGAGGGCCACCAGCCGGGGCTCAGCACCGCTGATGCGGAGAAGCTGAAGGCACTCGAGCAGGAAAACCGTGAGCTGAAGCGAGCCAACGAAATTTTGAAGAGGGCAGCCAGTTTCTTCGGGGCGGAGCTCGACCGCCAGCACAAGAAGTAGCCGCGTTCATCGACGCCAACCG
>NZZG01000093.1 GCA_002698575.1 Pimelobacter sp. | reverse complement strand
TCGCGATGGTGCTCGCCTTCGTGCCGTCGGTGCCGGGGGACCGCGAGGCCACCGGGCGCAAGGAGGCGGGCACCTTCTTCCGCAACCGGCAGGTCTGGCTGACGATGGCCGCCGGGGCCGTCGGGTTCGGCGGACTCTTCGCCGTCTACTCCTACATCGCCCCGATCGTCACCGACGTCGCCCTGCTGGGCGAGGGGACCGTCCCGGTCTTCCTGCTGGCCTTCGGCCTCGGGATGGTGGCCGGCACCTGGGTCGCCGGCGAGCTGGCGGCCTGGTCGGTGATGGGCTCCCTGGTGTGGGCCGGTGTCGCGACGGCGGTCGTGCTGGTCGGCTTCTGGGCCGTGGCGCCGTACGGCTGGTGGTTGCTGCCCTTCGTGTTCCTCGTCACGGCGATCGGGTCGGTCATGGTGGTTAACCTGCAGCTGCGGCTGATGGACGTGGCCGGCGACGCCGTCACCCTGGGTGCGGCCATGAACCACGCCGCCCTCAACGTCGCCAACGCGCTCGGCGCCTGGTTGGGCGGACTCGTCATCGCGGTGGGGTACGGCTACCGGGCGCCGCCACTGGTGGGTGCAGCGCTGTCGGTGCTCGGGATCGGCATCCTGCTGTGGTCGGCCGCGCTTCAGCGCACCTCGGACGCCGACGACCTGGCGGTCCACTCCTCCACCAGCACGTCGTAGAGCGCCAGGTCCGCCGGACCGGTGCGCAGGGTCGTGCCGAGACGCTCGATGCCGGTCTGGGTGAGGCCGACGGACTCGATGACGTGGCGTGAGGCGGCATTCTCGAGCGCGGCGAAGGCACGCACGCGCCGGACGCCCAGGTGCTCGAAGGCGTAGGCCGTCGCAAGCCGCATCGCGGCCGTCGTCAGGCCCCGGCCGCGCGCATCGGGGTGGGCCCAGTAGCCGATCTCGCAGTCGATGTCGGAGATGTCGAAGATGTTGATCGCGCCGAGCAGCAGGTCGTCGTGGTCGCGCGCGGGGCGGGTGACCGCCCACGTGACCTTGGCGCCCCGGGCCTGGCCCTCGGTGTTGAGGTGCATCCACGCGCGGGCGTCGTCGGCGCCGTACGGCGTGGGCATCTGCCCGAGCCAGTGCTGGGTGCGCTCGTCGGAGCAGGCCTCGACGATGCGCGGGACGTCCGCGTCGGTGAGTGGTCGCAGCCGCACGGTCTCGCCGTCCACCGGGGGAGCGCTGAGCCAGCGACCCTTCGGCTCACGCTGGTCCGTGACCAGGAGGGTGCCGACCCAGGCGTCGACGAGGTCGCCACGGTGGTTCTGCGACTGGCGCAGGATGCCGTCGAGGGTGAAGCCGAGGCGCCACGCGAGCTTGCGGGACGCCCAGTTGCCGACGTTGGCGCGCCAGATGACCGTGCGCACCCCCATCGCGGCGAATCCCCAGTCGATCAGCATCCGCAGGGCCTTCTCCATCGCACCGGTGCCGCGGACCGCGGGGTGGGAGCCGTAGGCGATCTCGGCGCGCCCGAGGCCCTCGTCGCGCAGGGCGATGTTCCCGGCGTAGCGGCCTTCGGAATCGACGGCGAAGATCCACTGCGACCCGTCGGCCCACGCGCCCGGCGCGATCTCGAGGCAGAACTCGCGGGCGTCCTGGTGCGTGAACGGCGTCGGGACCGTCGTCCACCGCACCGAGAGCGGGTCGATGCACTGCTCGTAGCAGCCCTCGACGTCCTGCTCGCCGAGGGCGCGGAGCACGACGTCGCCGTCGGTGAGGGTCGGCACGGGTGGTGGGGCGATCGTCATGGGCGCACCCTGCCAATGCCTGTCGGTGCGCGGCAAACGGATTCGGTGGTCCAGCCGTGTGCCCCCGCGGCTATCGTCGCCGTCGTGCCCGACTACCAACGCATCCACGTGGTGAGCACGGCGGCGACCGAGCCCGAGCTGCGGCGGCTCGGCGCAGCGATGGGGCGGCAACCCGTGGTGCTCACTGCGCCCACGGCCGATGCGGCTCGGGTTGTCCGCTCGCTCGGGGTCGAGCCCCGGGTGGAGACGCTGCTCGCGGCGCAACGGCATCCGGTCGTGGATCGCGGCGATCGCGTCGACGCCCTGGTGCGCGAGCACGCGCTGAGCGACCGGTTCCGGGACGTCGTGGTCGTCACCGACCCGGCGACGGCGACGCTGCTGCTGCGGGTCCTGGCCCCCGACCAGCTGGACACGCCCGGTGCGGTGACGGTGGTCGGGCTCGTGCGGGCGGGTCGCCCCTCCGACGTACGGCGTGCTGTCGTGCTCGGGGTCGTGCTGGGTGTCGCCATCGGTCTGGCTCAGCGGCTCGGCGTCATCCTCGTGCTGCCGGCGGTGGCGGCGGTGACGGGTGGAGCGCTGATGACCGCGCCGGCGTGGCGGCACGTGGGCCGCGAGCTGGCGCTGGCGGCGGGGATCGCGATCGTCGTCGGCCTCGCCGTGATCGCGGGCTCGTCGCGGTTCCCGGCCGGCTGGTAGGCGTGGTGTCGACAGCACCGGCACCTCCCTGGTCGCCCTGAGCGGCCTGAGCCGCCCGAGCTCCCCCGCCCGGTGAGATCGGGGTCGAGGATCGATCCTCAGCGGATCGCGGAACGACTCCACCACGGCCACGCGTCCGACTCGACCTCGTCGCAGCGGTGCCACAGGGCGAGGTAGAGCGTCACCGCGGGCGCCTCGATGACCAGGTCCCCCTCGGCCGGGCCGTCGTGGCGGACCACGTCGGGGGCTTCCTCGGTGACGTGCACGGTCCACGACTGCGATGCATCGGGGGTGCGGACGGCGATCGTGACCGGCTCCTCGTCGGGGACCAGCCGCAGCTTCGACCTCGAGCGCGGGACGAACCCCATCAGCAGCTCGTCGATCCCGTCGAGCGCCGCGGTGGTGCCGATCCACGTCTCCTCGGCGCGGGGGAGGCGTCCCAGGGAGGCGGCCAGGGCGTCGACGCCGTGGATGGTGGTCTCGTGGTGCTGGCGCCGTGCCCAGAAGAGTCGGGCAGGGGGAGCGTCGTGCAGGAAGACCAGCCCCTCGGCGTCCTCGGGAGTCTCCACGAGGGTCGTGACGAGGGAGACGGCCCCGTCGCGCAACCACTCGACCGGGTCGGAGCTGCTCCGGCCGGCCTTCTCGGTGGCGGCCTCGTCGAGGGTCTCGTTGCGCAGCGCGGCCCGCGCCCAGCGGTGGATCATGCCCTGGTGGCCGATGAGGCGCCGTACGGTCCACTCCGGACACGGAGGGACGTCGACGTCGAGGCCGGCGGCGGTGCAGTAGCGCGACATCATCAGGGTCGCCTCGTGCAGGCCCGCCAGGTGCTCGTCGAAGCTCAGATGGGTGGGCACGTCCCGATCCTCGCAGGCCATCGGGAAGAATGCAGCCATGTCTGCGACCACCGAGCCCGAGGTCAGCGTCCCGACCGTCGCCGGTGGCGGCGCCCGACCCCGGGTGCTCTCGGGCATCCAGCCGACCGCCGACTCCTTCCACTTCGGCAACTACCTCGGCGCCCTACGTCAGTGGGTCGACCTGCAGCGCGACCACCAGCCGTTCTTCTTCATCGCCGACCTGCACGCCATCACCGTCGAGCAGGATCCCAAGGTGCTGCGCGAGCGCACCCTGCGCGCCGCCGCCCAGCTGCTCGCGATGGGCGTCGACCCGGCGCGCTCGGCGATCTTCATCCAGAGCCAGGTGCCCGAGCACGCCCAGCTCTCCTGGGTCCTGCAGTGCCTCACGGGCTTCGGCGAGGCGCGCCGGATGACGCAGTTCAAGGACAAGTCCGCCAAGGCCGGGGAGGGCGCCGCCTCGGTCGGCCTGTTCACCTACCCGATCCTCCAGGCCGCCGACATCCTGCTCTACCGGCCCCACTACGTGCCGGTCGGCGAGGACCAGCGTCAGCACCTGGAGCTGACGCGCGACGTCGCCCAGCGGTTCAACCACCGCTACAAGAAGACGTTCCGCCTGCCTGAGCCCTACATCCTCAAGGCCACGGCCAAGATCGCCGACCTGCAGGACCCGTCGGCGAAGATGTCCAAGTCGGCCTCCTCGCCCGGCGGCATCATCGAGATGCTCGACGAGCCCAGGGTCAGCGCCAAGAAGATCCGCTCGGCGGTGACCGACTCCGACGCCGAGATCCGGTTCGACCCCGAGGCCAAGCCCGGCGTCTCCAACCTGCTGACGATCTTCTCCGCGCTCACCGGCACCGGTGTCCAGACGCTGGCCGACGAGTACGCCGGCAAGGGGTACGGCGACCTCAAGGGCGACCTGGCGGACGCGGTGGTGAGCTTCGTGACGCCGTTCCGGGAGAAGACCCTCGAGCTGCTCGACGACCAGGCCCACCTGAGCCAGGTGCTCGCCCAGGGCGCCGAGCAGGCCCGGTCGGTCGCCGAGGCCACGCTGCGCGACGTCTACCAACGGGTCGGCTTCGTCGCTCCGTCCCGCTAGGTTGGGACGCATGCCGACGATCGGGGTAGCCGTCGCGATCCCGGAGCCCTGGGCCACCGAGCTGCAGGACTACCGGGCTGCTGTCGGCGACGCCACGGCGACGATGATCCCGACCCACATCACTCTCGTGCCGCCCACCGAGATCGACGGTGAGCTCGCCGAGATCGAGTCGCACCTGGCCGAGGTGGCCGGCGAGGTGGAGGCCTTCGCGGTCCACCTGCGCGGCACCGGCACGTTCCGCCCCGTCTCCCCGGTGGTCTTCGTGACGCTCGTCGAGGGCATCAGCCAGTGCGAGCTGCTCGCCGACGCCGTACGACGCGGCCCGCTCGACGTCGACCTGGCCTTTCCCTACCACCCCCACGTGACCATCGCCCACCACCTCGACGACGGCGCTCTCGACCAGGCCTTCGACGAGCTCGCCGACTTCGAGTGCGAGCTCCCCGTCGACGGCTTCCACCTCTACGTGCACGACCAGGACCATGGCTGGCGCCCGACGCGTGACTTCGCGTTGGGCAGCCGCTGACGAATGTCTGACCAGGGGGAATCTCGGTGAAGGAACGACTCGCAGCGCTGCGGGAGCGCCATGCGTGGCTCGACCACGTCCTGCGCATGCAGGAGCACTACGGGACGGTGAAGGCCGGGCAGCAGGCCGGGGCCGTGACGTACTTCGCGTTCCTGAGCTTCTTCCCGATCCTCGCCCTGGCCTTCTTCGTGGTCGGCATCGTGTCGAACATCTATCCCGAGGCGCGCGACAACCTGATCACCGCCATCGACTCGGTGCTGCCGAACATCGTGGGCAACGAGGAGGGGGAGATATCCCTCAGCTCCATCCGCAGCTTCTCCGGCTGGGCCGCGGTGCTCGGTGTCCTGGGTGTCCTCTACTCGGGCCTGGCGTGGGTGTCGGCCCTGCGTGACGCCCTGATGACCGTCTTCGAGACTCCGGTCACCGAGCGGCCGTCGTTCGTCCTGGGCAAGCTGCGCGACCTGGTCACGCTCGCCGTGATCGGGCTGATCCTGGTGCTCTCCGTGGCCGTCGCCGGGTTCGTGAGCGGCTTCTCGACCGACATCCTCGACTACCTCGGGCTCGACGAGGACTTCAGCTGGCTGGTCAAGGTCATCGCGCTCGTGCTCGGACTGGCGGCCAACTCCGTGCTCTTCTACTCGGTCTTCCGGCTGCTCGCCGAGCCGGAGCCGCCACGCCGTTCCCTGTGGCAGGGCGCGCTCCTGGGAGCCGTCGGGTTCGAGGTCCTCAAGCAGATCTCCACCCTGCTGCTCGCCTCCACCAAGGACCAGCCGGCCTTCCAGGCGTTCGGGATCGCGCTCATCCTCGTCGTGTGGATCAACTACTTCTCGCGGTTGATCCTCTACGCCGCCACCTGGGCCTACACGACGCTCGAGGCGCGCGAGCAGCGCGAGGCCGAGAAGGAGCCGCCCGCCCCGGTGCAAGGCCCCGCCACCCCGGCGCTCGCCACGCTGGCGGGACGACCGGAGGAGGCGGTGGCCCTCGTCGACACCCCCTCCGTCAGGCGGACCTGGGTGGCACCGTTCGCCGCCGGCAGCGCCGCAGCCCTGGCCCTCGTCGCAGCCCTGAAGAAGAAGGACCCCTCATGAAGCTCGAGCGCAAGCACGCCGTCCTGCTGCTCGGCGTCGCCCTGTGGAACGTCGTCACGTTCAGCACCTTCGCCAAGAACCTCTACAGCGCCTACGAGCGCGGTGAGGACCGCGCGGCCGGCTACTGGATCGCCCACACCGTGCTGATCGTGGTCAACTTCGCCATCGCCGGCGCGCTCGGTCGCCTCGGGTGGAGGGCCTACCGGCAGCGCTGAGTGACGAGGAGGCGCACGTGTCCACGGTCCCGAAGGTGAGGGCCTGGTCCAACACCGTCCGGAAGATCAATCTCGACGTTCGCGACATCGACCTCTACGTGATGCGGGACCGCCCCGAGATCCTGGCCGCGACAGTCCTCCTCGGCTGGGCGGCGCTCGAGTCGCTCACCGGTCGCTGGGAGGTCGACGTGGTCGCACCGTCCTCGCTGGTGGTGTGGGCCACCACGACCACGGCCGTCGGAGTGCTGCTCCTGGAGTCCGTCGGGTCCCGAGCCCGGCGCTCCACCGGCGACGTGGACTTCCGGGTGGCCGGGCACCTCGATGACCTGCAGGTCCGTGAGCTCGTCGAGCGGCTCTCCTCCCACGAGTACCGCCAGCTGGTCGACATGCGAACGCGCGCCCTGGCGAGGCTGCTCGAGCGGGGGGTCGTGGAGCAGTCACTCCTCACCGGGGTCGAGCAGGCGCCGTTGGGTCTCTCCCTGACGGTGGGCCCCCGAAAGGAGCGCCGGCGCTGGAGGTGGTACCTCAGGAGAAGGTGATCTCGGCCGCCGGCAGCACGGCGGTCCTCACGCCCGGGTACGTCGTGTCCTCGATGAAGAAGTTGGTGTAGGCGACCATCTCGCGGGCACCCACCGGCACCGTCTCCCCGGTGGGCAGCGGCAGCTCCCACGGACCCTCGTCGGTGGTGTGCCCGTCGGAGACCAGCGTCGTGTCGAAGCCCTCGACCAGAGCGCGCATCGTCGTCGTGCGGATGCAGGCGTCGGTGGCGGCGCCGCAGATCACCAGCGAGCGCACGCCGAGACGGTCGAGCTCGGCGCGCAGCGTCGTGCCGGCGAACGCGTCGAGGTGCTGCTTGCCGATCACCGTCTCCTCGGGGTCCGGTCGCACGGCCTCCACGATCTGCCACGGGTCGGAGCCCGGCACGAAGGGCCCGGACTCGTGCTGGATCCAGATCACGGGGGCGCCCGACGCCTTGGCGCGGCCGATCAGGTCGGCGACCCGGGTGATGACGCCCTCGCGGTCCCAGGCCTCGGCGGTGTTGCCGTGCTGGACGTCGACGACGATCAGGGCGGTGGTCCTCGAGGTCTGTGCGGAGTCGCTCATGACGCCTAGGCTAGGCGGGTGACCGGACAGTTCCCGACCGGATTTCCCGGGTGACCGGCAGCCCGGCGGGGCGGGTGCTGGCGCTGCTCGAGCGGGTCCAGGAGCGTCCCGGTCTCACGGCGCCGCGCCTGGCCGACGACCTCGGCGTCAGCGAGCGGACCGTCCGACGCTACGTGAGCGTCCTGCAGGACCTCGGCATCCCCGTGGTGGCCGATCGCGGGCGTGGCGGCGGGTACCGGCTCGAGCCGGGCTACCGGATGGCGCCCCTGATGCTGACCACCGACGAGGCGGTGAGCATCACCCTGGCGCTGGCGGTGGTCAACGGCCCGGAGGGCCATCGCGGCAGTGCCGGTGAGGCGGCCCTGTCCAAGCTCGTGCGGGCCCTGCCCCGCGAGGTGTCGGAGCGCGTGACGGGTGTGCTCAGCGCCGTGACGCCCCCACGCCGCGGCCCCTTCGCGTCCGGGGCCCCGGACCCCGCCATCCTGACCGCGCTCACCGCCGGCGTCGTACGGCGGCGTGTGGTGCGGATCCGGCATCGCCCCGACCGCGGCGAGGCGAGGAACCGCGAGGTCAACCCGTACGGCGTGGTGGTGCTGCGCGGCCACACCTACGTCCACGGCTGGTGCCACCTGCGCAGGGCGCGCCGTACCTTCCGCCTCGACCGGATCGAGCACGTCGACGTGCTCGGCGAGGAGTTCCGGCTGCCGGCCGGACTCGACGTGGCGGCCGCCGTCGAGCGCTCGCGCGCGCTCTCGTGGTCCGAGTACGACGTCGCCGTGCTGGTGCATGCGCCCCTCGCCGAGGTCGAGCCACACTTCCCGCGGCACGTGGCGCTGTGCGAGCGCGTGGACGCCACGACGACGCGCTTGCGGCTCACGACCCGCAACCTGGACGCCACCGTGCTGCGGATCAGCGACCACCCTCACCCGATGACGGTCGAAGGCCCCCCGGAGCTCCGGGAGGCCTTCGATCGACTTGCTGTGCGGCTCGGGGCCGCTGCCGGGACCGGCAGTGCGTCTGGGGTCAGTGACCGTTCTTGATCGCCGTCCGCAGGTCCTTGTTGAGCTGGCTGATCACGTCGAGCGGGATCTCCTTGGGGCACGCACCGGCACACTCACCGATGTTGGTGCACCCGCCGAAGCCCTCGGCGTCGTGCTGGCCGACCATGCCGATGACCCGGGAGTCGCGCTCGGGCTGACCCTGGGGGAGCAGGCCCAGCTGGGTGATCTTGGCGCCCATGAAGAGCGAGGCCGATCCGTTGGGGCACGCGGCCACGCAGGCGCCGCAGCCGATGCAGGTGGCCATGTTGAAGGCGCGCAGGGCCTTGTCGCGCTGGATCGGCGCTGCGTTGGCCTCCGGGGCGGAGCCGGTGTTGGCGGAGATGAACCCGCCGGAGGCGATGATCCGGTCGAAGGCCGACCGGTCGACCATCAGGTCCTTGATCACCGGGAACGCGTCGGCGCGCCACGGCTCGATCGTGATGTTGTCGCCGTCCTTGAACGAGCGCATGTGCAGCTGGCAGGTCGTGGTGACCTCGGGGCCGTGCGCCTGGCCGTTGATCATCAGGTCGCACGAGCCGCAGATGCCCTCGCGGCAGTCGTGGTCGAAGGCGATCGGGTCCTCGTCGGCAGCGAGGAGCTGCTCGTTGAGGACGTCGAGCATCTCGAGGAAGCTCATGTCCTCCGAGACGTCGCCCAGCTGGTAGGTGTGCATCGCGCCCTGAGCGGTCGCGTTGGCCTGGCGCCAGATGTTGAGAGTGAGGTTCATGGTTACTTGTAGCTCCGCTGCTTCATCTCGATGGCCGTGTAGATCAGGTCTTCCTTGTGCAGCACCGGCTGGCCGCCCTCGCCGCCGAACTCCCAGGCCGCCACGTAGGCGAACTCGTCGTCGTGACGAAGGGCCTCGCCCTCGTCGGTCTGCGACTCCGCCCGGAAGTGACCACCGCAGGACTCGCGTCGGTTCAGGGCGTCGATGCACATCAGCTCACCGAGCTCGATGAAGTCGGCCACCCGACCTGCCTTCTCCAGGGACTGGTTGAGGCTGTCGGCGGTGCCCAGGACCTTCAGGTTGGTCCAGAAGTCGGCCTTGAGCTCGCGGATCATGTCGATCGCCTTGCGCAGACCGTCCTCGGAGCGCTCCATGCCGCAGTACTCCCACATGATGAGCCCGAGCTCCTTGTGGTAGCTGTCGGCCGACCGGTTGCCGTTGATCGACATCAGCTTGTCGATGCGGGCCTCGACCGACGTACGGGCCTCGACGACCGCCGGGTGGTCCTCGGAGATCTTCTCGAACGGGCCGTCGGCGAGGTACTCGCGGATGGTGTTCGGCAGGACGAAGTAGCCGTCGGCCAGACCCTGCATCAGCGCCGAGGCGCCGAGACGGTTGGCGCCGTGGTCGGAGAAGTTCGCCTCGCCGGCCACGAAGAGGCCCTCGAGGTTGGACTCGAGGTTGTAGTCGACCCACAGGCCGCCCATCACGTAGTGCACGGCGGGGTAGATGCGCATCGGCACCTCGTAGGGGTTCTCGCCGGTGATCCGCTCGTACATGTCGAGGAGGTTGTCGTACTTCTCCTCGATGCCGTCCTTGCCGAGGCGCTTGATGGCGTCGGCGAAGTCGAGGTAGACGCCACGACGGAAGTCGCCGACCATCGGGCCGACGCCGCGGCCCTCGTCGCACATGTTCTTGGCCTGACGCGAGGCGATGTCCCGGGGGACCAGGTTGCCGAAGGAGGGGTAGATCCGCTCCAGGTAGTAGTCGCGGTCCTCCTCGGGGATGTCGCGCGGGTCCTTGTCGCAGTCCTCCTTCTTCTTCGGCACCCAGATCCGACCGTCGTTGCGCAGGCCCTCGGACATCAGGGTCAGCTTGGACTGGTGGTCGCCGGAGACGGGGATGCACGTCGGGTGGATCTGCGTGTAGCAGGGGTTGGCCATGTAGGCGCCCTTGCGGTGCGCGCGCCACGTGGCGGTGACGTTGCAGCCCATCGCGTTGGTGGACAGGTAGAAGACGTTGCCGTAGCCGCCGGAGGCGAGGACGACGACGTCGGCCAGGTGCGTCTCGATGGCGCCGGTGACCATGTCGCGGGCGATGATCCCGCGCGCCTTGCCGTCGACCATGACGAGCTCGAGCATCTCGTGACGGGTGTACGTCGTCACGGTGCCGGCGGCGACCTGGCGCTCGAGCGCCTGGTAGGCGCCGATCAGCAGCTGCTGGCCGGTCTGGCCGCGGGCGTAGAAGGTGCGCGAGACCTGGACGCCACCGAAGGACCGGTTGTCGAGCAGCCCGCCGTACTCACGGGCGAACGGGACACCCTGGGCGACGCACTGGTCGATGATGTTGGCGCTGACCTCGGCGAGGCGGTAGACGTTCGACTCCCGCGAGCGGTAGTCGCCGCCCTTCACCGTGTCGTAGAAGAGGCGGTAGGTGGAGTCGCCGTCCTCCTTGTAGTTCTTGGCCGCGTTGATCCCGCCCTGGGCGGCGATCGAGTGGGCCCGGCGCGGGGAGTCCTGGTAGCAGAAGGACTTCACGTTGTAGCCGGCCTCGCCGAGCGTGGCGGCCGCGGCCCCGCCGGCCAGGCCGGTGCCGACGATGATGACGTCGAGCTTGCGGCGGTTGGACGGGTTGACCAGCCGGTTGTCCATCTTGCGGTTGGTCCAGCGAGCGCCGATCGGGCCGGTCGGGGCGTTGGTGTCGACGAGGGGCTCGCCCGGCGTGTAGTAGCCGTGGGCGTCGTCGGAGGTCTGGGTGGCCGCGGTGTTGGTCGCGACGGTGCCGGAGGGGTCGAGGGTCGATGCCATGGGGACTCCTACTTCTCGATGATGCCGAGGAGGACGGACAGGGGGACGAGGGAGAAGCCGCCTGCGACGACCACGGCGACGATCCAGCCGGCGGCCTTCGCGCGAGCGCGGGAGGCCGCGGTGCCGGTGAAGCCCAGGGTCTGCATGGAGCTCCACGTCCCATGGTGCAGGTGGAGACCGAGCGCCACCATCGCCACGAGGTAGATGATCGTCATCCACCACAGGTCGAAGGTGTCGACGAGCAGCGAGTAGGGGTCACCCGCCGCGTCGCCGGTGTCGCCGGTGGCGGGGTTGATCTTCCCGATGGTGAAGTTGAGCAGGTGCCACACGAGGAAGACCAGGATCGTCACCCCGCCCCACCGCATCGTGCGTGAGGAGACCGACGAGGCGACGTTCTTCTTCACCGCGTACTTCTGCGTGCGCGCCGCGTGTGCGCGCTGGGTGAGCATCAGGGCGGTGACGACGTGGACCACCAGGGCCACGATCAGTCCGACGCGGATGATCCACAGCAGGCCCGAGTGCGGCAGCAGCGGCTCGCCGAGCTCACGCAGGTGCTCGGCGTACTCGTTGAACGCCGCCTGGCCGCTGAAGGCCTTCAGGTTGCCGTACATGTGCCCGAGCACGAAGCCGATGAAAGCCAGACCGCTCAGGGCCATGAGGATCTTGAGGGCGATGGTCGATCGCGTGCCACGCGATCCCTTCACCAGTGTCTGTCCGGACTTGGTGCCGGTCGAACCTGTCGTCATTGCCACGGAGCAAGACTCTACGACTCACCGAGGGGTGGGTGTGACGTAACCCATGTGACATACGTATCGTAAGGCAACCCTAACCACCATCGTCCTCCCCGGCCCCCTTCCGGGTCCACCGGGTCCACCGGGTCCACCGGCGTGCACCGGGGTCCACTCAGGTCCACTCAGGGGCGTCGGCGGTCTCAGA
This sequence comes from Pimelobacter sp., assembly GCA_002698575.1. Lineage (GTDB taxonomy): Bacteria > Actinomycetota > Actinomycetes > Propionibacteriales > Nocardioidaceae > Nocardioides. Next base: position 1,214 of record NZZG01000093.1, on the reverse strand, counting down.
GGCGAAGTCGACGACCCGCGAGGGCCTCGAACGTCGTCGCCAGCTCGTCGACCGCGTCGGTCCAGGAGCGGGCGGAGACCACCTCGCGGGCGTGCTTGCCGAGCAGGTGGCGGTGCCGGTCGGCGGCCAGCGCCTCCACGGCGCGGCGGAAGTCGCGGTTGTCGCCGGGCTCGTGGAGCAGCCCGGTCTCCAGGTGGCGCACCACGTCGACGGCACCACCGGAGCGCGGGGCGACGACGGGCACGCCGCTGGCGGCCGCCTCGCGCAGCGCGTGGGAGCAGGTCTCGTGCTCGCCGGGGTGGACCAGCAGGTCGAACGTCGGCATCGCGATCGTGAGGTCGCCGGTGGGCAGGGCTCCGGTGACCTTCGCGCCCGGCAGCCGGGTCTCGAGCCACTCACGCTGCGATCCGCCGCCGATGATGACGGGTCGGATGCCGGGGACCGAGGCGAGCTCGGCGAGTCGCCGTACGCCGTGCCGCTTGTGCAACCCGCCGACGTACCCGACCACGACCTGGGGGCCGTCCGCCGAGCGGGCGCGCGACCAGGAGTCGTGCAGCCAGTTGTCACGCAGGGCGGGGGTGAACGCGGCGGTGTCGACGCCGGGGCGCCACAGCTGGGCGTGCACACCGAACTCGCTCATCCGCTCGACCATCCACGACGAGGTCACCAGCACCGCGTCGGTGCGCTCGGCGACCTTGGCGCGCCAGTAGTCGGCGGCGAGGTCGAGCACGGGCGACTGCTCGACCACGACCGACGGGATGCCGTGGCGGTCGGTGTGCTTGAGGGCCTTGCGACCCAACGACCCGGGGGACGTGACGTGGACCAGGTCGGGGGCGAAGGCGTCGATGGCGCTGCGCACCTGCGGCCCGGTCGGCTCCAGCGGCCTGATCCGCACCACCTGACAGGTGCGATACGTCGTCAGCCCGGGGCCGGGGGTGATGATCTTGACGGTGTGCCCCAGGTCGACCAGCCGGTCGGCCACCGCCTTGAGCGTCGTGGTCGTGCCGTCGACGGCCGGGTAGAAGGTCTCGGTCACCAGAGCGATCCGCATGCCGCGATGCTGACCCGGCGAGCCGTCGTGCAGTCGGCAACGCCGCGACGCGCCGACGACACGCGGGTGGACGTCGTGTGAACGTCAATCGGGGCCCGGCTCCGCAGCAGGTGGCGGTGCGTCGACGTTCTGCGGCGGGATCTCGCCGCGCTCGATGGCCGCG
>NZZG01000092.1 GCA_002698575.1 Pimelobacter sp. | reverse complement strand
TGGCGGGCGTCGCGGGCGTCGGCACCACCACCGGCGACGTGAGCGTGGGGCTGCACCACCACGAGCCCGGGGGAGCCCCCGGCTGGCCCCACAACGACCTCAACCCCGGCTGGTTCCCCGAGGACGCACCGGGCCCCTCCGAGACCGGGGTGGACGGTCTGGTCGACTACCACCACGGACCTGCCGACGGCTCTGCCGCGCGAGAGACCGTGCGCGCCGTGTCGGCTCTCTTCTACCTGGCCAACCCGCCCTGGGCCGAGGGGGACGGGGGCGAGACCGGGCTCTACGACAGCGTCGCGGCGGGTGCTCGCGCCGAGGGTGTCCTGGTCCCGCCGGTCAACAACTCCCTGGTGCTCTTCGAGTGCACGCCGTACTCCTGGCACGCCTACGCGCGCGCCTCGCGCCACCAGCGCAACTCGCTGGTCATGTGGTTGCACCGGCCCAAGCAGGACGTCGTCGAGCGCTGGGGGGAGTCGTCCCTTGTCCACTGGTGAGATGCACGGGGAACCGAGGCGGGTCTGCCTGCTGACCGGCGCCGGCGGCCTGCTCGGCTCCGAGTTCTGCCGCCGCTACGCCGGCGAGTACGACATCCTCGCGGTGTGCCGCACGCGGGCGCCGGCGGTGCCCACCCAGCACGAGCAGTACGTCGACCCGCTGGCGCCGGACGAGCACCTCTGGGAGAACCGGGGCGCCGTGCACGCGGTCTACGCCGACCTGACCGACCCCCACGACGTCGAGCGCGTGATCGAGGTGGCGCTGGCGCGCTTCGGCGGCGTCGACCTCCTGGTCAACAACGCGGCGCACCTGGGTGGCTACCCGCACACCATGCTGGACGGCGATGCCGCGCTGCTCGACCTGGAGACGCACCTGCTGACCAACGTGGTGGCGCCCTTCCGGCTCGCCCTCCGACTGGCTCAGGAGTCGTGGCAGCATCGGGCGGCCGACAACCACGCCCGCAGGCGCAACGTGGTGAACGTCTCCAGCCTGTCGGGCACGCACACCTACCCGTTCCTGGGTCAGGCCGGGTACGGCGCGTCCAAGGCAGCCCTCAACGCCCTCACCGGGCACCAGGCGCACGAGTTCGGCCGGTTCGGCGTGCGGGTCAACGTCGTCGTGCCGGACAGCTTCCCCGCGCGGGTCGCGACGTCCGCGGTCGCCGACGCGGTCGTGCGTCTGGACCGCGGTGACGCCACGGGTGAGGCCGTCGTGGTGGACGGCCGGGCCGGCTGAGGCGGTCCGAGCCAGGGGCTCGGGGCCCGTCAGTCCAGCACGCCGGAGTGGCCCTCGTCGTCCAGCCAGTCGTCCTCGACGTCGTACTCGCTCTCGCGCGTCGACTCCTTGTCGTCCCTCTTGCGTCCGCCGCGCCCGCCGGCACCGCCCGCACCGCCGGCCCCGCCGGCACCGCGTCGTCCGCCGGCCCCGCCGCCGGCCCCGCGAGTGCCCATGCCCCCTGCACCTGCCCCGCGCGCGCCACCGGCGCCACCGGCGCCCGCGCCGCGCGGCACGGGCTGGGCGCCGCTGAGTCCGCCGCGACTGCCGAGGACCCCACTGCTGGCGGCTCGGCCCCCGGCGCCCACCGGACGCGTGGGTACCCCGCCCGCCGAGGTCGCGGCTCCGCTGAGACGGCCGATGAGGCCCTTGGCGCCGAGTCCGCCGATGAGTCCGGCTCCGGCGCCTCCGGCCACGGAGCTGATGTCGAGACCGCCACTGGGAGTCCCGGACCCGGACCCGGTGTCGGGGTCCGGGACCGGGATCGGGTCGGGTCCGGGGACTGGTCCGGGGACGGGTCCGGGCACGGGTCCCGGAACTGGTCCGGGCACGGGACCAGGAACCGGTCCGGGCACGGGACCAGGAACCGGTCCGGGCACGGGTCCCGGGACTGGTCCGGGGACGGGTCCGGGCACCGGTCCGGGCACCGGCCCGGGCGTGGGTCCGGGAGTCGGACCGGGACCCGGCGTGGGACCGGGGCCGGGCGTGGGGCCGGGAGTGGGTTCGCCGTGGATCTCGGCCATCACGGCAGCGGCCTCGTCGTAGGACTTGTTGAGGGCCTCGACCTGCTGGCGGGCCTGCTCGTCGGCGTCGCCGTACGCGGCGACCTGCTTGTTGTGGGCCGCGGTCTTGTTCGCGAAGATCTTCAGGGCCGTGATGTCCTCGTGCGTCTCGCCCGTGGTGCCCTGGTAGGTCGGAGCCGGTCCGGGGGCCGAGTCCGGCATCTCCCCGTTGGTCGTCCGCGCGTTCGTCATCGCCGTCTTGACGATGTCCAGGGCGTTGCTCGCCTTGACCATGTCGGTCGCCCGTGGCGCCACGACCTCGGTGCGGATCGCCTCGAGCACGGCTCGGGCGGCCTTGCCTGCGTCGGCGTCTGCGCCGAACCCTCGCTGAATCTCCGGCTCGGCGAGGCGCAGCGCCCGCTTGACGTTGTTGAGCGCAGCGGCACCCTCCGCCCACGCGTCGCGCGAGGTCTGCAGGTCCTCGGTGCTCATCCCGGCGACCGAGGTCGCGAGACGGGCGATGTTCTGGCCGGTCATCAGGCGTCCCTCCCGCCGGTGACGTCCTGGCTCTGCTGGGCGTCGCGGTGGTCGTGCTCACCCTGTCGGCTGGTCGACCCGGACGCCAACGCGTCGACGGCGTTGCGCGTGATCCGAATCCGGTCGGCCGACTCCTCGTCGGCCGCGATGATCTCGTTCTTGGCGTCGCGGCACGCCTGCTGGAAGGACGAGAGGTCCTCCCTGATGCCGCGCAGCGTCTTCCAGATGACCTCGTGTGCCCGGTTGTAGTGCAGCGCCAGGTTGGCGGCCGACTCCGCGCCGCCGTACGAGGAGTCCTGGATGCTGGCGGCGAAGGCGAAGGCCTCCGGGTTGAACTCGGCGAGCTCGGTGTCGATCTGCTTGATCACCCCGTCGATGGTCTCCTCGGCGAGGTCGAGGCCCTGCGGACCGCTCGGAACCGTCTGGAGGAAGGGGTCGAGATTGAGCCTGAAACCCATGGTGGAGCTGCCCTTCATCTGGAAGTCGTGGAACACGCTGCGCTCCGGCTACCCGTGAACGATCACGTTCAAACGTGTCGTCGGGCGGGCGTCGAGCACTTGGTAGCCTCGCGGCCACGGATGATCTCGACGCTCTCGGAGGGTGGCTGCAGGTGACGTCTCGGGTCCTGGTCCAGGGATTGCTGGCCCTCGCGCTGGCCACCGGCTGCTCCTCGGCCGACACGACCGAGGAGAGCGGGAGCGAGGGGCCGTCCACGTCGGTCTCACCGACGCCGGTCGAGAGCGACCCGGGGTCGCCGACGCCCGAGGTGCCCGAGGTCGAGCCCGCGACCGGCGAGCGGCTGACCGTCGCCACGGTCGAGCGGGACGTGTTCGGCTTCAACCTGCCCGAGGGAGAGTGGCGCCTGACGAGCAGCGGTCGTATCGGCGTCCTGGAGACTCCCGCCGGGTCGTGGAACATCACCGGCGGTGCGGTCGACGGGGCCGACGGCGTCTCCTTGGACTTCCTGGCGCGCGGCGAGCGGCAGGACTTCATCGGCCTCGGCCCCAAGCCCCAGCGCCGGGACGACCGCGTGGTGGACGGGATCGAGGGCTACGTGCTCGAGGCCGGCGGCCGGGACGGCCTGTACTACCAGTTCGGCTCGGTGCTCGGCGACAACTGGGTGACGGTGACCTTCGAGTTCACCGAGGACAGCCCGGAGACGCGCGGGGTGATCGAGTCGGTGCTCGCCAGCGCCGCGTGGCAGTGAGGTCCCCGACCGCTCGCCGGCACCGGGACACCTGACTGTTACGTCCCGGTCAGGCCGAGTGAAACACAGGGCCGGTTTCCTGTCAGCAGACGTTGTTTCCTAACAGGATCGGAACGGACGATGACGAGCACCGGCACGCAGGCACCCTTCCAGGTCACCTCGGGAGCATGGCAGGGGCTGCCCCGGATGGAGGAGTATCCGGACAGCGAGGGATACATCCAGGACGTCTACGAGAATCCCGAGGGCAGCCGGATGTGCAGCGGTTTCTTCGAGCTGCGCCACACCGACGCGCCCCTGGTCTACGAGTACGAGTACGACGAGATGAAGGTCGTGCTCGAGGGGGAGTTCCTGCTCGAGAACGTCGACACCGGCCAGCAGAGCGTGGCCCGCGCCAAGGACGCGATCTTCTTCCCCCAGGGGTCGCGGATCGCGTTCTCCACCCCGTCGTACGCGCTGGCCTTCTACGCCGGCGACCGCGACGCCACCCTGCTCTGACCGGGCCGGCGAGCCGTGAGCCCGTCCGAGCCGGTGCTGGGCCTGCCGCGTTGGCCGGTCGACCCCGAGCCGGTCGACCCGAACGGCGCGAGCTACTTGGTGCTCTGCCTCGGCCTGCACCCGCGAGCAGTCGTCGTCGCCGCCGAGTGGGCCGCCGAGGCGGAGCGGATCGCACCGACGCGGCTCCTGTCGGTCGCCGGCATCGATCGCGACCGACCCAAGGTCGACGTCGCGCTCCACGCGGCGCGCACCGGGGTCCGCATCCTCGTCGCCGGTGAGCAGTACGACGTCCTGGTGACGCTGGCACTGGCCCGCGAGTACGGCGCCGCCGCCGCGGAGCTGCAGTGCTTCGTGGTCGATGCCGCACCCGACCACCCCACGGCGCTGCCCGTCTACTGCGCGCACTGCCGCTGGACGCACCGGATGATCGGCGAGCCGGGCGGCGAGGTCACGTGTCCCGGCTGTGGCCGTCGCCTGGAGATCCACCCGCACCACTCGGCACTGCGCGGCAGCTACCTCGCCTCCGACGCCCGGGCCCGGGAGCTGGCATGAGCAGCGTCGGACACCTCCACCCGTCCTACGGCGTCTCACCGCGTCCGCTGATGGTGACCGAGGTCCGCGACCTCACCCCCGAGGTGCGCCACGTGGTGCTCGTCGACCCGCGCGGCACGGCGCTGACGCCCCACGAACCGGGCGCCCACCTCGTCGTCACGACCTCGCCGGGGGCCACCGGGAGCGACCTCACCAAGCGCAACGCCTACTCGCTGACCGGGGACGGCGTGCTGCCCCGGCAGTACGCGATCTCGGTGCTGCGCAAGGAGTCCGCCGGACAGGCGCCCGGGGGCTCGGCCTGGATGCACGGTCTGGGGGTGGGGGACGTGATCGAGGTCGAGGGGCCGCGCTCCAGCTTCGCGCCCCGTCACGACCAGCGCCACTGCCTGCTGGTCGCCGGCGGGATCGGCGTCACCCCGATCCTCTCGCACGCGCGTGCGGTGGTGCGGTGGGGCGGCAGCGTCGAGGTCCTCTACTCCTACCGCCCCGGTCACGCCGCCCACCTCGACGACCTGCGCACGATGGCCGAGTCGCCCGGGGTGAGCGTGCGCGAGGCCACCACGGTCGAGGAGACGCTGGCCCTGCTCCGTGAACGACTGGCCGACCAGCCCCTCGGCACCCATGCCTACGCCTGCGGCCCGCCCGCGCTGCTCGAGGCCTACCTCGCGGCAGGCCGTGCCGCCGGGTGGACCGACGAGCGACTCCATCTCGAACGGTTCTCCGCTCCCGCGCTGGACCCCGGATCGCCCTTCTCGGCGCTGATCGTCTCCTCCGGACGGCGCGTCGACGTCGCGCCCGGGACCAGCCTGCTCGCCGCGCTGCACGAGGCGGGGATCACGGTGCCGAGCCTGTGCCGCCAAGGGGTCTGCGGCGAGTGCGTCGTGCCGGTGCGCTCCGGGGTGGTGGAGCACCGCGACCTGGTGCTCTCCGACCTCGAGCGTCGAGCGGGCGACCGGATGCTGTCCTGCGTGTCCCGCAGCGCCGAGAGCGGCGCCCTGATCGAGGTGGATCTCTAGATGACGGTCGCAGCGCACGCCGTACGCCCTCTGGCCGGGCCCACGACCCGGCTGCCGTGGCCGTTCCCCGACGACCTCGAGTCGTTCCGCTACTCGGTCAACGTGGAGCCGGCCCGGGTGCCGCGGCCCACGGCCGCGGGGGAGTGGGGCGCCCACATCGTCGACCTCGGGGCCGAGGAGTACGGCGCGATGATGGCCGAGCGCCGGCGCATCCTGGACGCCGATCCCCACCGAGTGCGGATCCTGCCCGGCATGCTCCCGGCCTGCTGGGACCTGCTGCTCTACTACCTGCGCGACCTGGCGATCTCCTTCCCGCACATCATGGAGCTCACCGAGGACGGGGACCGCTTCCACTGGCGCAACCACGCGCTCGGCACCGACCAGTCGTTCGTGCTGGGCGACGCCGCCTCCCTGCCGCACGACCCGATGACCTTCCTCGGCCGGGAGATCCCCGACGACCTCCTCCTGGTCAAGGAGCGCGACGGCCGGCTCTGCTTCGACGCCGGTCTGGTGACCTTCGCGGCCGCGTGGTCGGTCTCCTTCGACGTCGGCATGACGATGGACGAGATCCACAACCCCGTGCCGCGACTGACCCGGGAGGGCATCACCTCGCGCGCCGAGCAGTTCCTGCGGAGGCTGCCGGCCGACCAGGTCTACCGGCGCGTCAACTGGACCCTGTCGGCATCCGGCTCGCGCAAGCTCGACGTCAGCCTCGAGGAGCTGCCCGCGTGGGGCACCGACATCCCCGCGCTGGTCCGCGACGAGGACTGGGGACGACTGCAGCTGCGGATCGAGGTCGAGCACTTCGTCCGTCTCCCGATGACCGGTGCCGTCACGTTCAACATCCGGACCCACATGACCTCGCTCGACGAGATCCGGCGGGTGCCGGCGTGGCGCGAGCAGCTGGCCCGCGTGGTGCTCGAGCTGCCCGAGGACCTGGCAACGTACAAGGGATTCGCCGACTACCGCGAGCCGGCGATGGCCTGGCTGAGGCGTGAGGTGAGCGTGTGACCGGCACCGCCACCGAGAGCGCACCCCACCCGCCGCACTACACCAGCGTGCCGGACTGGAGCCGCGAGCCCCTCGTCCAGCCCGTCGACCCGCTCGGTCGCGTCCACACGGTGATCGAGGTCGTGGACGGGGATCGCGTCGCCACGAGGGCTGTGGTCGCCGGATGGCTCGCCGCCCTCGCGGGCGCCCAGGTCCGCCACCACACGTGCGAGGACACCTCGGCGGCCGTCGCCGCGCTCGAGGACGACCTGGTCGCGGCGAGGGTCGGCCATCGCGTGCTGGTCGCCGGATCGGCCGACGCCTGCTTGGCCGTGCGTGCGGCCGGTGTCCGCGCGGGCCTCGCCGACGACGAGATGGGCTTCGGGGTCGTCTCGGTCGCGACCCGCACCGTGTGGTGCGTGCACTGCTCGGCCGCGACGGTCGCCGAGCTCGCCCTCGACGACGTCGTCGCCTGCTCGGGCTGCACGCGCAACCTGCTCGTCTACCCCCACGTGTCGCGCCGCACCGGCCAGCACCTGGGCTTCATGGTCGACGCCGAGGAGGCCTGATGGGTCGGCTGCGTCTCGTCGTCGCGGGCATCGACGACACCGTGCCCGCCGTACGACGTCTCGTCCTCGCGGCACCCCAGGGCGGCGAGCTGCCGTCGTACACGCCGGGGAGCCACCTGGTCCTCGACGTGCCGGCGGGGGCCGGCCGCGAGCGGGCGCTGGCCAACGCCTACTCGCTGGTGGGGGAGGGCCTGCACCCGAGCCGCTACGAGATCGCGGTCCTGCTCTGCGACCCGCACGGCGGTGCCGCCGGCGGCTCGGCCTGGGTGCACACGCTGCGGACCGGCGACCCGGTCACCGCGATGCCGCCGCGCAGCAGCTTCGCCCCCGTGCAGGCCGCCACGCGGCACCTGCTCGTCGCCGCCGGCATCGGCATCACGCCCCTGGTCTCGCACCTGCGCTTCCACGCGCGGTGGGGCCGCGAGGCGGAGCTGCTCTACCTGCACCGCGCGGGGCGCGGTGCCCTGCTCGACGAGGTGGCCGAGCTCACGGGCGGCGTCGCGTCGCCCTTCCACGACCGTGCCGACCTGCTCTCCCGGCTACGGGAGCGGCTGCTCGACCAGCCGATCGGCACGCACCTCTACACCTGTGGGCCCACCGGCTTCATGGACCTCGTCGTCAGCGAGGCACAGGAGGCCGGGTGGCCCGCGAGCCGGATCCACCTGGAACACTTCGGGCTCGACGACCTCGACCCGGGCGAGCCCTTCGACGTGACCGTCGGTGAGCGGCGCTTCGAGGTCGCCTCCGGCGTCAGCCTCCTCGAGGCCATGGAGCAGCAGGGGTACGCCGTGCCGAACCTCTGCCGCCAGGGCGTCTGCGGGGAGTGCCGCCTCGACCTCGGCCCCGCGACGACCGGGGTGTGGCACCGCGACCTGTACCTGACCGACGACGACAAGGCCGCCGGCGACTGTGCGATGGCCTGCGTCTCCCGTGCCCTGCCCGCGGCCGACGGCCGCTCCCACCTGGAGGTCTCGCTGTGAGCGTCACCCACCCACCCGAGTCGACCGTGTCGGCACCCGACCTCGTGGCGGGCTTCCCCTTCCCGTTCCCGCAGGAGACCTACCGCTACTCCACCAACGTGGAGCCCGCGCCGAGCGCGGTGCCGACCCCGGCCGGCCAGTGGGGCGAGGCGGTCGTCGACGTCGACTCCGAGTACGCCCACGAGCTGGCCGAGCGCGCCGCGATCCTCGAGCGCGACCCGTCGCGCCACGCCTGGCTGCCGCACATGGATGTCGCCTGCTGGGACGCGATGCTCTGCCTGATGCGCGAGCTCGGCTTGACCCGTCCCGACTCGATGGCACTCACCCTCCTCGAGTCGGGGGTCCGGCCCCGCTACCACTGGCGCAACGACCTGCTCGGCATCGACCACACCTTCGTGCTCGGTGACCTGTCCACGCTGCCCGACGAGCCGCTGGCCTGGATCGCCGCCCAGGTGCAGGAGGACATCGTGCTGCTCGACCAGCGTGACGGCGTGCTGTACGGCGACGCCGGCGTCGTCACCTTCGCCGCGGACTGGTCGTTCGGCTTCGACGTCGGGATGAGCTTCCTCGAGATCCACGGTCCCGTCCCGCGGCTGCACGGAGAGGGGATCATCACCCGGGCCCACGAGTTCCTCAAGCGCCTCCAACCCGGCGAGACCTACCGGCGTACCAACTGGACGCTCACGATCGGACGCCGGCTCGACGTCTCCACCGAGCTCTACCCGGAGTGGGGCCCGGACCGGGACGCCGTGCTGCACCTCGACGACGAAGCGTTCGGACGCGAGGTCCACCTGCGTGTGGAGGTGCAGCACCTGATCCGGCTGCCGGAGTCGGGAGCCGTGATGTTCCTGATCCGCTCCTACCTGCTGCCGCTCGTCGACCTCGCCCGCGTCGAGCACTGGCGGGTGCGCACCGCCGACGTCCTCGATGAGCTGCCGCAGGACCTGGCCGACTACAAGGGGGTCGCGAAGTACCGGCACCGTACGGCGGCCTGGTTGCGCGCCCATGGCGACGGTGGTTGAGGTGTAGGGCGCGCCAGCGCCGAGCCGGCACCCGACGGTGGGTGAGGTGTGAGGCGCCAGCGCCGGGTGATCGGACGGTGGTTGAGGTGTGAGGCGCGCCAGCGCCGGGTGATCGGACGGTGGTTGAGGTGTGAGGCGCGCCAGCGCCGGGTGACCGGACGGTGGTTGAGGTGTGAGGCGCGCTAGCGCCG
>NZZG01000091.1 GCA_002698575.1 Pimelobacter sp. | reverse complement strand
GCCTCAAGAACCTCGATTCTCCAACCAGGACGGGCACCTTCGTCGTCTCACACGCGGATCACGCCGCCACTACTCGCGGATCCGGGTCTGAGCGAGCCGATCTCGACTTTCGCTCGTGCGGGGATGGTTGTTTCGTTGCCTCGCACATGTGGAGCGAGGGCGACAATGTCGTGAGTCTTCGAGCAGATGCGTCGGGGTGGCGTGGGGGGCAGTTGTCCTCGCTTATCGCGTGGCCAGCCATCCCGGCCGGGGATCGCCTTGCGACGGTGGTCCGGTCGACGAGCCAGAACGCAACGATGACGATCTACGAGACTGGGACGAGCGACGGTGACTCGCCCCTGCCGACCCCGTATCGAGTGAGTATCAGCGGTGCCGACTACGTCGACAGTGAGCCATTTGGTTCCGGCATCGCGCCAGTTGCAGTGTCGTTGCCGATGCAGGACGGAGAGGAACGCCTGCTGCTGGGCTTCCCTGACGCCAAGGTGTTCGTCGATCTGAAGCTAGATAGCCAGGGGCGCATCACCGATGAGCTCTTTGCCTCGCCGAAGCATCTGTTTCGACGCCGCTTCGTCTATGAACCTGAGTGATCTGCCCGGGCCCGCGCAACGATGCTGCCAGACAGACGACCTGCTGAGGTCAGCTGGCTTCCGCTAGAAGAGGCTTGATTAGCGCAGAAAGTGTGAAGTAGGTGGTTGCTCCGATGACGCGTGCCGCCACGCGACCGGACGGATCCACGACGACGGTGGCGGGCACTGCCCTGCTCGGGATGATCCGACCGAGGGCGAGCATGGCCTCGCCTGATTCGCGGCTAGAGATGCTGGGGTAGGTGATGCCGTACTCACGCTCGAAGGCGAGCGCGGACTCGTCGTTGTCTCTGATGTCGACACCGATGAATTGGACCGGCTCATTCTCCAGTTCGGCCGAGAGCCGGCTGAGTGCCGGAGCCTCCTCCCGACACGGGACGCACCAGGACCCCCACACGTTGATGACGAGGATCTGTCCAGGAAAATCGTCGGAGTCGACATACCCCTGCTGGATCGTGGCTCCGGCGACGCCGGGGAACTGTTGACGCTCAGCCTGGGGATACTCTTCGACGACGCTGTCGCCCTCAGCGCGAGATGTGGTCGAACCACCATTGCTGCACGCAGACAGCGCCGTGAGGAGGGCGCCCGCCGCGAGGGGGCCTAGGTGTCGTCGAGAGATCACGAGTGTCCGCTCTGCAGATGAGGGGACCTTCGTCCCGGTCCGGTGTCACACCCGACCGCGAAGTCTGGTCTAGTTGGCATGGGTGCCCGACCCCGACGCGACAGCGACCGGGCCAGAAGTTCCGTCAGGGGCGCTGAGCAGCTCGAAGTTGGTCTACCTCGGCCCGTAGGCGCGACAATTCATGACTCGACGTGTCGGTGGTGGCCGGTTGATCCGGCGCCTTCTTCTCGCCACGCATCATCATCCACATCATGACTCCCATGCCCATAGGGCATGCGAGCAGAGCCAGGGGGTAGAGCAGTTCAGTCATGAAGGGTCTCCTGGATCCAGGCGGCTTCGATACTATCGATTATAGTAGCGCGATCGTGCCCTGCTTCCAAGGAGATCACACGTGGATCGCTCTTCCACGCCGAAGGTCTGCCGTGAGCCCATTTACATCACGAGTGACAAGGACGCCAGCGATGCATAGCCGCCCACGCAGTCGAGGTTGCTCTCGAAACTCGTCTGCGATGAAGGCCGCGGCGGCACTAGTGCTGGCCGCCGTGGTTCTGGCGGGATGCGCGCAGGCCTATCCAGGAGGAGAAGCCAGTTCAGCGGCACGCCGAGGAGCCGGGGATTCTGCGTCGGATAGTCCGCTCATGGTTCGCGGAGTCGAGTCGTGCCAAGTCCTGGCTGACATGGCACGTTCCAACTCCACGGTCGGTACGGGGGAGACCCTTGAATCGATTCCGCTTCCCTGTCTCCAACCTGGGTCTGCGGTTGACCTCTCCCAGATGCGAGGGAAGGTCGTGGTCGTCAATCTCTGGGCGACGTGGTGTGGTCCATGTCGCGAGGAGATGCCGATCCTGCAGGCTGCGTCAGAGCAGTTCCGCGATCGCGTGCAGTTCGTTGGTGTGGTGACGAAGGACAGTGCCAGTTCTGCTGCAGGCTTCCTGCCCGCTGTGGGCACGACCTACCCCCAGTTGCTCGACGTCGATGCTGAGCTGCTGAATTCCCTGCGGATCCCTGGTCTTCCCGTCACAGTGATCCTTGACCCAGCAGGGACGATCGTGAAGAAGCAGATCGGCGCCTTCGAGGCAGACGACCTGGACAGCCTGCTTGCCGACCTCGTTGAAGCTAGCTAGTGCCGACTGGCGCTGACTGCCGAGTGACCCGACGGGCGCCGAGGCGCGCGATCCAGACCCCGAAGATCATGGCGGCCACGACGACGAGGGAGGAGACGTTGAGTTGAGCCACCCCTGAGAGTCCGTGGCCGAGGTTGCATCCCCCGGCGATCCAGCCTCCCGCGCCCAGAAGCAGGCCCCCGACCGCGAGTTGCAGGTAGCGGACCGGCTCCTCTCCCCGAACCCAGAAACCACCCGCGGTGCGTGCCGAGAGGGCGCCTCCTGCCACAATTCCCAACAGGAAAGTGATCAGCCAGTAGTTGGGTGAGCCATCGGCCGCGCTGGCGACCGCACCCACGGAGCTGGGACCAAAGCTGACGCCTCCCACGCTCGCCAGAGCCCACCCAGCCGTGATGGCGGCGCCGAGGCCGATTCCGATCCGACGCCAGCCCCACTGCCAAGTGTGCTCCGGCGATTCACGGCCGGGTCGCCTCAGCACCACGACAATTGCGGCGGCCAAAACAAGCACAGCAACCGCAAGGCGCGGCAGACCGAGAAGCCCAGGAACCGTTGCGCTCTCGCCTCCCGAAAGGACGGTAGGTCCAGGCACGGTTACCTGTCGGGCAAGCAGCTCGCCGGCCCCCCAGCCGGCCAATCCGACCAGGGCGCCGAGCATGCCGGAGCCGAGTTTGTAGAAGAGACCGGACACGCATGACTTGGCGACGATCATGCCGATGCCGATGATCACTCCGCCGCTCACATTGGCCACGGGCCGGAAGGCCAAGCCCTCGTTGAGACCATCGGTGCTCGGGAGCAGATACAGCACGGAGAGACCGACTGAGGCGATGGCAACACCGAGAGCCCAGGCGCGCGCCAGCAGATGCCCGCCGTCGAGCGAATTTCGGATCGCGGAATGGAAGCACAACTGCCCGCGCTGCAGGACGTAGCCCATAGCGACTCCCGCAAGCGCTCCAGTGGTGGCGGCGACGATCATGGTTGGCCGCTCGACCTCTCCAGGGCAGAAGTTTCAGTCTGTTTGACCGTCTGGCTGGGCTCAATCCCAAGAAGCCGATCGACTGAGAAGCGTCCGGGTCCCTGGAGCAACAAAACTATAAGGCCGGCGAGCAGGGCGATGTCGATGCCGGCATCGGGCATTCCCGCATCGGCTTTGACTAGATAAATGGCACCGATCAGGGTCGCAATGAGGGGGAGCGTTGACAGTCGCGTGAGGAGGCCTGCCACCAGCAGCAGCCCGCCGACAAGTTCTGCGATCGTTACCAACCAGGCAAACAGCATGGGACTCGCGACACCGAGGTCCGCCAAGGAATCAGCGAAGCTGTCCACTCCTCTGGAGAGCTTCTTGCTGCCGAACCAGATGAAGTTCAATCCGACGCCGAGCCGTAGGGCTACCGGTGCCAGGTTGTGAAGGTTTGAAAGAAACGGCAGTCCGAGCACGCGCACGAAAAGCACCTTCCGAGCCGGGATGCGGCCGGATTCTGTGGAAGTCGCACGAGGCGGCGTGGACTCAGGGGACTGCCCTGGCGAAACACGGTGTGCCCCCTTACTTAATCCAGCTGGGACCGACTTTCTCGGCGAGAAGTGTCGGGCGCGGTCACTGCCGCTGCGAGGAGTCTTACTCCCGAAGTCCCGCGCGGCGACGCTCGTACTCGTCCTCGTCGAGTTCGCCGGAGGCGAATCGACGCCGGAGTAGTTCTTCTGGCGACTCAGGGGCCGGCAACCGCTTGCTGCTTTCGTTGTCCCTGGCCAGCGAAACGATGCCCACCACCGCGAGCCCCAGCACGATCAGAAAGATCAGGCCCATGCCCAACATCATGCCCATGCCCATGCCGTTCATCGATGCCTCCATACGTCCGAGACGCAGCGCGTCCAGTGGCTAATACTGCATAGCCTAGTAGATGCATCAACGGTGTCATTCTTTCGTGACGTACCGACCGATGTGCTTGCGGCGGCGCCAAGACGGAGGGATCGCGACTTGTGGAGCCGGGCGCTACGGGAGGTTGCCGGGCGATGACGATCCTGGCGCAACCAAGCCTTCGGGAGTCTCGATGATCTGGCAGATGAACGCGTCGTTGCCGTCGCGCTGGGCTGCGGCGGCACCTAGTCGTGCGGTGCGTAGGGAGTCGCGCAGCGTACGAAGGTCAGCGATCTTCTGGTCGATGTCGGCCAGGTGTGTGTCGAGGATCGTCGTCACCAGTTGGCAGGGTTGCTCGCCGCCGCGTTGGAGATCAAGGATGGTCTTGATCTCATCGAGGCTCAGATCCAGCGCCTTGGCTCGCCTGATGAAGTTCAGGACGGCGATGTCATGACGGCTGTAGAGGCGATATCCCGCTTGGGTGCGTTCGGGGGGAGGGAGCAGGCCCTTGCGTTCGTAGAGCCGAACAGCCTTGGCGCTCAACCCTGCCTCGAGCGCTGCGGTCCCCACGGTGACGAGGGGCGCGGTGTCGTGCCCCGCAAGTGTGTGGATCATGTTTTGACCTTACCCCAGGGGCAAGGTTCTAGAGTCGCATGATCCCGTGCCGATCCCGGGAACCCTAGGAGAGACAACAGTGACTCGCGGTAGAACTCGTTCACCGAACCAGGCGCCCCCCAGATGACTCGTTGCGGATGCGTGGAGCTTCGCCCTGCAGCGGGGGCTCTGCTTGAGGGAGCGACCGACGAAGGAGGTGTCGGCGCGCACGACGCGGTGCGGCAGCGGGGCGACTCGCCGACGACCCACGCATGGGCGCGGCTCCTCGTCTTGGTGGCCCTCCTTGTCGTGGCGGGTGCAACAGTCCTGTGGGTGGGTCTGCCTGACCTCGCGACGCTGCGTGTCTACATGGCGGACGCCGGTCCCCTTGCTCCCGGGCTGTTCGTCGTCGGGTATGCGATGGTGACTCTGCTTCCGCTCCCAAAGAATGCATTCGCCGCACTGGCGGGCGCAATGTTCGGTCTGCTGTTGGGGATCGTTGTGGTGCTGGTGGCCGCGCTCATCGGTGCGGCGGTTGCGTTTGCGCTGAGCCGGGCACTGGGCCGCGATGCGGTCGAGCGGCTCACGGGGGGTCGGGTCGAGCGGGTCGATGCGGTGCTGAGCCGGCGCGGCGTCCTCGCGGTCGTGGGGGTGCGGTTGGTTCCAGTGCTGCCTTTCACCGCCATCAACTACGGCGCAGGGCTCACGTCCGTGCGCACCAGGGACTACGCCATCGGGACTGCGCTGGGCATCGTGCCGGGTACCGTGTCGTTTGTGGCCCTGGGCGCCTACGGCACTTCGCCGGGATCGTGGCCGTTCGTCGTTTCGGGTGCCTCACTGGTTCTGCTCACTCTTGGCGGATTCCTCATCGCCCGGCGACCACGCAAGCGTCACCGTCGCCGCGAGGAGATCCCGGAAGGGCGGCAGAAGTAGTGACCGGCATCCAGCTGCTCGTTGTCAGGGCGAGGTGAGTTAACAACCGTGAGCGACTCGCACCCTCCTTCACCCATCGCGCACCGTGCCCCCGACGATCGTCTTCGGGAGTTGTCGGGGATGGCCAACGTGGCGGCGCTGACGTTTCTTGCGGCCCGGGCGGTCCCGCTGGGGTGGGTTGTCGGTGTTGCCGGTGGTGTTCCTCTGGCTCGTGCGGCGCAGCGTCATGGGGGCAGGGCCGGCTATGCGGCCGCCACGGCCAGCCTCGTGGAGACGATGGCCATCATGGGGCCGGCCCGGATGGGGATCCCGGTGCCGCATGCGGTGAGCGCGCCTTGGCTCGGTGTGTTGTATCGCAAGGGTCGTGCGTTGCTGACCATGGCGTTGGCCGGGGCATTGGTTCGCAGCGGCTACTACCTGATGACCAGTGTGTTCTCGATCCTGGTGCTGATCGGGCTCGAGGCCTACGTCGGTAGCTATGAACAGCTGCGGCAGTGGCTCGGGTTCTTGCCCGCTGGAACTGCGGCCGCCCTGTGGCTCACCGCGGCGATGTTGGTGGCCTGGTCTCTGGGCGCCGGGCTGGTGCAAGCATGGGTTCTGCGCCGTGGGTTGCGTGACTGGGACGACAACGTCGGCCACGGTGAGTTGGACCCAGGTTCCTCGGCGGCGAAGGTCTCGCCGGCTGCCCATCCGCGGGCGGGTCTACTGGTGATGGTGGCACTGGTCGGCTTCGTGGTGGCGCTCTCGGGCACCAGGCCCTGGGTGCTGGGGGGAGTGGCGGTGTGTCTAGCCATGCTGTGGGTGGTGACTCAAGCGGACGCGCGGACACTGGGGCGGGGCCTGTTGCTCGCATTGCCGCTGGCGTTGTCGACTCTGGCTTTCGGACTGGTCGGAGGGATCGGGTTTAACCAGGCTGTCCGACGCGGGGCGCGGGTCGCTCTGTTGGTCCTGATCGCGGTGTGGCTTCACCGAGCTGCTGGCAGCGCCGGGCTGCGGGACCAGTCGCTGCGCCTCGTACGCCGCTTGAGGCGTTTCCCCACCCTCGCTCTCGCTGGCACTGTGCTGGGTGCCTCTGTCGCGGCCAGCGACTTCGGTGGTGCGGCTCGACGACTCGGACGTCGGGTGGGTGGCGCGACGCGGCGACCGACGGCGGTACTCGATGCCTCCTTGGCGTGGCTGGCAGATGAGTCGACCCGGCTCGCAGCCCCTGTGGCGGAGCCTGCCGCGTCTCTTCCCGAGAACTCTGAGACCTCGGAGGACGGACGCACCGGCGGTGAAGGTCCTGACCTGCCCGGAGTAGATCGGTGACCGCGCGTTCCGAGCGGTCGCCGGGGTTGGGCGCTGTGCTGGCCCGCCCTGCCTACCGTCGGCTGTGGGTGGCCAGGACGGTGAGCCAGGGTGGCGACGTCGCTCAGTTCACGACGGCGGCGCTGCTCGTGTTGCAGCTGACCGGGTCGGGTATCGGGCTGTCGGGGCTGGTGCTGGCTGAGATTGCACCGGTGCTGTTGTTGCACCGCTCGCCGGCCCATCGTGGACCGTTTCTCCCGGGTCAAGGTGATGATCACCTCTGACCTTGCGAGGGTGGTGATGGTTGCGGTCCTCATCGTCTGGAATAACCACCTGCCTGTGGTCTACCTGGTCGCGTTCGGCCTGTCAGCGGGAGCGGTCTTCTTCAACCCCGCGGCAAGTTCGCTCCTTCCATCGTTGGTCCCTGACGATGAGCTGGTCGCCGCCAACAGTGGCCTCTGGTCCTCCGCAGTGCTGACCCAGGTGGCGCTGGCGCCGATCGCCGGACTCGTGGCAGCGACGGCCGGGTTCGAATGGGCCTTCGCTCTCAACGCCACGAGCTTCGCGCTCAGCGCACTCGCATTGCGCGGCTTGCAGGACGCAGAGGAATCGTTGCCGCTGGTTGCTGCTTCCATGTGGCGCCAGGGGGTCGAGTCGCTCGCTGTGGTGTTTGGCGATCGGATGCTGCGTGCGCTTGCGGTGGCACAGGCGCTGGCGGCCCTTTCTGCTGGGGCTACCAGCGCACTGCTGGTGCTCCTGGCCGCTGATCACCTGGAGGTCGGTGGCGCCGGCTACGGCGCGATGATCGCGGCCATCGGGGTGGGGGCATTCGTCGGGCCGCTGTTGCTCACCCGGTTCGCCGATCAGGTGCGCGGACCCGTGGTGATCTTCGGGGCGTTCGGCCTGCGCGGGCTCCTCGACCTGGTCCTCGCCACCGTCGTGGCGCTCCCGGCGGCACTGGCCACCCTGATGCTCTATGGATTGGCCACCTCGACCGGGAGCGTGTCTTTCAGTTCGCTCATCCAATCCCGCGTGAGCGCCCGGCTCCGGGGGCGCGTCTTCAGTGCTTTCGACGTCATCTGGCACACGATGCGCCTCCTGAGCCTTGTCCTGGGCGGGGTGCTGGCGGAGACCGTGGGGATTCGCGGGGTCTTCTACGCTGGCGGCGCGCTGCTCCTCGCTGCGGCGCTGAGCGGGCTGTCGGCATACGGCCGGCCGTGCGCCGCTGGCGAGTGCGACCCGCGTTCCTCGGCAGCCGCGCCACTAGCTGACTAGCTGAGACGGGAGCGACCGGGAAGATCACACCCGATGGGAGCCAGCGCAATCGTGCTGATCCACCAGCCACTGCCACCGCCTGCGACGCAACGCAGGCTGAGGGTGCGGTCCTCGGGTGGTCGCCGTTGTGGTGGTGCTGGCGCTGATTGGCAGGTCGACACTTCGAGGCCGTTCCCTCCGGGTCGCGACGTGGACTGCGGGCACGGAGGTGGCGAGCTTGACCCTCGTCTTGGTCGCGACGGCTGTGCTGGGTCTACACGGCTGGCCCTGGCGCAGTCTTCGCGCCCCCTTAGCCGGCACCCGCTGAAACGGTCTCTCCTGCGGGTGGGCTGGCCGGGCAGATTGGAGTCACGCAGTCCCTAGCGAAGGGCAACTCGTGATCCACTTCTCGAGCTCACAAGATCAGCGGGTCACTCGTCCACAGACTTGGATCCCATTCTGCCAAGCTCGAGTAGGCAGTGCTGTCGCAGTGGCTCGGGGAAGCCGGCGGCCAGGCGGTAGTAGGCCATTCGGCCGGCGCGGCGGCGATGCACGAGGCCGGCGGTGCGCAGCATCCGAAGCCCATAGCTGGCTGCATCCTCGGAGACGCTCAGGGCGAGGGCGAGGTCGCCTACACAGAGTTCCTCGGCGGCGTCCAGGGCGAAGAGAAGTCGCATCCTCGTCGGGTCCGCGATCAGTGTCAGGACGCTGGTGACGGCTTCGCAGGCGACGGTCCCGGGCAGCCGACCTTGAGCACGGGCGACGGCGTCCGGGTCCACCGGATGGGTGTGGCGTGTCATCGTCATCCTTTGTAGAGTATCCGTATTGCCGTACGGATGTCTTGGGCGAGGAGGGGCTGATGGTCGGTCTGGTGGCCACCATTGTGGTCATAGCCCTGGGAACGCTCACGGTGATTGCCGCCCACCGGCTGCTCGCCGCCGCACCGCAGCCTGTGTTCGTGCTTCCTCTGGCCTCGGGCCGGGTGCCTGTGCAGCATGCGCTCTCGCGCTACCACGCGCGGTGGTACGCCGCGAGCGTGGTCTTTCTCGCCTTCGATGTCGAGATGCTCTTCATGTACCCCTGGGCAGTGGTGGTGGCTGACCTCGGAGCCGGTGCGGTGGTCGAGATGTTCGCCTTCCTCGGCGTGCTCCTCGCCGCGGTGGCCTGGGCCAAGCGCGAAGGCGCGTTCAGATGGGCCTGACCCAGCAGTTGTTAGGGCTCGCGACACGTCGCCCTCGGTGCTACGTCGTCGAAGCGCCGGGCGGCGCGAGCCAGCGCATGGCCGTCGAGCGCGAGCTCGACGCGCGAGGCTGGCGTCCGGCGTGGTCACCGGCCAGCGCCGATGTCCTCGTGGTGTGTGGAGAGCTTCTGCCGGAGCTGGCGCAAGCGGCCGACCTGCTGTGGTCGCAGCTACCAGGGCCTCGTGCGCGGATGACGGTCACGGACCCGGGAGAGGCCGGTGCCGGGCTCGACGAAGTACGGCGACAGCTGACCGACGACCCCGCTCAGCGGCGAGCGGCTCGCGAACGTGATCGTGACGAGGTGAGCCCCCGGCTCGCGAGCCACGGCGACATGGACCACGGCGAGATGGACCACGGCGAGATGGACCACGGCGAGATGGACCACGGCGAGATGGACCACGGCGACATGGACCACGGCGACATGGACCACGGCGACATGGACCACG
>NZZG01000090.1 GCA_002698575.1 Pimelobacter sp. | reverse complement strand
GGGGTCTGGACCTGGTCTTCGGGGTGGGTGTGGCGCCCGCGCGCGTAGTCGACCGGGTCTCGCCGTCAAGGATCGCCTGCGGCGCCCGCTTCGCGGTGCCTTCGGCATCCGTTGACCGCGAGCCTCTCCCGGTCGACTGAACGGCGCGCTCAACGGCGAGGGCTCCGCCCACGCCGCCGCATGCGCGGGCGCCACACCCGTCACATGACTCACATCGCCTCGTCGAGTGGGCGGAAACTGCAGGCCCTGGGCCGCTTTTCGTGTCGTTCCTGCCCAACCGATGAGCGAATGTGACCCGTGTGACTGCTGGGGTGGGGCCGCGCTTGCGCGGGCGGCGTCGCCGAGCGCCAGCGAGGCGGGGATCGCCCGCAAGCGCCGCACCAGCCGACCGGCCGGGTCCCGCAGTCAAGGACGGCCGCAGGCCGCCGCGCAGCGGTCGAGCGCAGCGAGATCCTTGACGGCGGGAGCAGGTCGGCTACGCGCGCGGCCCCACCCGGGTAACCACCGAGGCCTACCCCGAGGAACCAGGTCGGCTACGCGCGTGGCCCCACCACGGTGACCACCGGGACCAACCCCGAGCAACGGCTCACGACGGCCGCCGCAGGTCGAACCGCTCCCCCACCTCGAAGTACGCCGAGGGCCCGCCGCCGCGCATCACCGGACGCGCCAGGGCGGTGTCGTAGACGCCGTCGACGAGGAACGCCTCGTCGATGTGCACGCCGACGACCTCGCCGAAGGTCATCCAGGCGTCCACCTCGCCGCCGTCCTTGTCCTGCAGGCGCACGATCTGGGTGACGACGCACTCGAAGCTCACCGGCGAGGCGGCCACGCGCGGCGGGCGCACGACGGTGGACTCGGTCGGCTCCAGGCCGGAGCGCTCCCACTCATCGACGGCGTCCATGGTCGAGGTCTCGTTCATCGCCTCGGCCAGGTCGCGGGTGACGAGGTTCCACACGAACTCGCCGGTCGCCTCCAGGTTGGTGACCGAGTCCTTGTGCCCGACGCTGGAGAACCCCACCAGCGGCGGCGTGTAGTTGAACGCGTTGAAGAAGCTGTACGGCGCCAGGTTGCGGCTGCCGTCGGCCCCCAGGCTGCTGATCCATCCGATCGGGCGCGGTCCGACGATCGCGTTGAACGGGTCGTGCGGCAGGCCATGACCCTGGGCGGGCCGGTAGAAGTGCGTCACGCGCTCCATCGTGGCAGGCGGGCCCGGGGCCACGCCGCTTCGGTCGTCGCACAGGCCGGCCGACAACGTCGGGGAGCCTGGCCGACGCTCCGTGCAGGCGAGAGCGGGGGATCGGAGTCAGTCGACGACCTGGAGGGAGTCGAGGATGCGTACGGCGGTCTCGTGGTCGGGCGCGTCGACATAGGCGACCAGGTCCCCCACGAGCGCGTCCCCGGCGGAGGCCTCCGGGGTCGAGAAGCCCTGCAGGTCCATGCCGTACGTCTCGGCGTCGAAGAACGTCAGTGCCGAGGCGTCCTCGCACGGGTCGCTGTCGGGCGGGCCGAAGCGCGGGTAGCCGATCCGGCACCGGTCGCTGTCGAGCCGCACCCAGTCGGACGGCGCTTGGAAGGTCACCGCGTTGCCGAGCCCGTCAGAGTCGCGGCCGTCGTACGTGAAGGACGACCAGCCGTCGGCAGTCGTGGTCGGACGGACGGTCGAGGCGACCACGTCGGCGAGGGCGTGAGTTGGCGCGTCGATGAGGACTCGAGTCCCCGGTGTGACGATGACCTGGGCCTGCCAGGACCCTGAACCTCTCCGGCTCGCTGCGACGTCCAGGGCGCTGCCTCGGTAGAGCTGGATCCGCACCTCCACGGACCCGTCATCAGGCAGTTCGACAAGCACTGCGCTGACGTCTTCGGTCCGCCAGGTCGCGCTCGGCGCAGACTCCCCCGGTGCCCGCACCGAGGCCAGAATGCGACGGATCGTCTCGTAGTCGGCGCCGTCGGCGGAGACGACGTACCTCCCGGTGACGACCGAGCCGTTCGACGACTCGCCACCGTCAGTGAGGCCTGGACCGCCGTAGCGGGTCGAGGCCTCGGCAGCCACGCGCACCACCGGCCCGTCGTCGCACCCGAGCGTGGGGTCTGCGTAGGTGACGACCTCAACCGAGCAGCCTGGACCGCCCACCGGCTCCCACCCCGCAGGCACGTCGATCAGCACCGCGTTGTCGCCGCTCTCGTCGACCGGGTTGCCCTCGTAGGTGACGGTCTGCCACGCGCCCTGACCGCCTCGTTGCTGCACTCGCGCTGAGCCGGCGATGAGCTCGGCCAGCGCGGGCGTGGGAGCGACGACCACGATCCGCTTGTCCCCCACCGTCGCCACGGCGCGCCAGTGGGCGTCGTCGATCTGCTCGGCGAACGCGTACTCGTCGCGCCTGCCCCGCGCCTCGATCCGTTCGCCGTATCCGCCCGCGGCGTCGAGTGGGAGCGCAGGACGCTCGACACCGTCGGAGCCGACGACGTAGATCCCGGCGGACAGGTCCGGGACCTCCTGCCCCTCGAGCCGCGCCGACGCGAGCACGCGCGCCGCCACCTGGTAGTCGTCGCTGGAGACACTGACGTCCACCCCGCCGAGACCGACGTGGCCGATCCAGGCGGCGCGCACCGGGTAGTCGTAGTCGGAGGCGGGTCGCAGGCCCGGTCCGAACGCGTAGTCGAGGTTTCCGACGTCGGTGACGACGCTGACCACCTCGACCTGTGAGCACGACTCCGACGGAGCCCCGAAGTCGTAGAACCCGCACTCGTCCTCGGAGCCGGGCAGCGCGACCCATGAGTCGGGCACGTCGACGAGCACGGTGACGTCGGGCGCATCCCGCCGGGACACCTCTCGCTCGACGGCGACGGTCTTCCACCCGGGCCCGGCGGTCGCTGCGGTGGCATCACCACGGGGCGCGTCACCACGCTGCGACAGCACCGCGACCGGTCCGACGAGCACCAGCACCGCCGCGGCGGCGAGCAGCGATCTCCGCCGCCGTCCCCGCACGCGTGCCCGGCGACGGGCGGCCTCCGCGAGCCCCGTGATCCCCGGCGCGCCCTCCGCACCCTCACCCAGCGCCCGCCCCAGCCGATCCTCGAAGTCACTCATCGCCCTGCACCTCCCCCAGCTCGACCCGCAGCGCAGCCAACCCCCGCGAGACCCGCGACCGCACCGACCCCTCGCGCACCCCGGTCAGCTCCGCGATCTCGGCATACTCCAGCTGTTCGTAGTAGCGCAGCACCACCGCGGTGCGCTGCGCCTCGGGCAGTGCCCGGCAGGCAGCCCAGATGCGGCGACGCTCGTCGTGCTCGATCCGTGCCTCGTCGTCCATCACCGCAGCCGTGTCGACGTCGTACACCTGCTCGACCGGGGTCTCGCGGCGCCGCCACCGTCGCCACCGCGACGTGTGGGCGTTGACGACCATCCGCCGCACGTAGGCGTCGACGTCGGCCATCGCGGAGATCTTCGACCACCGCGGGAGCGCGCGCGACAACGCGTCCTGGACGACGTCCTCGGCATCGGTTGCCCCACCGGTCAGCGTGTAGGCCAGACGGAGCAGCGCAGGCCCGCGGGCGGCGACCCAGTCGTCGAAGCCGGGTGGTCCCGACGGCGTGCTTCCCACGCGCGGCTCCGTCCGCTCGACGATGGTCCCCATGCATCTTCAACGCTCGGCGGCTGATTCCTGTTGCAAGCGCGCCGAGCGAGGTCACAGCAGCCCCCCGAGTGATGCTTCCCGGGGTTTTCCTGATGTTCCTCAGCGTTGCAACCCCCAGGAACATCAGGAATCCCCGGTGAACCGGGGATTCCTGCACCCACCGCCCCCCACGGGTGTGGCACCCCTTGTGCGCAGCGCCCAGGCTGGATTGGACCTCCCCTGCTGGTCGGCACCACCTACTGGCGAGTTAGATGGGGAGGAGCACCCCAGCAGCAACCACAGGACCCAGCACCGCGCCCCGAGGAGGCACCGCATGCAGCTCCAGCTGTCGGCCGAGGACGAGAAGTTCCGCGACGAGATGCGCACGTTCTTCACCACCGAGGTCTCCCAGGAGATCCGTACCACCGTGGCCGAGGGGCGTGAGCTCACCAAGGAGCAGATCGTCGAGAGCCAGCAGACCCTCAACAAGGCCGGCCTGGCGGTGCCGCACTGGCCCGAGGAGTACGGCGGCCGCGGCTGGTCCGACCTGCAGCGCCACATCTGGAACGAGGAGATGCAGGCGGCGTGCGTCCCGATCCCGCTGGCCTTCAACGCCAGCATGATCGGCCCGGTCATCGCCCAGTTCGGCTCGCAGGAGCAGAAGGACGAGTTCCTCCCCAAGACCGCCAACCTCGACATCTGGTGGAGCCAGGGCTTCTCGGAGCCCGACGCCGGCTCCGACCTCGCGGGGCTGCGCACCACGGCGGTCAAGGACGGCGACGACTACATCGTCAACGGTCAGAAGACCTGGACCACGCTGGGTCAGTACGGCGACTGGATCTTCACCCTGGTCCGCACCGACCCCGAGGTGAAGAAGCAGGCCGGCATCTCGATGCTGCTGATCGACATGAGGTCCGAAGGCCTGGAGGTCCGCCCGATCGAGCTCATCGACGGCGGCCACGAGGTCAACGAGGTCTGGTTCACCGACGTGCGCGTGCCGGCGAAGAACCTCGTGGGCGAGGAGAACAGCGGCTGGACCCAGGCGAAGTTCCTCCTCGGCAACGAGCGCGTGGGCGTCGCCCCGGTCGGCTCGACCAAGCGTGTGCTCGCCCGGGCCAAGGAGCTCGGCGCCGAGCTGGTCAAGGACGACCCGCTGCTGCGCGCGCGCATCATCGAGCTCGAGAACGAGCTGCTGGCCCTGGAGCTGACGGCGCTGCGCGTCGTGGCCCACTCCGAGGGCGGCGAGCCCCACCCGGCCTCCAGCGTGCTCAAGCTCAAGGGCACCGAGCTGCAGCAGGCCGTCAGCGAGCTCGTCGTCGACCTCGGCGGACCCGACACCCTCGCCTCGGGCGAGGAGGGCGACACCGAGTCCTGGTACCGCCGCTCCACGCCGACGTACCTCAACCTCCGCAAGGCCTCGATCTACGGCGGGTCCAACGAGGTCCAGCGACAGATCATCAGCCGCACGATCCTCGGCCTCTGAGTTAGGAGCGACATACCATGGACTTCACCTATGACGACGAGCAGGACGCGCTGCGCGACGCCGTACGAGGCCTGATCGGCAAGGCGTACGGCGACTACGAGAAGCGCCGCCAGACCACCAAGGAGGACCCGGGCTTCGACGAGAAGGTCTGGACCCAGCTGGCCGAGATGGGCTTGCTCGGGCTCCCCTTCAGCGAGGAGGACGGCGGCGTCGGCGCCGGCCCCGTCGAGATCGGCATCGTGTGCCAGGAGCTCGGCAGGGTCATCGCACCCGAGCCCTACCTCTCCTCGGTCGTGCTCGCCGGCGGTCTCGTCTCCGCCGTGGGCACCCCCGAGCAGCGCCAGGAGATCCTCGGCGCCCTGTCCGCCGGGGAGAGCGTTCTCGCCTTTGCCCATGCCGAGCCGGGGGCGCGCTGGTCGGACTCCGCGAGTGCCGTCACCGCGAGCCAGGACGGCGACTCCTGGACCGTCAGCGGCACCAAGGACCCCGTCCTGCACGGTGCCCGCGCCGACGTCCTCGTCGTCAGCGCCGCACTGCCCGACGGCGGCACCGGTCTCTTCGTCGTCCAAGGAGCCGATGCGCAGGCCGAGGGCTTCTCGACGTACGACGGCGGGCGCGCCGCGCGCGTGACCTTCGACGCCACCGCGGCGACGCCGCTGGGAACCGCGGGTGCCGACGTGACCGCGAGCATCGCCATCGTGCACGACATCACCCGGATCATGGCCGCGAACCAGTCGCTGGGGGCGATGGAGACGCTGCTGGCGCAGACGACCGACTACCTCAAGAGCCGCAAGCAGTTCGGCGTCACGCTCAACACCTTCCAGGCCCTCACCTTCCGCGCGGCCGACATGTACACCTCGCAGGAGCTGACCCACAGCCTCGTCGACTGGGCGACCATGGTCGTCGCGGCCGGCAAGCCCGAGGAGGTCGCGGACGCGGCGGCGCGGGTCGGCCTGCAGGTCAGCCGCGGCGGCCGCCACATCGGCCAGGAGGCGATCCAGCTGCACGGCGGGATCGGGATGACCGCCGAGTACAGCGTCGGCATGTACACCGCCCACCTCACCGCGCTCGACCACCTGCTCGGCGACGCCGGCCGGCACCTCAAGGTGCTCGACGCGACGCTCGAGGAGCACGGCGTCATCGACCCGCTCGACCGGAGCTGAGGCCCCGTGTCGCTGAAGGGGCTGCACGGCAAGGTCGCGATCGTCACCGGTGCCAGCCGCGGCATCGGACTCGGCATCGCCGAGCGTCTGGTCGCCGAGGGTTGCAAGGTCGTGATCACGGCGCGCAAGCCCGAGGCGCTGGCCGAGGCCGTGGAGGCACTGGGCGGTCACGACCACGCCCTCGGCATCCCCGGCAACGCCGGTGACGCCGAGCACCGCGCCGACGTGGTCGCCGCAGCCATCGAGGCGTTCGGCAGCGTCGACCTGCTGGTCAACAACACTGGCATCAACCCCGCCTTCGGTCCGCTGATGGAGCTCGACCTCGACGCCGCTCGCAAGATCATGGACGTCAACGTCGTCGCCGCGCTCGGTTTCACCCAGGAGGCGTTCAAGGGCTGGATGCAGGAGCACGGCGGCTCGGTCGTCAACATCTCCTCGCTCTCCGGCGTGCGCCCGGCGCCGTACATCTCCATGTACGGCGCCAGCAAGGCAGCGATGATCAGCCTGACCGAGACGCTGGCCGAGGAGCTCGGCCCGCGGATCCGCGTCAACGCGGTTGCACCGGCGGTGGTGAAGACCAAGTTCGCCGAGGCCCTCTACGTCGGGCGCGAGGAGGAGGCCGCTGCCGGTTACCCGCTCAAGCGACTGGGCGAGCCCGAGGACATCGGCAGCCTGGTGGCCTTCCTGCTCTCCGAGGAGTCCTCGTGGATCACCGGGCAGACCGTCGTCGCCGACGGCGGCGTGAGCATGACCGGGGGCGTGTGATGGGGCACGCCAAGCTGGACGGCAAGGGCGCCGTCGTCACCGGCGCCGGTGGCGGCATCGGTCGGGCACTGGCCGAGCGGCTGGTCGCCGAGGGGGCGCGGGTCGTGGTCAACGACCTCGACGCCGAGAGCGTGCTGGCCACCGCGGCCGAGATCGGGGCGTACGCCGTGCCGGGTGACTGCTCGTCGGCCGACGGTGTGCGCGACCTGGTCGCCGCAGCGAGCGAGCACCTCGACGGCCTCGGCGCCTCCTTGGACGTCTACTGCGCCAACGCTGGCATCGACCGCACCCAGCCCGACAGCCTCCAGGCCTCCGACGAGGACTGGGCGGTGATGCTGGAGACCAACGTGATGAGCCACGTGCGCGCTGCCCGGGTCCTGGCACCGATGTGGGCCGGGCGTGCCGAGTCCGGGGGCGAGGGCGGGCGCTTCGTCGTCACCGCCAGCGCGGCCGGGTTGCTGACGATGATCGGCGCGGCTCCCTACTCGGTCACCAAGCACGCCGCGGTCGGCTTCGCCGAGTGGCTCTCGATCACCTACGGCGGTCGCGGGGTCGCCGTCCAGGCCATCTGCCCGCAGGGCGTGCAGACCGCGATGCTCGAGCAGGCCGGGCCGCTCAAGGACCTGCTCTCCCACGACGAGGCCCTCACCCCGGCGCAGGTCGCCGAGGCGTGGGTGGCCTCGCTGGACGAGGACCGGTTCCTGGTGCTGCCGCACCCGGAGGTCAAGGACTACTACGCCGCCCGGGCCGCGGACACCGACCGGTGGCTGGGAGGCATGCGCAGGCTGCAGTCCAAGGTCGACGCCCTGTGAGCGACCTTCCCGGACTCGACCTGGCCGCCTTCCACCGGTGGTACGACGCGCAGCGACCGGGCGATCTCGGACCCGACCTCACCGGCCAGCTGATCGCGGGGGGCAAGTCCAACCTGACCTACCGCGTCAGCGACGGCACCACCGAGCGCATCGTGCGCCGGCCTCCGTTGGGCCACGTCCAGGCCACGGCCCACGACATGGGCCGGGAGTACACCGCGATGTCGGCGCTCGCAGGCACCGACGTACCGGTCCCGCAGACCTACGCGCACTGCGCGGACGACGCCGTCCTCGGCTCGCCGTTCTACGTGATGGAGAAGGTCGACGGCCTCGCCTACCGCACCGCCGACGAGCTCACCGCCCTCGGGGTCGAGACGACCGCAGGGCTCGCCGGCGCCATGGTCGACGTCCTGGCGCGGCTCCACGCCGTCGACCCGCAGTCCGTGGGCCTCGGCGAGTTCGGACGCCCGGCCGGCTTCTTGGAGCGCCAGGTGCGCCGCTGGGCGCGCCAGCTCGAGGGTTCGGCCACCCGACCGCTGCCCGATGCGCAGACGCTGCTGACCCGGCTCGCCGACAGCGTGCCGGCCGACGACGCCGCCCGCGACGCGACGACGTCCTCGATCGTGCACGGCGACTACCGCCTCGACAACCTGCTCAGCGTCGCCGGGGACGTCGGCACCGCGGCGGGTCCGGTCAAGGCCGTCGTCGACTGGGAGATGGCCACCATCGGCGACCCGCTCACCGACGTCGCGCTCCTGCTCGTCTACGACAAGCTCGGCACCCTGGTCGGAGGCAGCGCCGTCGCCGACGCCTCCTCGGCCCCCGGCTACCCCGACGAGCGCGCCCAGCTCGAGCGCTACGTCACCGCCCGCGGCCGCGACCTTCCGGACCTGTCGTTCCACCTCGGACTGGCCTACCTGAAGATCGCGGTCATCCTCGAGGGGATCCACCACCGCTTCGTCGCCGGCCAGACCGTCGGCGAGGGCTTCGACCAGATCGGCCTGGCCGTCGAGCCGCTGCTCGCCGCCGGGCTCGAGGCGACCGGCGCCACGCCCGCCCCGCCCGCTACGCCCGCCACGCCCGCCACGACGAAGGAGTAGTCATGGACCTGTCGCTCAACGACGAGCAGGAGGCCTTCCGGAGGCTGGCCCGCGAGTTCCTCGACAAGGAGGCCATCCCGCACCGCACCCAGTGGGACCGCGACGAGGCCGTCGACCTGGACATCGTGCCCAAGATGGCCGAGATCGGGTTCTTCGGCCTCACCATCCCCGAGGAGTACGGCGGCCTCGGCGGCGACTACGTGACCTACGCCCTGGCCATGGAGGAGCTCGGCCGGGCCGACTCCGCCCTGCGCGGGATCGTCTCGGTCAGCAGCGGCCTGGTCGGCAAGTCGATCCTCTTCTTCGGGACCGAGGAGCAGAAGCAGGAGTGGCTGCCGGCCCTCGCCGTGGCGAGCAAGCTCGGTTGCTTCGGCCTGACCGAGCCCGACACCGGCTCGGACGCCGGCAACCTGACCTCGACGGCGAAGCAGGACGGTGACGACTGGATCCTCAACGGCCAGAAGCTCTTCATCACCAACGGCACCTGGGCCGACGTCGCCCTGGTCTTCGCCCGCACCAGCGACGACGGCCCCCGCGGCGTCACCGCGTTCCTGGTCCCCACCGACTCCCCCGGCTTCGAGGCCCGCGAGATCAAGGGCAAGCTCGGGCTGCGCGGCCAGGCCACCGCAGAGCTGTTCCTCTCCGACGTGCGCGTCCCGGCCTCGGCCGTGCTCGGCGGCCCCGAGGCGGTCGGCAAGGGCTTCAAGGTCGCCATGAGCACCCTCGACAAGGGCCGCCTGGCCGTGGGCGCCGGCTGCGTCGGGATCGTGCAGGGCTGCCTGGAGACCTCGGTGGAGTACGCCACCCACCGGACCCAGTTCGGTCGGCCGATCGCCGGTTTCCAGCTCGTGCAGGACATGATCGCCGACATCTCCCTCGACGCCGACGCTGCGCGCCTGCTGGTGTGGCGCTGCGCCGACCTCATCGACCGCGGCGAGCCGTTCGGCACGGCGGCGTCCAAGGCCAAGCTCTACGCCTCCGAGGCCGCCGTGCGTGCGGCCAACAACGCCATCCAGATCCACGGCGGCTCGGGGTACGTCGACGAGTACCCGGCCGCGAAGTACCTGCGCGACGCGCGCGTGATGACCCTCTACGAGGGCACCAGCCAGATCCAGAAGCTCCTCATCGGGCGCGCCGAGACGGGGATCAACGCGTTCGTGTGACGTGCCCGTGACGCTGGTGTGACGTCGTTCCGATTCGCCCACGGAGCAGGGCTCCGGGGCCGATACTGAGCCGGTGTACTCCCTCAGCACCACCACGCGCACCCGACGGATCGCCCTGCTGGGCGTCGCCTCCCTCGCCACCGGCCTGCTCGGTGTGCTGCCCGGGGCGGCGCTCGCCGAGCCGGCGGATCCCGCCGACCCCGGTACGGCGGCGACACCGCCGACGGCCGGTGCCGCCCGCGAGCGGGTCGCCGACCGGCTCGCGACCCTCCCCCGCCTGACGACGGCCCAGCGGGCGGCGCGACGCGCCGCGGCCGAGCGCAGCGTCCAGGGCGAGGGTGCCGGGTTCGGCACCCCCCTCGTGCTGCCGACCTCCTACCCGTCGCAACCCACGTTGGCCGAGCCCGAGCCGGAGCCCCTCGGCCAGGACGCCTCGACATTGAGCGGTGTCCTGGCCCACTCCGACCTCGCACCCCAGGTCAACGACTGGATGGCCGACAGCGACCTCGTCAGCGCGCAGGTGGTCGGCCAGTCGGTCCAGGGTCGCGACCTCTACCTCGTCACCCTGACCGCTCCCGAGACCGAGGCCGAGACAGCCCAGCAGGAGGCCTGGAAGGACGAGATCCGCAACGACCCGACCGCGGCGGCCGACGATGCGGCGCTCGCGGCCGGGTACAAGGCGCCGATCTGGTTCAGCGCCAACATCCACGGCAACGAGTGGGAGGGCACCGACGGGATCATGGGCTACATCGGCGACCTCCTCGACGCCGAGAACGAGGCCGCCACCCAGACCCTGATGGCCGAGCACCGGTTGTACTTCTACCTCACGATCAATCCCGACGGCCGCACCATCGGCCAACGCCCGGGCGTCCTGGGCCTCGACATCAACCGCGACATGATCACCAGCACCACCCCCGAGGCCGTGGCCTTCGCCAAGGTCGCCCAGCAGGTGCAGCCCCTCTACTCCGCCGACCTGCACGGCTACACCAACGTGCTCCAGGTCGAGCCGTGCGGACCGCCCCACGGCGACAACTACGAGTACGACCTCTTCATCGGACACGGCTACGCCGCCGCCCTGCAGGTCGAGGAGGAGATGCTCGACGCCCTGATCCCCGGCAACCCGCTGCCGTTCGGTCAGATCACCATCCCCTACCGCGACACCCCGAGCGGGTGGGACGACTACCCGCCGGTCTTCACCGCGCAGTACACCGCCTACTACGGCGCGGTCACCAGCACCGTCGAGCTCCCCCTGCCGCGTGCCGGCACCACCCAGACGCCCGTCACCTCGGCGATCAACACCGCGGTGGCGACCCAGACCATCGAGAGCCTGGTCGACTACGTCACGACCAACACCGACGACATGCTGGCCAACCAGATCGAGGTCTTCCGCCGCGGCGTGGTCGGGGCGCCCAAGGTGCAGCTGACCGGCGACAACATCGCCGGCGTGCCCGGCCCCGACGAGTGGAAGGAGCTGTGGGACGCCGCCGACGACCAGAACCCCGTCGAGTACCCGCGCGCCTACGTCATCCCCCGTGGGGACGACCAGCGCTCCCAGTCCGACGCCGACCGGGTCGTGGCGCACCTGCTGTTCAACCAGATCGAGGTCGGCACGCTGGACGCCGCGACCACCGTGGACGGCACGACGTACCCGGCGGGCTCCTACGTCGTCGACATGCACCAGCCGTTGCGCGGCCTGGCCAACGCCCTGCTCGACGTGGGCTACGACATCTCCGAGAAGGTCCCGTCGATGTACGACGTCTCGGCCTGGAGCTACTCCTCCCTGTGGGGCGCCAGCGTCGACCCGGTCGGCGTGACCACCGACCCGTCCATCGGGGCAGCGACGCCCATCGACTCGCCCACCCCGGCGGTCGCGGCCCCCGCCGTCTCGACGGCGACCACCTTCGACCTGGCCGGTGTCGCCGACTTCCGTGCGCTCAACGACCTCCTCGAGGCCGGAGGCGAGGCCCGGATGGCGCCGAACGGCTCGGTCGTCGTCGCCGCGGGGTCGTACGACGAGGCGGTTGCCGCGGCAGCCGCCCAGGACGTCGACCTCCGTGCGGCGAGCGCCGCCGAGGTCACCGCTGCCGGCGGCGAGGGCGCCCGCACCCTGGCCGACCTGTCGGTCGGGTTCACCGGCACCCAGGACGACACCCTGTCGCTGACCGAGCTCGGCTTCGACGACCTGGTCCCGGTCACCGGCGCCGCGATCACCGCCGACCCCTCGATCCTCGACGACCTCGACGTGCTGTGGGTCGGGGCGGCGCTGGGGCTCACCGCGGGCTCCGCCGGCGACGAGGCGGTGCAGGCCTGGGTCGACGAGGGCCACTCGATCGTCGGACGAGGCACGGCCGGGCTCGCCGCGGCCGAGGACTACGGCCTGCTCTCGGCCGACGCGGTCACCGGCATCTCCGCCGGCAACGGGATCGTCGCCCTCGACACCCCGGAGGGCTCGCCGCTCGCGCCGTACGCGCAGGACAGCTCCTTCATCTACCCGGCGGTGACCTTCACCGACCTCGGCGAGGGCACCGAGGTCGCCCAGGGCTACGCCGCGGACACGTTCCTGGCCGGCCACTGGGCCGGCTCCACCGGCACCAACGGCCCGGACTTCGCCGCCGGCAAGGCAGCGGTCATCAGCAGCGAGGTCGCCTCGGGCGCCCGCGCCCTGGTCTTCGGGACGTCGATCTTCTTCCGCTCCCACCCCAAGGGCGGGCTCGGCCAGGGCGGGCGGGCACTCTTCTGGGCCGCCTCGACGGCTCCCACCCCCCTCCCGGTGCCCCGTCCCACCACCGTCTCGCTGTCCCAGGTCGGCACGACCACCTACCCCGAGGCCACCACGGTGCGGGTCGAGGTCGTCCCGGACCAGGGTTCGGGCCTCCCGGCAGGGGACGTGGTCGTCGTCGACCGCTCGGACCGGGTGCTGGCGACCGCGACGCTCGCCGACGGCGCCGCCCGTCTCACGCTGCCGGGCCGCCGTCCGGGCGCCGCCCGGCTGCGAGCCGGCTTCATCCCGGCCGACGACGACTTCGCCGCCTCGGCCACCCGCACGGTGTCGATCGTGACCGACAAGGTCGGCTCCTCCACCCGCACGAAGGTCCAGCAGCTCGGCAAGCGTCGGATCCGGCTGGTCACCTCGACCTCCGCTCGCCACCCCGACGTGCCCGTCAAGGGACGGGTGCACGTGCTGGTCGACAAGGAGCCGGCGAAGAGCTTCCGGCTCAAGCCGGCCGACGGCGGTGTCCACCGGTTGAAGTTGCGCCTCTCCCCGGGACTGCACCAGATCCAGGTCGTCTACACCGGCTCCGGGCTGGTCGAGGCGAGCAAGTCGCGCAACCGCAAGGCTCGCGCCCGACGCTGAGGGGTCGGGCGCCGGATCATCCGGGCGGTCGGGCCTCGGCGGCGAGCGCCAGCGACAGCAGCAGCTTGTCGCGCGGGTCCGACAGGGTGCGTCCGGTCAGCGTCTCGATCTGCTTGAGGCGGTAGATCACGGTGTTGCGGTGGCAGAACAGGTCGGCTGCAGCATGCGTGGGTGAGCCGTCGTGGCGCAGCAGCGCCTCGAGGGTCTCCAGCAGGGTCGAGCGCTGGGCGTCGGGCTGCGACAGCAGCGGCCCGATCGTCTGGGCGATCAGCACGGACGCCACCTGCGGGCTGCCGATCATGAGGACCTCGGGCAACCGGTCGGCGACCGAGACGGCGCGTCGCTCGTTGCGAGCCAGCGTCTCGGCAGCCCTGTTGGCCAGCAGGAACGCCGTGGCGAATCCCGGTAGCCCGCCGATCGCGCGGGCGACGCCCATCCTGGCCGGTGTGTGCGGCCCGAGGAGGGCACACAGGCCGGCCTCGTCGGGAAGGTCGCCGAAGAGCAGCCCGAAGTACACGCCCGAGCGGATGTGCCAGCGAGCGCCGATGCCCAGCCGCTCGAGCCGGTCCTCCAGGGAGCCGAGCTCGTCGGCCGCATCCACCTCCTGCAGCAGCACCACGCAGGCCAGGTCGTCCCCGGCACCGATGCCGAGCGAGGCGCGCGCCTCCTCGACGTACGCCGGGTCGCCGCCACGCCCCTCGAGCAGCGCGTCCAGCGTGGCCTGCTGGCGCTGCAGGTCCTGCCGTTGCAGCCGGGCGCCCTCGCGGCGGTAGGAGTCGATGAGCACGGCGTTCTGGACGTCGAGGTTGGACCACACGGTGCTCGCAGCCGACAGCAGGACACGCTCGTCGATGCCGGCCCCGGTGTCGGTCTCGGCGCGGGCGACCAGCGACTCCCACAGCACGCGGGCGCCGGTCGTGTAGGCGTGCAGCACGTGCTCGAGCGGCACCCCCTGCCTGGCCCGGCGCCGCCCGGTCTCGCGCCACAGCTCGGTGGCGTTGACCGGGCTGTGCGTCGAGCCCGGAGTCGTGTCGGAGAGGACCTCCAGGCCCCGCCTGATGTGCTGGCGACAGCTCGCCCGGACGTCGGCACGCAGCTCGGGTCCGACGTGGTCGTAGAGGTCGATGTTCTTCTCGAACAGCGTCAGCGTGATCGAGTCCGCGATCGAGTCCGACGTGTCCAGCAGCAGACCCCAGGCCCGGGCCACCGCCCGTGCGAGATCGGCGTCCACCCCGACCCTGTCGACGACCCGCTCTGCGCTCATGACCACCTCACGTGACTGCCGCCGATCGGGCGGGATGTGCTGACGACGTCGTGCCGCGGCCCCGGATTGGGCCAGGTGATGCTTTCGCGCAGCACTGACTGTGCAGGGTGCACTTGTGGAGCCTCGCACTACCAGCACAATTCACTTCGTCGCAGCGCGTGACTCCGGTCACAATAGCCAAGATAAATTGGGCGCAGCGCCCCATGCGGCCTCTAGTCGGTGCGCACCAGAGTGGGGTCGGTCACATCGCCCAGCAGCAGCGCAGGAGGTCACGTTGAGCTCGACCGACCCGAGCAGCTCGTCCACGACCGACATCGCGGAGATCGACCTGCGCGACATCACGGTCCGCTTCGGGGGGCTCACGGCACT
>NZZG01000089.1 GCA_002698575.1 Pimelobacter sp. | reverse complement strand
CCAGCGCGGCCCCCACGGTGGTCGAGGTGCGAGGAGCGCCAGCGCGGCCCCCACGGTGGTCGAGGTGCGAGGAGCGCCAGCGCGGCCCCCACGGTGGTCGAGGTGCGAGGAGCGCCAGCGACGAGCCTCGAGACCCCGTACGACGAGCGAAGGCCCGCCACCCCACGGCTGCCTCCCGGCTCACCGGGTTTCGAGGCTCGCTGGCGCTCGCACCTCAACCACCGTGGGGCTGGCGCTCGCACCTCAACCACCGTCGGGCTGGCGCTCGCACCTCACCCACCGCCGGAGGCTGAGCAGGCCGAGCCCCTGGGCGAGGCCGTCGACGCAGCCCCGCGAGCCGACCACCACCTCGTAACAGTCCCCCACCCCACTCGTTGACCTCCGTGTGAAGCTCAAGCGCACCCCCCTCGCCACCACCGCCGTCCTCCTGTGCGCGAGCCTGGCGGTCCTGCCGCAGGCCAACGCCGAGTCGGCCCCCGAGTCGGCCCCCGCGACGGCCCCCCCGACGGCCGTCGCCGGCGGCCAGACGAGCGGCGACACGCTCTTCCCCCACCAGGGCAACACCGGGTACGACGTGCAGCACTACGACATCGACCTCGCCTACGCGGCGGGCGGCTCGATCACGGCGACGACCACGATCGACGCGGTCACCACGGGCGAGCCGCTCAGCGAGTACTCCCTGGACCTCGAGGGCCTCACCGTCGACGCGGTGAGCGTCGACGGCACCGCCGCCCCGTTCACCCGCGTCACCGACGAGGACGAGGGCATCCACAAGCTCGTCGTCAGCCCGACCACCCCGGTGAGCGACGCCTTCACGACACAGATCACCTACTCCGGCACCCCGACCGCCCACACCGACCCCGACGGGTCGATGGAGGGCTGGACGAGCACCACCAACGGCGCCGTGGCCCTCAACGAGCCGGTCGGCGCGATGACGTGGTTCCCGACCAACAACACCCCGACCGACAAGGCGACCTTCACCACCGCCCTCACGGTCCCCTACAACGCGGTCCTGCCGTTCCTCAACCGCACCGCGGTGAGCACCGGCGTGCTCGACTCGGTCACCACCGCGGCCAGCACCCGGACCTTCACCTGGGAGCAGCCCCACCAGCAGGCGCCCTACCTCGCCCTGGCCGCCATCGGCCGCTACACGTCCGCCGAGGGCAGCGTGGCCCTGACGGAGGGCACGACCGAGGAGTGGAGCTACGCCAACACCGTCATCCAGGGCACCTCCGGCTTCGCCAACCGCCGCGCCCAGCTCTCCCCCATGCTGCAGGCCATCGAGCGCAACTACGGCACCTACCCCGGCGCCAGCATCGGCGTCGTGGTCGACACCTCGACGCTCGGCTACGCCCTGGAGACCCAGGACCGCCCCTACTTCGAGACGACCATCGGGCAGAACACCCTGATCCACGAGCTCGCCCACCAGTGGTTCGGCAACGCGGTCTCCCCGACCGACTGGAGCGACATCTGGCTCAACGAGGGTCCGGCGACCTTCATCGCGACCCAGGTCGAGGCCGAGCTGTACGGCGGCGACTCGACCGAGGACACCTACTACGACCTGTGGGACTCCACCGCCGCCGACAGCGCCTTCTGGACCACGCCGGTCGCCGGCTTCGACGACCCCGCCGACCTGTTCGGCGCCCCGACGTACAACCGCGGCGCGATGACGCTCGAGGCGATGCGCTCCGCGCTCGGCGACGACGCCTTCGGCGAGATCATGAGCACCTGGATCGAGCGGTACGCCGGCGGTGACGCCTCGACCGCCGAGTGGATCGCCCTGTCCGAGGAGATCTCCGGCCGTGACCTCACCGCATTCTTCTCCGACTGGCTCTTCGAGACCGACAAGCCCGCCTGGCCCTCGCGCTGGACCCTCGACCTGTCCACCGCCCCCGCGCCCGGCGCCACCCTCGACCCCGAGGACCCGTTCAGCCTGACCCTGTCGGCGACCAACGTCGGCAAGGTCGCCCAGACCGGCAGCGTCGTGACCCTCGACGCCACGTCGCTGCTCGCCCAGGCCGACCTCGGCGCACTGCCCGGCGGTGTCAGCCTCGACGGGACCACCCTCACCTGGGCCGTCCCCGACAACGCGGTAGGCGCCACGACCGAGGTCACGATCCCGGCCACGGTCAAGACCGAGCCACCGTCGTCCAACCCGGTCACCCTCGAGGCGTACGCCGAGACGCTCGGCGCCACCTGCGGCGCGTGCAACGCCGCCCTGGAGATCAACGCGCCCCAGCAGATCCAACCCGCGCCGACCCCGACGATCGCCGGCACCCTGCGCCTCGACCGGCAGCTCACCGCGACCGTCGGCCCCTGGCCCGCAGCGGCCGACCTCACCTACCAGTGGCTGCGCGACGGCGCCGCCGTCGACGGCGCCACCGATACCACCTACGACCTGACCCTGGCCGACCTCGACGCCCGGATGAGCTTCGAGGTGCGCGGCACCCAGGAGGGCTTCCTGCCCACCACCCGCACCAGCGAGCCGACCGACCGGGTCGGCAAGGGGGTCCAGTCCAGGCGCAAGCGCCCCGGCATCGACGGCACCGCCCGCGTCGGCCGCCCCCTGCGCGCCCTCGTCCCCTCCCGCGACGCCGGCACGACGACCACCTACCAGTGGTACGCCGGCAAGAGGCCGATCAAGAAGGCCACCTCGCGGTGGTTCACCATCACCAAGAAGCAGCGCGGGAAGCGCATCAGGGTGCAGACCACCACCACCAAGACCGGCTACCTCGACGTCGTGAAGGTCAGCAAGCGCACCAAGAAGGTCAAGAAGCGCACCTGACCCCCACCCAACGCTGGTCGAGGTGCGAGGAGCGCCAGCGACGAG
Source organism: Pimelobacter sp. (assembly GCA_002698575.1). Lineage (GTDB taxonomy): Bacteria > Actinomycetota > Actinomycetes > Propionibacteriales > Nocardioidaceae > Nocardioides. The sequence goes on along the minus strand of NZZG01000089.1, from coordinate 7,129 downwards.
CCTCGAGACCCCGCAACCACCACCGGAGGCTGAGCAGGCCAAGCCCCTGGGCGAGGCCGTCGACGAAGCCCCGTGCCCGACCCAGCGACCCGACCGCCCACCGCAACCCCGACGTCACGCACAGGCCACACACCACCCCTACCCTGATCCCATGAAGATCGCAGTCGCCGGCCTCGGCTACGTCGGGCTCTCCAACGCCGTCGTCCTCGCCCAGCACCACGACGTCGTCGCGGTCGACGTCGACCTGGACCGGGTCGACCAGGTCAACGACAAGATCTCCCCGATCGAGGACGCCGAGCTCCAGGAGTTCCTCACCGAGAGGGAGCTCCACCTCACCGCGACCCTCGACAAGCAGTCCGCCTACGCCGACGCCGACTTCGCGATCGTCGCCACGCCGACCAACTACGACGAGAAGACCAACTACTTCGACACCTCGAGCGTCGAATCCGTCGTCGCCGACGTCCTGGCCGTCAACCCGGCCTGTGCGATCGTGATCAAGTCCACGGTCCCGGTCGGCTTCACCGCCGGCCTCCGCGAGCAGCACGCCGGCGCCACGATCATCTTCTCCCCCGAGTTCCTCCGCGAAGGCCGGGCGCTCTACGACAACCTGCACCCGTCGCGCATCGTCGTCGGCGACACCACCGATGCCGGCCAGCAGTTCGCCGCTCTCCTGCAGGAGGGCGCCCTCGACCAGGACGTGCCCGTCCTGCTCACCGACCCCACCGAGGCCGAGGCGATCAAGCTCTTCGCCAACACCTATCTGGCCCTGCGCGTCGCCTACTTCAACGAGCTGGACACCTACGCCGCGATGCACGGCCTCGACACCGTCCAGATCATCAACGGCGTCGGCCTCGACCCCCGGATCGGCACCCACTACAACAACCCCAGCTTCGGCTACGGCGGCTATTGCCTTCCGAAGGACCCCCGCCAGCTCCAGGCCAACTACCGCGACGTCCCGCAGAACCTCATCAGCGCCATCGTCGAGGCCAACACGACCCGCAAGGACTTCATCGCCGCCGACATCCTGCGCCGCAACCCGCAGACCGTGGGCGTCTACCGCCTCATCATGAAGTCTGGCTCCGACAACTTCAGGGAGTCGAGCATCCAGGGCGTGATGAAGCGGATCAAGGCCAAGGGCATCGAGGTCGTGGTCCACGAGCCGGAGTTCACCGACGACCTCTTCTTCAACTCCGAGGTGATCAACGACCTCGACGAGTTCAAGAAGCGGTGCGACGTGATCATCGCCAACCGCCGCACCGACGTCCTGACAGACGTGGACCACAAGGTCTACACCCGCGACATCTACGGCCGGGACTAGCCCGGAGGCACGATCGGGTTTCTCGCAGTCCACCGTCCCCGACCACCTCAGGCAGGACCAGAAATCCCGGACGTCCGGGATTGCACATTTCCCGACGTCCTGACCGCCGCCGCTGCTAATTTCCAGCCGGGTGTCGACCCGGGCTCCCCGTTGCTCTGCTAGGAGTTGCTGTGCGCTCTCGTCACTTGATTGGTGGGGCGGTCATCGCCGCCGTGCTCGCGTCCTCAGCGTTCGCCCTACCGGGCGCTGCACAAGCCGACTCAGACACTTCTGGTTCGGAGCATTGGTTGATGTTCGAACAGAACCTCGGTAGCGCCAACCTCAGCCTTTTTGTCACCGCTGAGGAGGCGGCCACCGGGACCGTCTCCGGCCCCGGCATGGATCCGGTGCCGTTCACTGTCGATCCGGGTGAGGTCACGACGATCCCCATCCCATCTGATCGTGAGGTCTTGGCGAGTGGCTCCATCACAGCGCAGGGGGTTCACGTCGAAGCAGACACCGATGTCACGGTGTACGGCCTCAACCAGAGCGACTTCACCACGGATGCCTTCCTCGGCCTCCCTGTCGACCTCCTCGACACCGAGTACCTGATCCTGGACGCACCGAACACGGTCTTTCACGACTCGGATGCGGCACAGTTTGGGATAGTCGCGACCCAAGACAACACCGAGGTGACGATTCAGTTCAACGGCGAGTACGGCGGCGACACGCCGCCGGTCGCTCAGTTCCTCACGCTCGCCGAAGGCGAGACCTTCCAGTGGCAGAACTACGGCTCAGGCACCGCCAACCTCTCGGGAACCTCGATTGTGGCTACCGCCCCGGTGGCGGTGTTTGCCGGCAACAAGTGCACTAACATCCCGGGCACGGCGTCCGTCGGTGCTTGCGATCACGTCGTCGAGCAGCTCTTCCCTGAATCGACATGGGGGACCAACTTCCTCTCGTCTCCGCTTGCCACACGCACCGGGGGCGACACGTTCCGGATGATTGCCGGCAGCGACGCGACCGAGGTGCTCCTGGACGGAGTACCGGTAGCAACCCTCGACCGGGGCGAGACCTATGAGGCTGTCATCGACGGCGCGCACCGCTGGGAAGCCACAGCACCGGTGATGTTGGCGCAATACTCCAACAGCAGCGACTTCGACGGCGTCGTGTCCGACCCCTTCATGATGCTGGTACCACCGGTGGAGCAATTTCTCAGCCTCTACACCGTCTCTACGCCCCCGAGCGGCATCGGCAACAACTTCCTCAACGTCGTGGTGGCGAACGACGCCGTGGGGTCGGTGCGACTCGACGGGGCACCGGTCGAGACGAGCAACTTCACAGAGATCGGAGCGACCGGCTTCTCGAGCGCCCAGCTCTCGGTGGGCATCGGTCAGCACCGCGTCGTGGCTGACGACAGTTTCGGCCTGACGGTCTACGGCTTCGACGAGTACGACAGCTACGGCTATCCCGGCGGGCTTTCCCTCGCGCCCATCGCCCTCGACGACGACGGCGACGCACTCCCCAACGACTGGGAGATCAACGGGGTCGACATAGACGGCGACGGCGATATCGATCTCGACCTCCCTGCGATGGGCGCCGATCCCAATGTGCCCGACCTGTTCATCGAGGTCGACTGGATGGAGAAGGCGCAAAGCTGTGTGTGGTTCTACTGCTGGGGCGGTAAGTCGTTCAAGCCCATGCAATCGGCCATCGATGACGTCGTGGCAGCGTTCGAAGACTCGCCCTACGGCCCGATCCGACTTCACGTCGACGCTGGCCCAGCCTCGGTGATGGACCCACTCACGGGCGCCACCTGGGGCTCGCGGAGCGAGTCCTCGAGTCTGCCGCACACGAAGGTGCTGGGCTCTTACAACCAACAGACGGGCTACAACTGGACTCAGTTCAATGCTCTTCAACGTGACCACTTCTCAGAGGCCCGGCGCGAGGTGTTCCACTACGCGGTGTACGCCGACCGCTATCAGGGCGATGGAAGTGCCGGCTGTCCCAGTGGTCAGTGCTCGTCGGGAATCTCGCGCGGTATCCCGGCTGACGCCTTCATCGTCAGCGACGGCCCATGGGACGAGGACGGCGGATTTACCCGAACCCAGGAGCGTGGCACCTTCATGCACGAGTTCGGACACAACCTTGACCTGTACCACGGCGGCGGACCGCAGGGGACTTCGCAAGGCTCCCCCGCCTATCGAAGCATCATGAACTACGCCTACCAGCTCACCGGGATCGGCAGCTCGCAGCTGCTCGACTATTCGGGTGATGCACCGTACGACGACTGGCTCAACGTCCGTTTCGACGGTGGCGGCATCGGAGCGCTCGGCATCGACGCGGGCCCGCCCGAGGACACCGTCGCCGACTCCCTCACGTACCCCGAGGCCCTCGCAGACGGGACCTTGGCGATCGACGGCGACGGCTCGGTCACTTTCGAGGGTCCGATGGCGGTCATTCCGGGTACGGGCAAGCGCGAGATCCTCTTCACGATCGACAACCCGTCCGCATCGCCGGCCATCTACTCACTCAGCCTGGACACGCCGTTGCCCCTCGTAGACCCGGCGCCGGTCCGCGTGGAGCCCCGCTCGAGCGCGACGCTCAAGGTCATCGTGCGCACCGATTCCGCGGTTCCAGGCGACTACCCGGTCGTCGCCACGCTGGACAGCGACGTCGCCGGGCCGGCGATCGCCACGATCGAGGCGCTCGTGACGGTGCCAGACACGACGCAGCCCGGATTCGATGACCAGCTCCAGGACATCAGCGACGCGGTAGGTGATCTCGGTCCCGACGAGTTGGACCCGGCCGTGGTGGACCTGGTGGGCGACCAGATCGAGGACTTCACTTCCCCTCCCCCACCCGCCGCGCCCCGCTGCCAAGGCAAAGTGGCCACCATCGTAGGCACCAACGGGGCCGACAAGCTGCGTGGCACGGCTGGGCGCGATGTGATCATCGGCATGAGCGGCAACGATCGGATCCTTGGTCTTGGCGGCAACGACATCATCTGCGGTGGTGGCGGCAAGGACACGATTCGTGGCGGCAGCGGCAAGGATCGGGTCCAGGGCGATGCCGGGGCCGACGCCCTGATGGGAGGCGCAGGCAACGATCGACTCATGGGCGGCGGGGGTCGCGACCGAATTCTTGGCAACGCGGGCCGAGACCGCCTCGTGGGAGGCCCCGGCCGCGATCGCCTCAACGGCGGCCCGGGTCGTGACCGTGAGAAGCAGTAGCGGGCAAGCCCGCACGCTCGCAGGCGTCCTGCTCGCCTTGTTGGTGGCCTCGAGCGGCTGCGGGGGCCAAGAGGGCGGCGGGGCGCCATCGCTAGCCGCAACCTCAAACGATGAGGCCACCCATGGCACCGCGGACCCCGAAAAGGACAGCGGGATAGATCGAGAAGAGGCCGAGGCCGCCGGAAAGCTGGCCGGTCGCTTCGACGCAGTCATGACTCCGATCTCACGATCGGGAGACACGTTCGAGTTCAAGCTGACGAACGTCGGTAGCCGTGCCGACCAGTACTCCGTCACCGCCGAGGGCCCAGGAGACGTGGATGTCACGTCGTTGACGTTGGCGTCGGGCGCCGAAGACACACTGCGGGTCGTGATCGATGCCGGCGCCACCCCCGATACGGTGAGCATCGTCGTACGGAGCCTCGGACGCGATGGTGCAGAGGTGGTTCGACTGCCGGCCAACTGGGCGGGTTGATCCGCGCATCTGCTCTCGCAGGCGCTTGGTCACTCCAAATTCGTCGTGCGAGCCCCCGTCTAAAGTAGTGTGCGCGAGTAGACAATGACGTCACTTCGCCGCGCACCCCGCGTCGTCGCTACGATGACCGCTGCTGCATTCCCCGCGAGAGGCCCACTTCCTTCATGACAAGCACGCACGCCGACTACCGGCTGAGCCAGCTCGACCAGCTCGAGGCGGAGTCGATCCACATCTTCCGTGAGGTCGCCGCCGAGTTCGAGAAGCCCGTCCTGATGTTCTCGGGCGGCAAGGACTCCATCGTGATGCTCCGCCTGGCGGAGAAGGCCTTCTACCCGGCCAAGATCCCGTTCCCGGTGCTGCAGGTCGACACCGGCCTCGACTTCCCCGAGGTCCTGGAGACCCGCGACCGCTGGGTCGACCGCCTGGGTGTCAAGCTCGTCGTGGCCAGCATCGACGACGCGATCGCCAGCGGTGTCGTGGTCGACGACGGCAAGACCAGCCGCAACCGGATGCAGATCGGCACACTGCTCAACGCCATCGAGGAGAACGGCTTCACCGCCGCCTTCGGTGGCGGTCGCCGCGACGAGGAGAAGGCCCGCGCCAAGGAGCGCGTCTACTCCCACCGCGACGAGTTCGGTCAGTGGGACCCCAAGATGCAGCGCCCCGAGCTCTGGAGCCTTTACAACGGCCGTCTGCACGAGGGCGAGCACATGCGGATCTTCCCGATCTCCAACTGGACCGAGCTCGACGTGTGGGACTACATCGGGCGCGAGGGCATCGAGATCCCCTCGATCTACTTCTCCCACCAGCGCAACGTCTTCGTGCGCGACAACATGCTGATGAGCGAGACGCCGCTCAACCCGCTGCGCGCCGGCGAGGTCGTCGAGGAGCGCACCGTGCGCTTCCGCACCTGTGGCGACATCAGCCTCACCGGCTGCGTCGAGTCGACCGCCTCGACCATCCCCGAGATCATCGACGAGATCTCGATCGCCACGCTCACCGAGCGCGGCGCCACCCGTGGCGACGACCGGTTCAGCGAAGCAGCCATGGAAGACCGCAAGAAGGAAGGCTACTTCTGATGAGCACCGAGTCCACCGTCGCGCAGAACCTCGCCACCGAAGGCGCCACCAACATGGACCTGCTCCGCTTCGCCACTGCGGGCTCCGTGGACGACGGCAAGTCGACGCTGATCGGGCGTCTGCTGCTCGACTCGAAGTCGATCTTCGCCGACCAGCTCGAGGCCGTGGAGGCCACCAGCGCCTCCAAGGGCTACGACTACACCGACCTGGCGCTGCTGACCGACGGGCTGCGTTCCGAGCGCGAGCAGGGCATCACGATCGATGTCGCCTACCGCTACTTCGCGACGCCCAACCGCAAGTTCATCATCGCCGACACCCCCGGCCACGTGCAGTACACCCGCAACATGGTCACCGGCGCCTCCACCGCCGACCTCGGTCTGGTGCTGGTCGACGCCCGCCAGGGCCTGACCGAGCAGTCGCGCCGCCACGCGGTGCTGCTCTCGCTGCTCCGGGTGCCGCACCTCGTGCTCGCGGTCAATAAGATGGACCTCGTCGACTACTCCCAGGAGGTCTACGAGAAGATCCACGCCGAGTTCACCGCGTTCGCGACCAAGCTCAATATCCCCGACCTCGAGGTCATCCCGATCTCGGCCCTGGCCGGCGACAACGTGGTCAACCGCTCCGAGCACATGGACTGGTACTCCGGCCCCACGCTCATGCACCACCTCGAGCACGTCCACGTCGCCTCCGACCGCGACCTGGTCGACGTCCGCTTCCCCGTGCAGTACGTCGTGCGCCCCAAGTCGGACGAGCACCACGACTACCGCGGGTACGGCGGCATGGTTGCCGGCGGCGTCCTCAAGCCCGGCGACGAGGTCGTCGTGCTCCCCTCGGGGATGACCTCCAAGATCGCCGGCATCGACCTCTTCGACCAGGAGCTCGACCAGGCGTACCCGCCGATGTCGGTCACGGTCCGTCTCGAGGACGACGTGGACGTCTCCCGGGGCGACATGATCGCCCGCGTCAAGAACGCCCCGCAGCCGAGCCAGGACATCGACGCGATGATCTGCTGGATGACCACGGCGCCCCTGAAGCCGCGCCAGAAGCT
>NZZG01000088.1 GCA_002698575.1 Pimelobacter sp. | reverse complement strand
GTCAAGGACACCGAAGGTGCCGCGCAGCGGGCGCCGCAGGCGATCCTTGACGGCGGGAGCAGGTCGGCTACGCGCGCGTCCCCACCTCGACGACCACCCCGAAGGACCTCTCCGGAGGCCGTTGCGATCTGAGTCGCGCCGAGCGACCGGGCCTCAGGTCAGGTCGCTCCGACCGCCGTCCTTGAGGCCGGCGACGACCTGCTTGACCGCCTGGGCATGGGCCCGGGTGGTCACGAGCAGCGCGTCCGGGGTGTCCACGACGACCACGTCGTCGAGACCGACGACGGCGATCATCTTGCCCGCCGCCGGCACCACGAGCCCGGTGGCGTCGATGGCCTGCACCAGTGCCGGGTCACCGAGCACCGTCGTCGAGGCCGACGTCGTGTCCTCCAGCAGGGTCGCCAGGGAGTCGAAGTCGCCGATGTCGTCCCACCCGATCGAGGCCGGCACGACCACCACGCGGCCCGCGGCAGCGGCCGGCTCGGCGACCGCGTGGTCGAGCGCGATCTTGGGCAGCGAGGACCAGGCCGCCTCCAGCGACGCGGGATCGGCCGCGATGGCGCGCAGCGCCGCGGTGAAGTCCGGGTCCTGCTCGGCGAGCAGCTCCAGCAGGACGGTCGGCCGGACCACGAACATCCCGGCGTTCCAGCGGTAGCGGCCGGTGGCGAGGTAGCGCTCGGCCACGTCGGCGGACGGCTTCTCGACGAACTCACGCACCGCGTGCGCGCCGGGGTGACCGGCAAGGTCGTCGCCCAGGTGGATGTAGCCGAACGCCGAGGACGGGAAGGTCGGGTCGATGCCGATCGTCACCAGCCAGTCGTCGCGGGCGGCACCCGCCGCCACCTCGACGGCGCGGGCGAACGCGGCGGGGTCGGCGATGACGTGATCGGCGGCGAACGAGCCCATCACGGCGTCCGGGTCACGCCGCTCGAGCATCGCGGCAGCGAGCCCGATGGCAGCCATCGAGTCACGTGCCGACGGCTCGGCGACGATCGCCCCGGCCGGCACCTCCGGCAGCTGTCCGGAGACCGCCTCGCGGTGCGACCGGCCGGTGACCACCAGGAAGCGGTCGTCGACGATCGGCGCCAACCGGTCCCACGTGCCCTGCAGCAGCGATCGCCCGGTGCCGGTCAGGTCGCGCAGGAACTTGGGGGACGACGAGCGCGACATCGGCCACAGCCGCGTCCCTGCCCCGCCGGCCGGGACGACGGCCCAGAAGTTGTCGATGGAGGTCATGTGCCGAGCCTATGGCCGGGCCACCACACTGGGGGCATGAACCGCGCCACCACCTTCGCCGAAGTCCTCTCCGAGCAGCTGCGCGGCGACGCCGGCCGCCCCCTGGTCACCTTCTACGACGACGAGAGCGCCGAACGCGTCGAGCTGTCGGTCACGACGTACGCCAACTGGGTGGCCAAGGCGGCCTCCCTGCTGGTCGACGAGCTGGACCTCGAGCGTGGCGCCCGGCTGCAGGTCGACCTGCCTGCGCACTGGCTCGTCCCCGTCTTCCTCGGGGCCGCGTGGACGGCGGGGATCAGCGTCGTCGACGACGCACCCGACGCCGTCGTGTGCGGCCCGGGCACCCTCGAGCAGTGGGCTCCGCGAGCCGGGGAACTGCCCGTGCTGGCCTGTGCGCTGCTCCCGCTCGGCGTCCGCTTCGTCGAGCCGGTCCCGGCGGGGGTGCACGACGTCGGGGTCGAGATCTGGGGCCAGCCCGACGCCTTCGCCCCGTGGGACCCGCCGACCGGCGACGACGTCGCCGTCGAGCACGCTGGTCGGCGCACCTCCCAGGCCGAGCTGTGGAACGCGGCCGCCGTCGGGACTCTCGTCACCGACGGCGGCCGGCTCCTCACGGAGGCGAACCCGGCTTCCCCACCGGGACTCGCCGCCTTCGTCGAGCCGCTGCTGCGCGGCGGCTCGTTGGTGCTGGTCACCCGGGCCGGACGGGAGCGCGTGGAGGCGACCTACGTCGCCGAGCGCGCGACCGCCCGCTTCCCTGCCTGAGGACCAGACATCCGGTTCGTGGGTCGGCTCCTCACTCCACCATGTTGTACTTCGCCCAGCCTCGACCCAGCAGGATCGGGTCGCCGAACGACTTCTTGTGGCCGGGGATCAGGAAGAGCTGTCCGGTGCCCTTGGCCCGCACGACCAGGTCCGGGTGCCCCTTGAGGTTCACGTCGCTGATGCCGACGATCCAGTTGTACGGCGAGACGTCGATTGGCAGCTGCCGCGACCCGGTGAAGCCGCCGGGTCCGTTGCCCATGTAGAGGATCAGGTTCCTTCCCTGACGCACCAACGTGTCGGGGGCCCCGCCCTTGTCCCAGCGACCGACGCTGATCTGCTTGCTGCCCTGGATCGAGCCGTAGGCGACGTACGGCGTGCCGAGCCCGTTGGTGCCACGGCCGGGCCAGATCATCATCGGCTTGCCCTTGCGCTGTCCCATCAGGTCGGGATACCCGTCACCGGTCATGTCCCCGACCGCGGCGAGCAGCTTGACGCCCTTGAAGCCGTTGGCGAGGAACTGCACCGGCTTGAAGGTGCCGTTGCCGAGCCCCAGGCGCAGCGTCAGGCGTCCGTCGACCTTGCGGCGGGTGATCAGGTCGGCGACGCCGTCGCGGTCCCAGTCGCCTGCCGAGAGGATCCGGCTCATCCCGCTGAGGTCGACGGCGAGCGGGATCGCCTTGCCGGTGCGGTAGCCGCTCGTGGTCTTCACGATCGGGATCAGCACGCCCTTCCCGTCGCTGGTACGACGGGCGATGATGTCGGGCTCCGCACTCGCGGCGACGTTCGACTCCAACTGGCGCCCGGAGAAGCCCACCTGGGTCTGCTTGGCGAGCTTGCGGATCTGCGGGATCTGGTCGTACAGGTACTGCCCGGGACAGGCCGTGGAGGCGGCGTCACGGTGACCGTTGATCGCCGCGAACGAGCGGGAGGTGACGTACTGGTTCATGGAGCCGGCCTTGACCCCGTGCAGCGAGAGCTTCCAGGCGAAGACGGCGCCGTAGGCCTCGATCATCGCCTGGGACGGCTGGGCGGTCTCGAAGTTGCCGATCGCGCTCATCGCGAACGAGTCCTCGTTGTAGCCCAGGGTGTGCGCGCCGACGACCGGCCGGTCGACCCCGCCGTAGCGGCCCTCCCAGACCCGACCGAAGCGGTCGACCAGGAAGTTGTAGCCGATGTCGCTCCACCCCCGCGACTGGGTGTGGTACGCGTAGATGCCCCGCAGGATGGAGGGGACGTCGCGCTTCTTGTAGCCGTTGGCGTTCACGGTGTGGTGGACGAACCCGGCGTGCACCTCGAAGTAGTGCAGCGAGCCGGGGTCGCGCAGGGACTCGTCGGCCCCCCACTGGGCGCGGCTGAAGATCTTCGGCTTCGGCGTGAACGAACCCGCCGCCAGGTCGAGGTCCCCGTCACCGGTGGCCTCACCGGTGGTGTCGGGGTCGCTCTCGGGCACCGGGTCGGGAGCTGGCTCGTCGGCCCCGCCCTGCGTCGCGCTCGGCAGCGTCGCGGTGTCGATCGCGGCCCGCTCCCGGTCGCTGGAGGTCGCCACGCCGGGGTCGATCACGGCCAGCTTGAGGTCGGCGGGGCTGGCACCGGCACTGTCGATGCGCACCTGCACCTCGTCGACCTCGCCGACGAGCAGCTCGTCGGTGCCCGGGCGGGCCGTGACGGCCTCCTGGCTGTCCGGGTCCGGTCCGTGCTCGTCGCTGTAGTGCGCCTCGGTCCAGCCGGACCAGCCGCCCGCGTCCTTGGTGCGGACCTCCACGGCGATGTCCTCCTCGCCCAGGACCGGGCCGGGCGCCCAGGTGACGCCGACCGCGCCGTAGCCGGTGACCGGCTGCGGGTCGCTGACGAGCCGGTCAGCCCCTCCGGTCGTACGGCGACTGGTCGCGGCGAGTGCTCCGGGGCGCATCCGGGCACCGGCCGGCGCCGTCAGGGAGTACTCCTCCACGGTGGGGTCGACCGCCTGGGTCGGCACCTGGGCCTTCAGCGTGGTGGCCTTCGCGTAGGCCGCCATGGAGAGGTCGGAGCCCGACCCGGTCTGCGACGGTGCCGCTCCGGGGTCGGCGTCCGGCGGGCGCGGGACCAGCTCCAGGTTGACGACTCCGGCAGCCGGGGTGAGGGCGGCGCAGATCACTCCGAGCACCAGCATCTGCTGGCAGGCGGTGACGAAACGGGGGTGTCGGGAAGACATCAGCTACTACTCCTGCGTGCGGGGGAAGAGTCACACGAGAAGCAACTGTCACACCCGTAACAGGCCCTGGGAAGAGTTCGTGAGTAACTACAAAGCTGTAATTACCAGCCGACACGCCGAGCATCCGAAGATTTGTCAAACTGAGCGGCGGTGGCCGTGCGGCCCCGGCTCAGATGTCGGCGCCGAGCTCCTCGTCGGAGTCGAAGTGCTCTTCGTCCTCGGGACGCTCGTCGTCGTACTTGAGCACCTTGATGCCCTCCTTGACGTCACCGTCGAAGATCAGGCGCCCCTGCTCCAGGATCAGCACCCGGTTGCACATCCGCTTGACCGAGCCGCCCGCGTGGGAGACGTAGAAGAGCGTGCGACCGGAGTCGCGCACCTGCTCCATCCGCTCCAGGCACTTCTTCTTGAACGGCTTGTCACCCACCGCCAGGACCTCGTCGGCCAGGAAGATCTCGGAGTCGACGTGGATCGCGACCGCGAAGCCCAGGCGCGCCGACTGCCCCGAGGAGTAGTGCCCGACCTCAGTCTGCAGGAACTTCGTGGGGATCTCCGCGAAGTCGACGATGGCGTCGTACTTGCGGGCGATCTCGTTCTCGCTCATGCCCAGGATCGCGGCATTGAGCATGATGTTCTCCTTGCCGCTCAGCTGCGGGTGGAAGCCCGCGCCGGTGGCGATCAGCCCGGCGATCCGGCCCCGGGTGCGCACCGTGCCGTGGTCGGGGCGCATCACCCCGTTGATCATCTTCAGCAGGGTGCTCTTGCCGGACCCGTTGAGGCCCATCAGCCCGATGGACTCACCCTGGCTGACGGTGAAGGAGACGTCGTCGACGGCGGGGAACGTGTCGCTGAGCTGGCGCCCACGCGCCAGCGCGACCGTCACCTGCTTGAACGTGCGGTGGTAGCGGAGCGTGAACTCCTTGGTGACGTTCTCGACGCGGATGGACTCTGCCATCAGCACTCACCAGCCATCAGATGCGCTCCGGGATTTGCTTCTCCAGCTTGCTGAAGACGTACTGGGCCAGGACGAGGATCACCAGCGAGACGCCGATCATCGTGAAGCCCAGCGTGAAGAGGTGGTCGGGCAGCCTGTCGACGGCCTGCCCCTTGTCGTCGAAGCTCAGCTCCTGCTCGGTGAGCGTGCCGATCCAGAAGGCGTGCTGCATCAGCATCACCGCGTCCGCGATCGGGTTGAGGACGTAGTAGTCGGCGAAGCGCCCGAAACGGTCGCCGACCATCGTGTAGCTGTAGATCATCGGCACGCCGAAGCGCACGAAGTTGGTGAGGATGTTGACGAAGCTGGCGAAGTCGCGGAAGAGCACGTTGGCGGCACTGAAGAACAGGGCCATCGCCGTGCCGAGCGTCATGATGATCGTCAGGGCGATCGCGACCGCCAGCACGCCGCTCAACGTCGGGGTCCAGCCCATGAACAGCACCGCGACGAGCAGGATCACCAGCTGGGGGAACACGTGGTAGAGCGAGACCAGCATCGAGGCCACGGGGAACATCTCGGCCGGCACGGCCATCTTCTTCACGATCGCCTTGTTGCGCACGATCGAGCGGGTGCCGGCGTTGAAGGTCTCGGTGAAGAAGTGGACGATGATGATCGCCGAGAAGATGTGGATCGGGAAGTTCGGGATCGAGTCGTGGAGCTGGAAGATCACGCCGATGATCGCGAAGTAGATGAAGAACTGCGACAGCGGGTTGATGTAGCTCCAGATCAGGCCGAGGAACGACCCGGAGTAGCGCGCGCTGATCTCGCGGCGCACCAGCAGCTTGAGCAGGTAGCGACGACGGAAGACCTCGAGGAGCCCGCGGCTGGGGGCTGGATCCTCCCAGGGACGGTCCTCCCCCAGGTCGTAGGCCGGCTCGACGGTCGTGCCCGTGTCGGCGCCGGCCTGCAGGCTGTCAGTCATCGGCCTCTTCCTGCTCGCTGGTCCAGGGGGCGAAGGTCGCGTCCCACGCCTCCGGCGAGGTGATGTCGCCCAGCTTGGCGCGGTACTCGGCCGCGAGACGTGGCCACTCGCGCTTGAGCCGCTCGTGGATCTCGAGGGTCTGCTTCATCATCGTGCGGAACTGCTCCGGCTCCCGACGATACAGCGCCGCCGACGTGCCGTCGGCCATCGAGACGACCGCGGAGTCGTAGATGGCCAGGCGCCACCACTTGGCATCCATCGCCCGGACCTCGGCCTCGGGGTAGCGGCGCGAGAGGGCACGCGGCTTCTTGAGCTGGCGCAGCGGCTGGATGGTGGCGGTCACGATCCCGCTGATCCGGCCGGGGTCGGAGACCGCGTCGCGGCCCTTGCGGGGCGGCTTGGTCCGTCGGACGGGCGGGAAGGCGTCGCGATCGGCCTCGAGCACGGCGTCGGAGTGCTGCTTGCGCATCTTGTTGATCTCCGGCAGCCGCGTGGCCAGCACCTCGTGCAGCGCGTCGGGCCCCTTGAGGACGTCGAGCAGCGCCTGGTGGCGCAGCTCCACGGTGGAGTACTGCATGGAGACCAGGTGGGCGATCTGGTGGTTGCGGCTCTCCCGCACCATCCGGCCGCCCTTGGCGTACGGCGAGTGGAGCAGCGCCGCGATGAACCGGTTGCGCTGGTGGAAGTAGGACTGCCAGTCGAGCGCGTCGTTCTTGTCGCTCCACGGCACGTGCCACACCGCTGCGCCCGGGAAGCTCACGGTCGGGTAGCCGGCCGCCTTGGCGCGCAGCCCGAACTCCGAGTCGTCCCACTTGATGAAGACCGGCAGCGACAGCCCGACGTCCTCGAGGACGACGCGCGGGATCAGGCACATGAACCAGCCGTTGAAGTCCACGTCGATCCGCTTGTGCAGCCAACGGGCGGTGCGCAGGTTGCGCGCCGACAGGTCCCAGTCGGAGTGGGTGCCGGGCACCGACTGCCACCAGAAGTACCAGGGCTGCACGATCTCGCCGAAGCTGTGCAGCCGCGACCGGGAGTAGATCGAGAACATGTGCCCGCCCACGATCGTGGGGCGCCGCGAGAGGTCACCGAACGTGATCGCGCGGATGATGCCCTCGGGCTCGCACACGACGTCGTCGTCCATCATCAGGGCATAGGTCGCGGTGCCCTTGCGCACCGACTCGAGCTGGCCGCGCGCGTAGCCGCCCGAGCCTCCCAGGTTGCCCTGCTTGATCACCCGCAGCTTGTCCCCCAGCGCCTCCTGGGCGGCCGGGAAGTGCTCGGAGTCGACGACCAGCTTGGTGCCCTGCTCCATCACCATGACGGTGTCCAGGTACGGCGCCAGGTCCTCGTCCTCGCCCATCTGGCCGAGCAGCTCGGCGCAGAAGTCGGGTCGGTTCATCGTGGTGACGCAGATGTCGGCGGTGCCGTGCTCGGCACGGTCCTCGGGGACCTCGGCGCTCCACTCGGCCCACTCGACGACGACGTCCTCGTCGCCGGCCACGACGTCGTACCAGTACCAGCCGCCGTCGACGAAGGGCTTGAGGCTCAGGTCGAAGGTGAAGGTGCTCGGCTCGTGGGTCTCGGCCATCGCTGCGTCGACGCGCTGGGAGTTGCCCCGCGCCATCGACTTGTAGACCATCACGTGGGCACCACGACCGCTGACCGTGATCGTCAGCCGGATCGCGTCGACCACGGTCCAGCGGCGCCAGTAGCTGGCCGGGAAGGCGTTGAAGTAGGTGGCGAAGGAGATCCGGTCGCCGGACTTGATGCGCAGCGCGGTGCGCGACTCGATCTGGTCGGGGTGGATCGAGAGCCCCGACGAGGTGGCCGCACGGGAGGCGGCTCCCTGGAGGTCGCGAGCCACCCGGCTCAGGGGCGAGTCGTCGCCGTCGACGTCCACGGACCCGTGGTCGCGGTCGACGTAGAGCGCCAGCACGTCGAAGTCGCGGTCCTGGGGCAGGATCTGTCGCTGCAGGAGACGGCGGGCGGTCCCGGGCGTGTGGTCGCTCGTGCTGTCGGTGGCCGTGGCGGTGTCGGTGTCGCCGATGGCGACCTCGCCCGTCGGGGTGCCGGTCGGGGTGCTGCTCATCGGGCCTCATCTCCGCTCGTCAGCGGCACGTCGTCGACGAAGTGCGGCTTGAGCTTGTTCTCGAACATCGACAGCGCCGACCCGATGGCCATGTGCATGTCGAGGTACTGGTAGGTCCCGAGCCTGCCACCGAACAGCACACCGTGCTGCGCCGCCTCCTCCTTGGCCAGCGCCCGGTAGGCGAGCAGCTTGGCCCGGTCCTCGGCGGTGTTGATCGGGTAGTACGGCTCGTCGTCGTCCTCGGCGAAGCGGCTGTACTCGTGGACGACGATCGTCTTGCCGGGCAGGTGGGTGCGCTCGGGGTGCAGGTGCTTGAACTCCAGGATCCGGGTCCAGGGCACGTCCTGGTCGTTGTAGTTGACCACGCCGGTGCCCTGGAAGTCGTCGACGTCGAGGGTCTCCGCCTCGAGGTCGACGGTGCGCCACGACAGGCGCCCCTCGCTGTTGTCGAAGTACTCGTCGATGGGGCCGGTGTAGATGACCGGGACCTTGCCCTTGAACTCCTCGACCAGGCCGGCGGCAGGATCCAGGTAGTCGGTGTCCAGGAGGACCTCGATGTTGGGGTGGTCGGCCATCCGCTCGAGCCAGGCGGTGTAGCCGTCGACCGGGAGCCCCTCGTAGGTGTCGTTGAAGTAGCGGTTGTCGAAGGTGTAGCGCACCGGCAGCCGGGTGATGATGTCGGCGCTCAGCTCGGTGGGGTCGGTCTGCCACTGCTTGGCGGTGTAGCCCTTGACGAAGGCCTCGTACAGCGGCCGCCCGATGAGGCTCACCGCCTTCTCCTCCAGGTTGGTGGCCTCCGCGGTGGCGATCTCGCTGGACTGCTCGGCGATCAGCGCCCGGGCCTCGTCCGGGGTGTGCGAGCGGCCGAAGAACTGGTTGATCAGGCCGAGGTTCATCGGGAAGGAGTAGACCTGGTCCTTCACCTTGGCGAAGACCCGGTGCTGGTAGCCGGTGAAGTCGGTGAAGCGGGTGACGTAGTCCCAGACCTTCTTGTTGGAGGTGTGGAACAGGTGCGTGCCGTACTTGTGCACCTCGATCCCCGTCTCGGGGTCCTTCTCGGAGTAGGCGTTGCCTCCGAGGTGGTACCGGCGCTCGACGACGAGCACCTGGAGCCCGAGCTCGCTCGCGCACCGCTCGGCGATCGTGAGCCCGAAGAAGCCCGAGCCCACCACGACGATGTCGGGGCGCTCGAGGCGTCGCTGCTGCGGAGCGCCCGTTGCGGGGGCGGCGGCGGGGATGGGTTCAGAGGTAGCGTCGGACACGTTGGCTGAGTCTACGGATCCGCGCAGTCGGGGCACACTCGACGCACGCGGGCGCGCCCGTCTATCTCGTCACGTCGACTGCCGAGCGGCGCCCGGCCGACGGCACGGCGACTGTTCGGGATGAGACAGGTGGACGCCGGACGTCCTAGAGTGGCCCAATGCACGAGACTGGTTCGTTGCGCACGGTTGTCGAGCGCAACTTCGGAGCGGCGTGGCTCACCGGCATCGCCATGGTCGTGGCGACCATCGTCTTCGCTGCCATCGGCGAGCTCCCGATCCGCGACCCCGACAGCCTGATCCCAGGCTACATCCGCTTCCCAGCCATCGTGCTCGGTGCGATCGGCCTGGACATCGTGCCCCGCGTCGCGTGGCGTGCCCGGCGATCCCCGAGGACCGTGGGACGGCACTGGCGCGACGTGCTGCGCGAGCGCTGGCCGGCCTCGCACTGGCGCTACGCCGTGGGTGGCGTCACCGCCTGGTATCTCTGCTACGCCGCGTTCCGCAACCTGAAGTCGATGGCGCCGTTCATCAACGAGAAGTCGTGGGACGTCGAGTTCGCCCGCATCGACCGCGAGCTGTGGTTCGGCCGTGAGCCGGCCACGGTCCTGCACGACCTCTTCGGCACCGGCATCGCCGCGCACTTCTTCTCCGCCGTGTACTTCATCTGGATCGCCCTGGTGCCGGTCAGCATCGCCATCGCCCTCGTCTTCACCCGCAGCACCCGCGCCGG
Organism: Pimelobacter sp.; assembly: GCA_002698575.1. Lineage (GTDB taxonomy): Bacteria > Actinomycetota > Actinomycetes > Propionibacteriales > Nocardioidaceae > Nocardioides. Next base: position 1,645 of record NZZG01000088.1, on the reverse strand, counting down.
CTCCTGGTACGTCACGGCGGTCGCCTTCGACTGGGCGCTGGGAGCCCTGTTCTACATCCTGTTCCCGTCGGTGGGCCCGGTCTACAACGCCCAGCAGCGGGGGATGTTCGACGGACTCCCCGAGACCTACAACACCCGCCTGGCCGACAGCATGTGGGACGACCGCGTCGCCGTGCTGGGCGACCGCTTCGCCTCCGGCACCCTGCAGACGATCGCGGCCTTCCCGTCCCTGCACGTCGGGATCATGGTGACGATCTGCCTGGTCGTCTCCTACATCGGCCTGGCGCGCTGGATCCGGATCACGGCCTGGGTCTTCCTCGGCCTGACCGTGCTGGCGACGATCTACCTGGGCTGGCACTTCTTCATCGACGTCCTCGCCGGAGCCGCTCTCGGCTCGTTCACCGTGTGGGCCGCGGCCATGGTGACCGGCAACCGCGTCGGTCTGCGACCGCAGCTCCGGCGTCCCGCCGAGGACGAGCCCGTCTCCGTCAGCCAGGAGGCCGACGCCCAGGGTCGCTGACGTCGCCGACGTCGCCGACCCGGGCCGGCGCCCCGGGCCCCGCCTCGGTGGACAGCGCGCGCAGCCTGCGCGCGTCGAGCACGGCACGCACGACGTTGCGGGCCTCCGCCCGTCCGCCGCGCAGCGGGCTGAGCAGCACGACCACGAGGGCGACCAGCCAGGGCTTGAGACGCACCAGGGTGTTCTCGCCGTAGCGGAGGTGGACCACGAACAGGTTGCGGTACATGTAGTAGCCCTTCCACCCGGCGAGGTCGTGCTGCTGGTCGAAGGAGAGCTGGCGGACGAGAACGGCGTCGCGCACGGCCCAGATCCGGTAGCCGGCGCGCCTGGCTCGCAGGGCGAAGTCGACGTCGTCGTAGAAGATGAAGAACGCGGGGTCGGGCAGCCCGATCGCTGCGACCACCTCGCGCCGCACCATCAGCCCCTCGAAGGCGACGTTCTCGACCTCGACGCGCTCGGGCATCGCGTTCCGGCTCCCGTAGTCGGTCTCGACCATCGAGGTCTTCGGCTTGATGGCCAGCGGGTTGCGCAGGTCGAAGCGGGTCGCGGCCTTCTCGACCAGTGCTCCGGAGCGCTCCTCCCGGACGCTCGTCAGGCAGGCCTCGTCCTGCGCCAGCAGCACCGTCAGGCACTCGGGCGCGGGGACGACGTCGTCGTCCATCACCCAGATCCGGTCGACGCCGCGCTCGTAGGCGGTGCGCATCCCCAGGTGGAAGCCGCCCGCCCCGCCGAGGTTCTCGGGCGTGCGCACGACCTCCAGGCCCCTCAGGCCGCACCGCGCCAGCACCTCCGGGGTGTGGTCGGTGCTGGCGTTGTCGATGACGAGCACGAGGTCGGCAGGACGCTCCAGCGCGCCGAGCCCGGCCAGCATCGGCTCCAGCAGGTCGGCGCGGTTGTAGGTGACCACCACGATGGCGACCGTCTCGACCCCCGGCCCGGTGTCCGGCCGGACGTGCGGGTCGCGGCTCACCGGAGGTACCGCCGGTGCCCGCTGAAGTCGCCGCGCAGCCCGGCGTACGCCGCCCGGGCACTCAACGCCACCCGCGCGGGCTCCCGGTGGGTGGCGAGGTAGAACCAGAGGGTCTTGACCCAGAACATCAGCACGAAGGGCCAGCCCCGGTAGTC
>NZZG01000087.1 GCA_002698575.1 Pimelobacter sp. | reverse complement strand
TGGCGTACTCGGTGTCGCCGTGCTCGGCAGCCTGGCGGCTCTGGTCTACCGGTCCGGGCTCCCGAGCGGAGCGCCACAGAGCGCCCGCGAGTCGCTGGCGGGCGCGCTCGGCTCCCCCGCGGCCGACGACGCGATGGCCGCGTTCGAACGGGCGTTCTCGGTGGTCGGGCTGGCGGGTGCCGTCGTCATGCTCGTGGTCGCCGTGGTGGTGCACCGGCTGGTGCCGGCCGAGCTGGACCTGGCGGACGTGGCGCACTGACCAACGCCCCACGGTGGTTGAGGTGCGAGCGAAGCGAGCCTCGAAACCCCGTGACCCGATACTCCGACAGCACGTCTGACCTCAGGCTCCTTCCCGGCTCGCTGGGTTTCGACTCGCCTGTCGCGACTTCGTCCCTCAGTCGCGAGGCTCGCTCAACCTCGTCTCGCTACGGACCGCCGCTCGTGCCTCGCGGCGCTCCGGCGAGCTTGATCACCCAAAGAAGACCTGCGCCTCGGCGTACTCGTGCGCACTGACCAGCTTGAGCTCGCCGGTGCCCTCGATGAGCGGCACGCGGACGATGCTCGTGCCACGCAACGCCATCATCGTGCCGAAGTCGCCCTCCGCGACGGCGTCGGCGGCCTGCAGCCCGAACCGGGTGGCCAGCCATCGGTCGAAGGCGGTGGGTGTGCCCCCGCGCTGGATGTGGCCGAGCACGACCGCGCGCGCCTCCTTGCCGGTGCGCTGCTCGATCTCGTTGGCGAGCCGGTCACCGATCCCGCCGAGGCGCACGTGGCCGAAGGCGTCCTTCTCGCCCGAGGCCAGGGTCATGTCGCCGCCGTCGATCGGCGTCGCGCCCTCGGAGACCACGATGATCGGCGCGTACTCCGACTCGAAGCGGGTCTCGACGTGGGCACACACCTTCTCGATGTCGAAGGGCTGCTCCGGGATCAGCACCGCGCTGGCGCCGCCGGCGATCCCTGCGTGCAGCGCGATCCACCCGGCGTGGCGACCCATCACCTCGACGACCAGCACCCGGTGGTGCGACTCGGCGGTCGTGTGCAGCCGGTCGATCGCCTCGGTCGCGATGTTGACCGCGGTGTCGAAGCCGAACGTGAAGTCGGTGCCGGACAGGTCGTTGTCGATCGTCTTCGGCACGCCGACGACCTGGACCCCGAGGTCGGCCAGCCTGGTCGCCACGCCCAGGGTGTCCTCGCCCCCGATGGCGACCAGGGCGTCCACCCCGTCGGCGGCGAGGTTGGCCCTGATCTGCTCGACGCCGCCGTCGATCGAGAACGGGTTGGTCCGCGAGGATCCCAGGATCGTCCCTCCGCGAGGGAGGATGCCGCGGCACTCCTCGATGCCCAGCGGCCGGGTCAGGCCCTCCAGAGGACCCTTCCAACCGTCGCGGTAGCCGACGAGGTCGAAGCCGTGCCGGGTGACGCCCTTGCGGACCACGGCCCGGATCACCGCATTGAGACCGGGGCAGTCGCCGCCACCGGTGAGCACGCCGACGCGCATGGGTTCCTCCTGGAGCTCGGTGAAGACGGTCACCCCTGACGGGGTGAGTCCCCACCTAACCACGCCATCCAGGTCCTAGGATCCCGAGGACAGCACGCCGACACCTCGGCGAGGGCGACGAGAGGACGGCACCGCGTGAGCGACTACCCCGGTCAGCAGCCAGATGGCCAGTCCGGCCCCGAGCACCCGTACCAGCCCTACGGCCAGCCCGGCCCGGACAGCCAGCCGGGCCCGTACAGCCAGCCCGGGCCGTACGGCGCCCCGGCGTACGGCGCCCCGCCGCCCGCAGCCTCGGGCACCGCGACCACCAGCCTGGTGCTGGGCATCCTGTCGCTGGTCTGCCTCGGGTTCCTCTCCGGCATCCCCGCGATGATCCTCGGCCGGCGGGCCACCCGCGAGATCGACGCGTCGGGGGGACGACTCGGTGGGCGAGGCGTCGCCACGGCTGGCTTCGTGACCGGCCTGATCGGCACGCTGCTCAGCGCCGTCGGAGTCGTGGCCTTCGTCGCGATCATCGCCCTGGGCACCAGCATCGAGAGCGAGTTCCAGCAGACCTGCACGTCGTTGGAGGACTGCTGAGGGCGGGGCACCGCCTCGGCTCACTTAGCTCACGAGGGACCACTAGGGACCACTGGGGGCCACTGGGGGCCACTAGGGAATTGTCCCGATGGCGGCGCGAGCGCCGCGCGCCCACGCTGGACGCCATGATCTCCCTTGGACTCCACGGCCCGCACCGCAACCGACCCCGCCACGCCGGCATGCCCGGACCCCGCGCCGGGGGCGTCGGCGGCGTCGCGATCCTCGCGGCGTTGACCCTCACCGCCGGCGCCACCCCTGCCAGCGCCCTGGCCCCGCTCGATGCCGGCACGACGACGGCGAGCGCCGCGGTCACCGACCGCCCGAGCGCCTCCCCGACGCAGGAACGCAGGAAGAGGACCGGCAACCTGATCCGCAACGGCAGCGCCGAGAAGACCAAGGGCGCCCCCAGCGACTTCACCAAGGTCGCGATCAAGGGGTGGAAGGTCACCGGGACCGACCAGTTCACCGCTGCCACGTACGCGCCCAAGGCCCCTGACCCGCAGGCCTACGGGATCCGACTGGCGAAGAACTCCCCCGGGCCCGGCGGACGCCGCAACAAGTACTTCACCGGCGCGTACCACACGTCCTCGGCCGAGACCGGTCGCGCGACCCAGACGATCGACCTGGCCAAGCAGAGGTCCCTGATCAAGCAGGGCGCTCGCTTCGACCTGGTCGGGTGGCTCGGCGGGTACGCCGGCAACGAGGACCGGATGAAGGTCACCGTGAAGTGGCTCAACGCCAAGGGCAGGAAGGCCGGCAGGCCCGCGCGCCTCAAGCCGGTCACCCTGCAGGACCGCGACATCCTCACGCCCGGGTCCCCCGGTGACGAGGTGACGTTGCTGGCCAAGCGCACCGCGAGCGGCACGGTGCCCCGGAAGGCCCGCAAGGCCCGGGTCACCGTGCAGGCCGTGGGCGCCTCCGGCGTCCGTGCGGCCTACGCCGACAAGCTCTCGCTGAAGCTGCGCTCGTGACCCGCCACGCGCTGCGGCGCGTCGCGACGGGGGTCCCGGCTGCCGCGCTGGTGCTCGGCGCGCTGGTCGGTTGCGGAGGCGAGGACGGCACCGGGCCCTCCGCGACGTCCGCCGCCGACCCCGCCGACGCCGCAGACCCCCTGGGGGACGGCTCGGGCGGCGGCCTCGCCGAGGAGGTCCAGGAGGCGGGTTCGTCGTCGGGCGGCGCCGGGCAGAGCCTGGTCCGCGTCGACGGGCAGGAGTACCCGTTCTCCTTCCACGGCTTCACCGCCGACGACGGCGCGGCCACGATCAACGGTGTCAGCGAGGTGTGCGACCCCGACTTCCTGGGCGCCGGGTTCCTGGCCGAGGGCTATCTCGTCGACGACACCGGGGAGGTCGTCTTCGACAACAGCGTCCTCGCCGGTCGCGTGCGGCTGACCCTGCCCGCCCCCGGCAACGAGGCCACGGTGCCGGCCGACGTGAGCGTCCAGGTCGTCGCGGACGGCATCGACGCCGCCGACACGCTCGGCGAGGGGGTGCCGGGCGACTTCACCGTCGACGGTGCCACCGCCTCGGGCAGGTTCGAGGTCCCCCGCCGCGGCACCTCCCGGACGACGTACGACGTGGAGCTCGAGGTCACCTGCCCGCAGTGAGCCCCGACGTCGCGTGGGTGTGGTCGGCCCGGCCCGGCTCGTCCGGCTCACGTCTCCGGCTCAATTCTCCGGCTCATTTCTCCGGGACCAGGCCCTCACGGAAGGCGACGCCGGCTGCCTCGGTGCGCGAGCCGACGGCCAGCTTGCGCAGGACGTTGGAGACGTGCACGGACACGGTCTTCTCGCTGATGCCCAGGGTGCGCGCGATCCTGCGGTTGGTGTGCCCGGCGGAGATCAGCCCGAGCACCTCGTGCTCGCGCGTCGTCAGGCTGTCGACTCCCTCGACCGCGGGGTCCCGCTCGTGGCCCGGCAGCTCGATCCCGTGCCGGACGGCGAGGTCGACGGCGTGGCGGAGCAGCGGCGGCGACCCCATTCGCTCGGCGATCTCGACGGACTCGGCCAGGGCCGGCAGCGCGAGCGCGGGCTCGCCCGCGACGGCGTACGCCTCACCCAGGCGGGCCAGGCTGTAGGCCCGGGCGTGCCACCACCCGTCGAGCTGGCGCCACGAGGTCACCGCGTCGCTCCACGGAGCCGGCCCGGCCCGGGTGAGGCGGGAGGCCTCGGCCCGCGCGGTGACTGCCCAGGCGCGCGCATGGACGAGCGACTGCGTCGTTCCGGTCCGCACCGCGTCGAGCAGCTCCTCGACGACCAGTCGGGACTCCTGCGACGGAGGCCTGGCCGCGCGCTCCACGGCGGTCCGCAGGGCCACGGCGCACAGCTCGTTGACCGTGGCGTCGTGGGACTGCTCGACGAGCCGGCGCCACCCTGACAACGCCGCAGCGGCCGCGGCCGGGTCGTCGGCCAACAGGGCCAGGGACGCGGCGACGACGGGGTAGCGCGGGTCGTCCTCGCCGCGGTGCTCCCGTGCCCGGGCAAGGGCCCGAGCCGCTTCCTCGGGCCGCCCGAGGAAGCCGAGCAGCCGGGCGTGCAAGGTGTAGAGCCACGCCGTGCCGCCGGTGTCACCGTCGACCTCGACGATCTGCTCGGCGGCCTCGTCCCAGCGGCCGGAGAGGAACAGCGCCGACGCGGCGTTGCCCGCGATGCCCGAGCCCCACTTGCTGAACACGCCCCCCTCGCGGGCGCGGCGCACGCCGTCGAGGGCGGTGTCGGCGCCCTCCTGGAGACGTCCGGCGCGGATCAGGATCGCCGAGCCGTACATCGCGCTGCGCGCCACCTCCTCGTGCAGGCCGAGGCGGGTCGCGCTCTCGTGGGCTGCGGCGATGCTCGCGAGGCCCTGCTCGACGTCGTCCAGGGCGGCCCACGCCATCCCGAGCAGCGTGCGCGCGCGGGACTCCAGAGCCGGGGCACCGACCCGCTCGGCGACGTGCGAGGCCTCCCGGGCCAGGTCGCGCGCGCGGTGGGCGTCGATGTCCAGGTGCAGGTGGGCGGCGTTGGCCAGCGCCTCGGCACGCACGGGCCCGAGGGGATGCTCGGGCACCAGCTCGAGCGCACGCAGGGCCGCCGCGAGGGTCTCCTCGGCGTGCGGCACGACCGAGCCCAGGCAGATCGTCAGCCGGGAGTAGAGGGCACCGAGGTCGGCTCGATCACCGTCGGGGTCGTCGCGGTGCTCCTCGATCGCGCGCCGGAGCAGCGCGATCGCCTTGCGGTTCCGACCGGCACGGTTGGCCAGGGCACCCTGCCACGACAGCAGCCGCCACCGGGGCCGTCCGGCGATCGCTGCGGCGTCCGGCACCTGGTCCCACAGCGCCACCGCGCGGTCGAGGTGCGCGACCGCCGCCTCGGCGGCGTGGGAGGCTTCCGCCTCCTGCGCGGCGGTGACCGACCATGCCAGCGCCTTGCCGGACTCGCCGGCTCGACTCCAGTGGTGGGCCAGCTCGGCCGCGGGAGCCGTGCTGGCGAGGCCGGGCTCGCGCTCGAGCGCCTCGGCGAGGCGCCCGTGGACCGCCTGGCTCTCGCCGGGCAGGACCGACTCGGCCACCGTCTCGGCGAGCAGCACGTGACGGAACCCGTACGTCGCGCCGTCACCCGCCGGGGTCAGGATCTGGGCTCGGATCGCCGGTCGCAACGAGTCGGCCACGGCCTGCGGCGACAGCCCGAACGCCTGGCACAGCAGGCGGTGGTGCACCTGCCGTCCGGCCGCGGCACACAGGCGCACCACGTGCTGGGTCTGCTCCGGCAGGTCCACGAGCGTGGTCTGGAAGAGGTCGCGCAGCCGGCCCGGGACGTCGTCGGGCCCCGGCTCGCCCTGCATCGCCAGCTCACGCACGAAGAGCGGGTTGCCCTGCGAGCGGGTGAGCACCGACTCGACCACGACCCGCGACGGCGTCTCGCCGAGCAGTGCGCCCATCTGCTGGGCGACCTCCTGCTCGTCGAGGCCGGTCAGGTCGAGCCGCTCGACGTGAGGCGCCCGGCTCGCCTCGCTCAGCCAGCGACCCAGGCGCTCCTGGGAGCCGGGGTCGGGCACCCGGGCGGTGACGACCAGGGTGACGCGCTGCGCGGCGGTCCGCTGCGAGACCACGTAGGCCAGCGCAGCCGTCGTCGGGTGCGCCCAGTGGAGGTCCTCCAGCACCAGCAGGACCGGCGTCCGGTCGGCAAGGCTGCGGAGCAGGCGCCACACCCCGTCGAAGAGCCTCGCCTGCGCACCGGGACCCGCAGTCTCGCCCCCCGCCGGAGCCGCCGAGGACGGCAGGACCGCCCGCAACCCGCCTCGTGGCAGCCCGGCCAGCTCGGTGAGCCGGTCGGCCCCCACCTCGTCGGCCAGCGGCACCAGGGCGTCGACGAAGGCGTCGTACACGATGCCTTCGACGGGCAGGCAGCGTCCCAGAAGGACACGGTGCCCGCGGGCTCGGGCCCGCGCCATCGTCTGCTCGACGAGGGTCGACTTCCCGATGCCGGCCTCGCCGGTGACGATCGCCGTGCGGGACGAACCCCGCTCGGCGGAGGCCAGCAGTGCGTCGAGGCACGCGAGCTCGCGGGCACGTCCGGCGAAGCCGACGTGGTGCGCAGCCATGCACTTCACCCTAGAGCGATCCGTGGGGCAACAGGTCGAGTTGACCACATCGGCCCACTACCCTCGGCGCCATGACCTTCTCGATCGTGGCCCGCTCCGACGACGGCGAGACCTGGGGCGTGGCGGTGGCCTCCAAGTTCCTGGCGGTCGGCAGCGCCGTCCCCGCCGCCGTCGCCCAGGTCGGCGCCATCGCGACCCAGGCCGACGCCAACGTGGCCTACAAGGGCCTCGCGCTCTCCCACCTCGACGAGGGTGCGACCGCCTCGGTCGCCCTGCAGCGCCTGCTCGAGGAGGACGAGGGCCGCGACCACCGACAGGTGGGGATCGTCGACGTCGACGGCGGTGCGGCCTCCCACACCGGCCAGTCCTGCATCTCGTGGGCCGGAGGGCTGACCGGCGAGGGCTACGCCATCCAGGGCAACTGCCTCGCCGGCGCCCAGGTGGTCGACGCGATGCAGACCGCCTGGGACGACGGGGGCGAGCTGGCCTTCGCCCACCGTCTGCTCGCGGCACTCTCGGCGGGGGACGCCGCCGGCGGCGACAAGCGCGGCCGCCAGTCGGCAGCACTGCTCGTCGTCCGCGATCGGGCCGGGTACGGCGGCGGCGACGACATCGCCGCCGACCTGCGGGTCGACGACCACGCGACGCCGGTCACCGAGCTCAGTCGCCTGCTCGACCTCAACGACCTGTACCTGACGGCCTCCACCGACGAGGAGCGGGTCGAGATCACCGAGGACCTGCGCGCCGAGCTGGAGGAGTTCGCCCGGGCCCAGGGCCATCCCGACTTCACCACCTGGGTCGGCACGGAGAACTACGAGATGCGCGTCGACGGAGACCTCGCGTGGATCGACCAGCGGATCCTCGAGATCGTGCGGACGACCGGATGAGCATCCTGTCGATCGACGCCGGCACGACCGGCGTGACCGCCGTCGTGGTCTCCGAGACCGGCGACATCGTGGCCCGCGGCTACCAGGAGTTCGGACAGCACTTCCCCCGACCCGGTTGGGTGGAGCACGCGCCCGAGGAGATCTGGCAGGCCACGCTCGAGGCCTCCCGCGACGCCCTCGCGCGCACCGACCGGAGCGAGCTGCGGGGCATCGGGATCACCAACCAGCGAGAGACCGTCCTGCTCTGGGACCGCGAGACGCTCGGGTCCCCCCGACGCGCGATCGTCTGGCAGGACCGTCGTACGGCGGACATCTGCACCCGGCTGCGCGACGAGGGTCACGAGGCGCGGGTCTCCGAGCTCACCGGCCTGCGGCTCGACCCCTACTTCTCGGGCACCAAGCTGATGTGGCTGGCCGAGCACGAGCCGCACACCTGGGCGCTCGTCGAGTCCGGCCGCTACGCCGTCGGCACGGTCGACTCCTACCTGATCGCCCGGATGACCCGTGGTCTCGAGCACGTCACCGACGTCTCCAACGCCTGTCGCACCCTGCTGTTCGACCTCGAGCAGGGTGACTGGTCCGAGGAGCTGTGCTCGCTGTTCGGGGTGCCCCGCGACGCGCTGCCGGAGCTGGTGCCCAACTGGGGCGAGCTGGCGGTCACCGACCCGCGCTCGTTCCTCGACCTGGAGCTGCCGATCGCGGGGATCGCCGGCGACCAGCAGTCGGCGCTGTTCGGACAGACGTGCTTCGAGGTCGGCGACTCCAAGTGCACCTTCGGCACCGGTTCCTTCATCCTCACCAACACCGGCACCTCGCTGGAGCGCTCCGAAGCGGGGCTGCTGTCCACGGCGGCGTGGCGCTCGCCGGCGGGCGAGCTCACCTACGCCCTCGAGGGCGCGATCTTCGTGACCGGCGCCGCCGTGCAGTGGCTGCGCGACGGGCTGCAGATCGTCGGGTCGGCCGCCGAGACCGAGGCGATCGCGGCCACGGTCTCGTCCTCCGAGGGCGTCGTCTTCGTGCCCGCGCTGACCGGTCTCGGTGCGCCACACTGGGACCCCCACGCCCGCGGGACGATCCTCGGCCTCACCCGTGGCACCACCCGGGCCCACGTCGTGCGCGCCACCTTGGAGGCGATCGCCTTCGAGGTGCGTGACGTGCTGGAGACGATGCCCGCCTCCGGCGAGACGACCGCCCTGCGGGTCGACGGCGGCGCCGCGGCCAACGACCTGCTCTGCCAGCTGCAGGCCGACCAGATCGGCGTGCCGGTCGAGCGCCCGCGACTCGTCGAGACGACGGCGCTGGGCGCTGCCTTCCTGGCCGGGCTCGGCACCGGGGTGTGGGACTCCACCGACGACCTGCGCCAGACCTGGCAGCTGGACCGGTCCTTCGACCCGGCGGCCGAGCGCGGCGAGGCCGACGCGACGTACGCCCGGTGGCTCCATGCGGTGGAGCGGTCGAAGGGCTGGGCCGAGCTCTAGGGTCTGCGGTCAGCAGGGGCACCCTCCGACTAGGGCTTTCCCAGCCTGTCGAGCGCCGCCGCGGCCTGGTCGCGCTCGGACGTCGCCTCGGCCAGGGAGTCGGCCGCCTCGGCCTGGACCGCCTCGGCGTCGCCCAGCTCGTCGTCGACCTCGTCGTAGGTCTCCTCGAGGGCGGCGACCTGCCGCTTGAGCTCGTCGATCTCCGCCTCGATCTGGAGCTGACGGGCGCGGAGGTGCTCGACGTCCACGCCGGCGTCGTCGAGCGCCGTCTGCGCCTCGTCGAGCACGTCCTGGGCCTCGGCGAGCGCCTGCTCGGCGGCTGCGCGGGCCTTGGCGTCGGCGTCCGGATCGGGTACGACGTGCAGGTCGGGGCGCGCCGGGGCCTCGGGCGCCGACCGGGGGGTGGCCGTGAACCCGAGCGCGTCCGGGACCGCCACCGCTGCAGCGACGTCGACGTCGTCGACGCCGGTGGTGCTGAGCGCGGCGACCAGCAGGCCGCTGCGCACGGCACGGCCGCAGTCCTCGCTCACCATTGCGGCGGTCAGTGTCGCCTCGACCTGGTCGGCCACCGCCTGGGTGACCTTCACCCCCTCCTCGCCGGCCAGCGACCGCGCCTGCTGGGTGATCGCGGCGGTGAGCTGGCGTCTCTGCCGGGTCAGTGCGCGGAGGTCGTCCCCGGACATGCCCTCTTGCGCCGCGCGCAGGGCTGCACCCATGTCCAGCACCTCGTCGACCCGGGCGCCCTGGCGTCGGACGAACAGGTCGACGACCCAGGCCGCGAGCGACGCCTTCCTGAGTGCCTTCACCTGGCCCGCGAGGTCGGTCTCCCCCGCCTTCTTGAGCTGCTTGGCGCGCGCGTCGCGGGCCGGGGTGAAGTCACCGAGGCCGAGGCCGTAGAGCTCGTCGGCGATCTCGAGCAGCGTGGTGGTCACCCCGCGCAGTCTTCCAGGCCCGCGGGTGCTGGCGCTGGGCCGGCGCCGGACCGGTTCTGGGCCGGTTCTGGGCCGGCGCTGGACCGAGGAGCCGGGTCAGTCCCTCTCGCCGCAGACGCCCCCACCGATGCGCGCCTTGCGGTCCTGGCCCTCCGACGGCTTGCGGGTCAGGATGCCGCGCTTGTAGTAGTACACGTCCTGGGCCTCGCAGTAGCGTCGCTTGGACAGCACCACCTTGGCCGCGCGCCGCTTCGGCGGGGCGCACGAGGCGCACTTGCTGACGTAGACGCCCCGGCCGACCGTCCGCTTGGTGCCCCAGCCCTCCCACTTCATGCCGCGCAGGTAGGGGCCGGAGTTGGCGGTGAAGAAGATCCGCTTCGGAGCCACGGTCCCGGTGTAGAAGAGGTCGAAGTGGACCACGTCCTTGCCGCGGAACTGGCTGGGCGAGTCGGAGGCGGCCCGTTCGGCCGGAGCAGCGGCGCTTGAGGAGGTGACGGCAGCGGTCAGCAGGAGCGCCAGGACGGCCAGGAGGGTGGCGACCCGAGCGGGTCCGGGGGTTCGGCGAGTGGTCATGAGCCGAGCGTAGGTCCGGCCGCCGACGCCGCGGGGCCGAACGGCCGAACCTTCACCCTTCGGGGTCTGCCCGGTCCCCGTGCTGGTCGTCGCGGCGGTCGCCGTGCCGGTCTTCGGGCCGGTCGTGGTCCTGGTGGTCGTCGGCTCGGCCGGCAGACAGCCCGGCCGTCAGCATCCGGGTGGCGAGCTCGATCAAGCCCCCGCGATCCACTTGTGCGGGACGGTGCAGCGCGATGCGCAGGCAGGTCGAGACCAGCACGCCCATGGTCAGGAAGACGACTGCCTCGAGCTCCTCGGCCGAGAGGTCGGGACGGTGCCTCCGCGGGAGCAGCGAGGCCAGCTGGTGCAGGTCGGCCTCGATCTCCGGCAGGACGTTGGCGTTGGGCCCGGCGGGCAGCTGCTCCACCACGGCACCGATCACCGCGCGATGCCGTTCGAACGCCGCCACCAGCGCCTCGACCACCAGGCGCAGCGCGTCCTCCTGCTCCAGGTCCAGGGCTGCGACCACGGCGCTCATCAGGTCGGCCTTGATGGCCACCACCGCCTCGTCACGCAGCACGGTGAGGATCTCGGCCTTGTCGTTGAAGTACCGGTAGAAGGTGCCACTGCTCACGTGGGCGCGGCGCACGATCGCCGTGGTCGACAACGCACGTCCGCCAGGACGCTCCAGAAGCTGAACGGTCGCGTCGAGCAGGGCCCGGCGCATCTGTACCGCGCGCGCCTGCGTGGGACGGACGCGCTGCCTCTGCACCATGGCTCGGGTCTCCACGAAGTGAATAGAAGATGAGAATGATTCACTTTAGTCTCGCTGCATGGTCGCACACGAGGTCAGTCCCCAGAGCACTCCCCAGAGCACTCCCCGGATCACTCCCGACGCCGCGACCGCACGGGGCCGGCCCGTGCCCTCCAGCCTGCGTCGCCTCGACGAGGCCCGGGCCCGCTTCGGCGGCCTGGCGACGACGTACCTCGACGCGATGCACCTCGGTGACCCGCTCGCCGACGCCTTCGCCGACGACGTCGTGCGGATCGGACACGGCAAGGCCCTGAAGATGCTGCGCACGGCGTGCCGCGAGGGCCTCGACGCGGTCCCGCACGCACCCGCGTCGCTGCACGCGCTGATCGGCTCCCTGGACGACGAGCCGGAGTGGCTCGACCTGTCCGCGATCGAGCGCGACAGCCGCTTCATCGGGCGCTACACCCGCCAGTCCGGGATCGTGCTCGGCGCCGCGTCCCTGGTCAGCGGGTACGCCAACTCCGCAGCCTCACGGCCGCTCGAGCTCACCGGTCGCTACCTCGAGAGCGCCGGCGCCCGGACGATCGAGGTGGCCTCCTGGCTGGTGGCGATCACCCGCGAGGGCGGCCTCGAGCGGCACGGCGAGGGTTTCGAGCTCACCGTGCGCGTGCGGGTGATCCACGCCCTGGTGCGCCAGTCGCTGCGCGAGGACCCCCGCTGGGACGCGGCCGCGTGGGGAGTGCCCATCAACCAGGCCTACCTCGCCTACACCCTCGTCGAGTTCGTGCGGATCCCGCTGCGCAGCCAGCGACTCATCGGGGCCGGCTACCTCCCCCACGAGGAGCGTGCCGCCTACGCGCGATGGCGCTACATCGGTCACCTCCTCGGGATCGACCCCGCGCTGCTGCCCCAGGACGAGGCCGCCCAGGAACGACTCGAGGAGCTCTACCTGCTCACCCGACCGGTCGTCGACGACTACTGCCGCGAGCTGGTCACCGCCATCAACGCGAGCTTCCTGACCGCCGAGGTCGCGGGCATCCTGCCGCCGCCGGCGCGGCGGTTCGCGCCCACGTTGGTGCACGCCCTGGAGCGGCTCTTCCTCGGCGACGAGATCGCCGAGGACCTGGCGATCCCCGCGACCCGGGTGACGTGGGTGGTGCGGGTGCTGGCGCCGGCGCTGGGCGCTGTGAACGGCATCCTCGACCGGATCCCCGCCACCCTGCCGTGGCGCACCCGGATCGGCGAGCGCTACCGGGTCGCGCAGGACGCGCGACTGCGCTCGACGTACGGCGTGCACCACGACCTCGTCGACGCCTCGCCGCCCGGCGGCCGCTCGCACCCGGCCCGCGGGTAGCGACACTCGGGCTCTCGGGGCATCGGGCTGCTGCGCGGCCGGGGTGGAGGTGCTGCCGTTTGGTCCCAAACGACAGCATCCACGCCGGGAACTGCGTCGTGTGGGACCAAACGGCGCAATCCGCGCCGACCGTCAGCCCTCGACATCCTCGTCGAGCCCCTGCTCGATCGCGTACCGGGTCAGCTCGACCCGGTTGTGCATCTGCAGCTTGCGCAGGGTGTTCTGGACGTGGTTCTGCACGGTGCGGTGCGAGAGCACGAGCCGCTCGGCGATCTGCTTGTAGGACAGCCCCTTGGCGACCATCTTGAGGATCTCGGTCTCCCGCTCGGTCAGCTCGGGGAGCAGCGGCGATGCCTCGCCGGGTGCCCCGGCGGAGGGGTCCGACAGTCGGCGGAACTCCCCGAGCACCAGGCCCGCCAGGCCGGGCGTGAACACGGAGTCGCCGCGCGCCACCCGGCGTACGGCGTCCAGCAGCTCCTCGCGCGAGGCGGACTTGACCAGGTAGCCCGTGGCTCCGGCCTTGACCGCCTCGAGCACGTCGTCCTGCTCGCCGGAGGCCGACAGGATCAGGACGCGGGCGGACGGGTCGTCCTTGAGCACCGCCGCGGTGACCTCGACCCCGTTGGGACCCGGGATCTGCAGGTCGAGGACGACCACCTGGGGTCGCGCCGCCGGGAAGCGCGCGAGCGCCTGGTGCCCGTCGGCGGCCACCGCGACCACGTCGAGACCCGCTGCCTGGAGGTCGCGCTCGACAGCGTCGCGCCACATGGGGTGGTCGTCGACGACCATCACCCGGATCTGCTCGTCAGTCACCCGTGGAGCCTAACTTCTCGCGGCCGCTCAGGGCTTGGCGTAGCGACCGCGCCGGTGCAGCAGCGCGAGGTCCTCGTCGAGGACCACCAGGTCGTCGACGATGCAGGTGAGCTGGCGCGACCACCCGACCTCGGCGCTCGACTCGACCGAGACCAGCGCACGGCTGGTGGCCCCCACCAGCCCCGGCCCGTACGCCGTGCGCTCGAACGTCGCGAGCCGGAACGGTCCCCCCGGCGCCGGCGCCTGCCCGGCGAAGGCCTCCGCGAGGTCGCGGTGCTCCCAGGAGAGCAGCGAGACGACCGCCCGGCCGGTCTCCTCGACCGTCTCCGCGAGGTCGGAGTCCGGGTCGACCAGGCCGATCACCCGGGTGGGCTCGCCGGCTGCGACGAGCACCGAGCTGACGGTCAGGCCCGCCCAGCCCGCCGGTCCGTCGCCCTCGCCGGCGGTCCACAGGCTCACGGCCCCGCCGAGGCGACCGCGCCACCGGCGGACCGGGTCCGGGTCGGGGTCGGCGAAGGGATGCGTGGAGTGGATCGTCATCGCGGCACCACGAGCTCCCACTCGGTCCCGTAGGAGGCCGTGCTCAGCCGCGCCTCGCCACCGAGGTCCTCGATCCGACCCCGGATGGACTGGCTCACTCCCAGGCGACCCTCCGACTCGGCGGCGGCCAGCCGGCCCTGCGGGATCCCGGGGCCCTCGTCGCGCACCGAGACCTCCACCCGGTCGCCGAAGGCCTCGAGGAGCACCCAGGCGGGCGCACCCTCCCCGACGTGCCGCTCCACGTTGTCGAGGCAGGCGACGACCACCGCCACCAGCTCGGAGGCGAGGGCCGCGGGCAGCTCCACCGCGCCCCCGGGGACGGCGACGTCGACGCCGGGCCGCAGGCCCAGGCGCCCGAGCTCGGCGGCCAGGTCCACCGAGCCCTCGGCGCCGTCGGAGCGCACCGAGTCCTGGGCGCGGATCAGGCTGCGCAGCGCGGACTCCTGCTCGCCGGCGAGACGGGCGAGCTCGGCTCCCTGCCCGCCCAGCTCACCACCTCGGCGCTGGACCAGCGCCAGGACCTGCAGCACCCCGTCGTGCACGACGCGGGCCAGCCGAGCGCGTTCGGCAGCAGCGGCCGCGGCACGCTCGGCCAGGTCGCGCTCGGCGGCCATCTGCTGCAGGGAGCCGCACATGTAGCCGACGACCGGGCCGCCGAGCAGGAGGAGGAAGAGGTTGCCGACGTCGGTGCCGTCGGGGGCGTCGCGCAGCGCGATGTCCACGGCGCCGAGGACGACGCCGGCCAGCAGACCGCCGACCCAGCGGAAACGCACCGCCCAGGCCAGCAGGGCCGCCATCACCCAGAAGCCGGGGACGCTGGCGTCGAAGTCGGGTGACTTCACCCAGGGCGTCGCGACGAGCAGCGCGAGCGCGACCGCCAGGTCGGCGACCAGCAGCGCCACCCCACGGCGTACGGCGTCGGCGTAGGCCCAGGTCGCGAACCCGGTCCAGACGACCATCACGGCCAGCATCACGTAGCCGGCACCGGGGTGGTCGAAGTCGCCGACCCCGCGCACGAGGTTGCCCACCACGGCGTAGAGCAGCACGACGACGCGCAGCACCGCGATCGCCCGGAACAGCTGGTCCTCGACCGCGAGCGCCGCGCGCACGGACCGGGGACCGGGGGCCTGGCCTCCCGTCAGCGTCAGGACGCCTTCTTCTGCTCGCCGGCGGGGCCGGCCTCGTCGTCCGAGCGTCCGTCGGCCGCCGCCTTGGCCTCGGCCTCGAGTCGCTTGGACTCCTCCTTGGCCTGGGTGGCGTACATGTCGACGTACTCCTGGCCGGAGAGGCGCATGATCTCGTACATGATCTCGTCGGTGATCGAGCGCAGGATGTAGCGGTCGTTCTCCATGCCCTCGTAGCGCGAGAAGTCCAGGGGACGCCCGAAGCGCACCACCGGGCGGGTGATCCGGCCGAAGGTCTTGCCCGGGGGCGCCACCACGTCGGTGCCGACCACCGCGGTGGGGACCACCGGCACACCGGACTCGAGCGCGAGGCGGGCGACCCCGGTCTTGCCCCGGTAGAGACGACCGTCGTGCGAGCGCGTGCCCTCGGGGTAGATCCCGAAGAGTCCGCCGTCGGCCAGGACCCGCTTGGCCGACAGCAGCGCGCCGGAGGCCGCATCGGCGCCGGAGCGGTCGATCGGCACCTGGCCGGAGCCGGTGAAGAACTGCTTCTGGAACCAGCCCTTGATCCCGGGGGTGGTGAAGTACTCGGCCTTCGCCACGAACGTCACGCGGCGCGGCAGCGTGAGCGGCACGAACAGCCAGTCGGCGTACGACAGGTGGTTGCTCGCCAGGATGGCTGGACCCTCGGGGACGTGCTCGGCACCCTCGGTCTGGGGACGGAAGACGACCTTGAGGAGCGGCCCCAAGGCGAAGAACTTCAAGAACCAGTAGAACAACCGTGTCACCCTTCCCCGAGACCTGCCGACCGTGCGTGGCGCACCGGACGGGGGAAGACTAGTCCCTCCGGCCCCCAGCCCCTATCCGGTGCGGCATGATCGCGACCATGACGTCCCAGCCCTCCCCGGAGGCCCACCAGCCGCTCACCGTCACCGCCCGCCCCGAGCTCACCGCGGGCCGTCGGATCGGTGTCCTGCTCAGCCACGGCTTCACCGGCTCACCGCTGTCGATGCGTCCGTGGGGCGAGCACCTCGCCGACCTCGGGTACGGCGTGACGGTGCCGCGACTGCCGGGTCACGGCACCACCTGGAAGGACCTCAACCAGCACCGCTTCGACGACTTCTACGGCGAGATCACCCGCGTCTTCGACCAGCTCTGCCTCGACCACGACGCGGTCGTGGTCGGTGGGCTGTCGATGGGTGGGTCGCTGGCCCTCAAGGTGGCCGCCGACCACCCCGACCGGGTCGCGGGCGTCATGGTCGTCAACCCCGCGGTCGCCACGAAGCGGCTCGACGTCAAGCTGCTGCCGGTGCTCAAGCACCTCGTGCCGTCCTTCCCGGCCATCGCCGGCGACATCAAGAAGCCCGGCGTCGCGGAGTACGGCTACGAGCGGACCCCGCTCAAGGCCATCCACTCCTTCATGCAGGCCTGGCCGGGCCTGATCGGCGGCCTCCCGCAGGTGACCTCGCCGCTGATCTACTTCCGCTCCCCCGAGGACCACGTCGTCGACGGGTCCTCGATGCCGATCATCCTCGGCGCCGTCGGCAGCGACGACGTGACCGAGGTGTCGCTGCTCGAGAGCTACCACGTCGCCACCCTGGACAACGACGCCCCGACCATCTTCGAGCGCTCCGCCGAGTTCATCGCCCGCGTGGCCGGCTGACCGGGCCACCCGTCCGGTCCGCGACCTCGCGACCACCGCCGGTTCGTTACGATTCAACAGTGGCGCAGAACGACGACGACGCGTGGCGCGCGATCGTCGACAACTACGGCGACCGACCCGATCTCGAGGACCATCCCGAGGACCCGGCCGGCGCTGCTGTCGGGGACGGCGCCGCAGGTGGGGACGACCCGGCCGACGACCTCGGGGCGTCCGCGCCGCCGGCGCAACCGGGCTGGAACGACCTCTTCGAGGGCTCGGACTGGGAGGAGGAGCGCTTCGTCCCGCCGCCACCACCGCCCCTGCCCACCACGACCGCCGACCGGATGGCCGCGTGGGTCGGGGTCTTCGGCTCCCCCGTCGTCCTGCTGATCTGCCTGGTGCTGGGCTTCACGCCACCCGAGCTGATCACCTACCTGCTGGTGGTCGGCTTCGTGGGGGGCTTCCTCTACCTGGTCCTGCGGATGAACCGTGAGCCGCGCGACCCCGACGACAACGGGGCTGTGCTCTAGCGGTGATCCGTTCCGGCGAGCAGGCTGCCGGACGAGGCCCACTCCTGGGGGCTCAGCGGTCCCGCGCCAGCAGGGCCGCCCCGACCAGCCCGGCCTCCGGGCCGAGCGCGGCGACGCGGATCTCGGGCACCACGCGGTGCTCGGCGCCCACCAGGGCTCGTCCGAGGGCGATCCGGGCGGGATCGAGCAGCCGGTCACCCGCGGCCGAGACGCCTCCGCCGACCACGATGACCTCGGGGTCGAAGGCCGCGACGAGGCCGGCCAGCCCGCCCCCCAGCCAGTCGCCCACCGACGCGAACGCCTGCCGGGCCACCAGGTCGCCGTCCTCGGCCGCTGCGGTCACCATCGGCCCGGTCAGCTGCTCGGGCTGCCCCTGGCACAGCTCGGTGAGCACGGTGGGCTCCGCGATGACGCGGGCGCGGGCGAAGCGCACCAGCGCGTTGCCCGAGGAGTACTGCTCCCAGCAGCCGTAGCGGCCGCACTCGCACATCCGCCCGTCGGGCACGACCTGC
Source organism: Pimelobacter sp. (assembly GCA_002698575.1). Taxonomy (GTDB): domain Bacteria; phylum Actinomycetota; class Actinomycetes; order Propionibacteriales; family Nocardioidaceae; genus Nocardioides. The sequence continues at coordinate 783 of NZZG01000087.1, read as the reverse complement.
ATGTGTCCGAACTCGCCGGCCATCCCGTTGGCTCCGCGCACCAGGTTGCCGTCCATCACCAGGGCTCCGCCGATGCCGGTGCCCATCGTGACCATCAACGCCGACGACGCGCCCCGCGCGGCGCCGAGGCGACTCTCGGCGTGCGCCGCGCAGTCGGCGTCGTTGTGCAGCGTCACGGGGGCGCCCCAGCGCTCGGTGAGCCGGCGCCGTACGGGCTCGCCCGCCCAGGGCAGGTGCGGCGCGAACATGACGCGCTCCCCGGCCACGTCGACGAAGCCCGCGGCGGCAAGCCCGACCCCGTCCGGCGTGCGAGGACCCGCGACCTCCCGCACCGCGGCGGTCAGGGCATCCTCGAGCGAGGTGACGCTGACCCGTCGTCCGGGCGTACGGCGGGTCGCCGTGCGCAGGATGTCCCCGTCGGCACCGACCTCACCGGCCAGCACCTTGGTGCCGCCGACGTCGACGCCGATGAGCAGGCCCATGACGTCGTCTCCTCAGCGCCGAGCCAGGTCGGCCGCGCCGATCATCCCGGCCCCGTTGGCCAGTGACGCGGCGCGCACGTCGAGGAAGGGCCGATGTCCGCGACCGGTCAGCTCGTCGACGAACGCGGCCCGGATCGGGTCGAGCAGCAGCTCCCCCGACTCGCTCACGCCACCGCCGATCACCACCGCACCCGGATCGAGCACGGCCGCGAGCGAGGCGATCGCCTCGCCCAGCCACGTGCCGAGCTCGGCCAGCATCGCGACGGCGAAAGCGTCGCCCTCGGTCGCGGCGCGGGTGATC
>NZZG01000086.1 GCA_002698575.1 Pimelobacter sp. | reverse complement strand
GTCGACCGGGAGAGGCTCGCAGTCAACGGATGCCGAAGGCACCGCGAAGCGGTCGAGCGCAGCGAGATCCTTGACGGCGAGACCCGGTCGACTACGCGCGCGGGCGCCACACCCACCCCGAACAACACCCCACCTAGGAAGAGCGACCCACGCACCCCGAAGAGCCGCCAGCCACGTCAGAGCCCGGCGACGACCTCCGTACCCTGCTTGATCGCCCGCTTCGCGTCCAGCTCGGCGGCGACGTCGGCGCCGCCGACGACGTACCAGTCGGGACGGGCGTCGCTGACCAGGTCGCGCACGGACTCCTGACCGGCGCAGACGACGACGTGGTCGACCTCGACCACCCGGTGCTCGCCGTCGACGGTGAGGTGCAGTCCGGCGTCGTCGATGAGGTCGTAGGTCGCTCCGCTGACCTGCGTCACTCCGGACTGCTTCAGCACGGCTCGGTGGGCCCAGCCGGAGGTCTTGCCCAGCCCGACGCCGATCGGGGTGGTCTTGCGCTGGATCAACGTCACCTCCCGCAGCGGCGAGCGGGCCTTGCGCTCGGTGAGTCCGCCGGGGTGCACCGACGGGTCGCCGACGCCCCAGTGCGCCATCCAGTCGTCGGTGGTCTCGGCGGGGTCGTGGGTCAACCAGACGCTGACGTCGACCCCGATGCCGCCGGCGCCGACCACCGCGACGCGGCGACCGGGCACGACCCGACCGGCCAGGACGTCGGCGTACGAGACGACGCTGGGGTGGTCGATGCCGGGGATCGCGGGCAGGCGCGGCACGACGCCGCTGGCGACGATGACCTCGTCGTACGCCGCCAGGGTGGCCTCGTCCGCCTCGGTGCCGAGACGTACGTCGACGCCGAGCACGTCGAGGCGGCGGGTGTAGTAGCGCAGGGTGTCGGCGAAGTCCTCCTTGCCGGGCACGGCCATCGCCAGGCGGAACTGGCCCCCGAGCTCGGCCGACTTCTCGAAGAGCGTCACCGCGAAGCCGCGCTCGGCGGCGGCGACGGCCGAGGACAGTCCGGCCGGGCCGGCGCCCACGACGGCGACCGACGCGGCACGGCGGGTGCGGCCGAGCACCAGCGTCGTCTCGTGGCAGGCGCGCGGGTTGACCAGGCACGAGGCGCGCTTGTTGGAGAAGGTGTGGTCCAGACAGGCCTGGTTGCAGGCGATGCAGGTGTTGATCTCGTCGCCCCGGTCGGCCATCGCCTTGGCGACGAAGTCGGGATCGGCCAGGAGCGGTCGGGCCATGGAGACCAGGTCGGCCTGGCCGTCGGCGAGGATCGACTCGGCCAGCTCGGGGGTGTTGATCCGGTTGGAGGCGCACACCGGGACCGACACGGCGGCCTTGAGTCGCGCGGTCGCCTCGCGCCAGGCGCCGCGCGGGACCTGCGTGATGATCGTCGGGACGCGCGCCTCGTGCCAGCCGATGCCGGTGTTGAGGACCGTGACCCCGGCCTCCTCCAGCAGGAGGGCGAGGGTGACGACCTCGTCCCAGGTCTGACCGTCCTCGACGAGGTCGAGCAGCGAGATCCGGTAGATCAGCGGGAAGTCGGGTCCGACCTCCTCGCGCGCTCGCCGGACGACCTCGAGCGGGAAGCGCATCCGCTTCTCGGCGCTGCCTCCCCACGCGTCGGTGCGGTCGTTGGTGCGGGCGGCGAGGAACTGGTTGATCAGGTAGCCCTCGGAGCCCATGATCTCGACGGCGTCGTAGCCGGCCTTCTCGGCCAGGCCGACGGCGCGGGCGAAGTCGGAGGCCGTGCGCTCGACCCCTCGCGTCGAGAGCGCCCGCGGCGTGAAGAGGGAGATGGGGCTCTTGCGCTTGCTCGCCGAGACGACGAACGGGTGGTAGCCGTAGCGGCCGGCGTGCAGGACCTGCAGCGCGATCGCGCCGCCCTCCTCGTGCACGGCGTCGGTGACCTCGCGGTGCCGCATCGCCTGCAGCCGCGTGGTCATCTCCGAGGCCAGCGGCTTGAGCCAGCCGCGCCTGTTGGGCGCGTAGCCGCCGGTCACGATCAGGCCGACGCCGCCGCGGGCGCGCTCGGCGAAGAAGGCCGCGAGCTCGGGCAGGTGTCGACGGCTGTCCTCGAGCCCGGTGTGCATGGATCCCATCACGACGCGGTTGCGCAGCGCGAGGGAGCCGAGCGTGATCGGGGCGAGCAGGTGGGGGTACGGGCTCGTGGCGGGGGTGGCGGTCATGCGTAGGCCTCCAGGTACTCGCTGAGCCACGCGATCCAGGTCTCCTCGGTGAGGATCCCGCCGCGCAGCACGAGGTAGTGGTCGAGGTCGAGGCCGCTCAGGACGGCCGGTTCGGGGTAGTCGCGCAACATCAGCTGCCGGTAGTGGTCAAGGCGTACGGCGTGGTCGGCCAGGTGGGCGCGGACGACGTCCAGCACCGCGCCGCGGTCGCCGAAGCTGGCTCCCCGCATCTTCAGCGCGAGCTCGCTGCGCAACCCGTCGGTGTGCGTCGGCCGACCCAGCCAGTCGGCGAGCGCCTCCTCGCCGAGCGCGGTGACGGCATACACCTTCTTCTGCGGACGCCCGACCTGGGCGACCTCGGTGACGCCGACCCAGCCGTCGCCGTCCATCCGGCCCAGCACCCGGTAGATCTGCTGGTGGGTGGCGCTCCAGAAGAAGCCGATCGAGCGCTCGAAGCGCTTGGCCAGCTCGAGACCGCTCGCCGGCTGCTCGCGCAGCGCGATGAGGAGGGCGTGCTCGAGGGCCATGCGGGGAAGACTGCCACCCTATGCAACGAGTTGCAAGACCTGTCCAGTGTCGGGCAGGACACACCGGCGCACCCGGTTCCTGGCCCTACCATCCTGGACATGTCCCTGCGCCGCGCCCTGCTCGCCGTCCCCGCCCTCGCCCTCGCCGCCAGCGCCTGCGCACCGGTCGACGACGAGCCGACCGCCACCGTCACCGACCCGGCCTCGGAACCGTCGGAGGGACTGCCCTCGGAGGAGTTCGTGGACCCGTGCTCGCCCGAGGGCGCACCACTGGTGACCAGCGGCACCCTGACGATCGGCACCGACTCGCCGGCCTACGAGCCGTGGTTCGTCGACGACGACCCCACCAACGGCGAGGGCTTCGAGTCGGCGGTTGCCTATGCGGTGGCCGAGCAGCTCGGCTTCAGCGCCGACCAGGTCACCTGGGTGACGGTGCCGTTCAACACCTCCTACAAGCCGGGCGAGAAGGCCTTCGACTTCGACATCAACCAGATCTCGATCACCCCGGCCCGCGCGGAGGTCGTCGACTTCTCCGAGGGCTACTACTCCGCCGCCCAGGCCGTCGTGGCGCTCGAGGGCACCGCCGGTGCGGAGGCCACGAGCCTGGCCGACCTCCAGGGCCTGCGACTCGGGGCCCAGACCGGCACCACCTCGCTGACCGCGATCCGTGACGTCATCCAGCCCGAGGCGGACCCGCTCGTCTTCGAGGACACCAACATCGCCAAGCAGGCGTTGAAGAACGACCAGGTCGACGCGATCCTGGCCGACCTGCCGACCGCGTTCTACATCAGCGCCGTCGAGATCGGCGGCTCGACGATCGTCGGGCAGTTCCAGGTCGAGGGCGATGCGGCCGAGGAGTTCGGGATGCTGTTCGAGAAGGGTTCCGCGCTGGTGCCCTGCGTCGACGACGCCATCACCGCGCTCGAGGCCGACGGCACGCTCGCCGACATCGAGCAGCAGTGGCTCTCCGACGTCGTCGACGTGCCGACGCTCCGGTGACCGCACCCGCTCCCCGGTGAGCGCCTGGACCCCGAGCCCGCGCGAGCTCGAACGGCGCGCCCTGCGCCGACGGCTGCGGCTGCGGTCGATCGCGATCGCGACCGCGGCCAGCCTCGCCTTCTTCGTCGCGGTCGGCGCCGCCCTGGTCACCTCGCCCGGCTGGCCGACGGTGAAGGCGACCTTCTTCAGCGTCGAGGACGCGAAGGCGTCGTTCCCCGCGATCCGCGACGGCTTCTGGCTCAACGTCAAGCTGTTCCTGCTCGCCGAGCCGCTGATCCTCATCCTCGCGCTCGGGCTGGCCCTGGCCCGTCAGGCGCGCGCCGCGTGGCTGACCCCCCTGCGCGTGCTCGCGGTCGCCTACATCGACTTCTTCCGCGGTGTCCCGACGATCCTGCTGGTGCTGCTGCTCGCCTTCGGGATGCCGGCGCTCGGTCTCCAGGGTGTGCCCAACGGACTCTTCTTCTGGGCCCTGATGGCACTGGTGATCTCCTACAGCGCCTACGTCGCGGAGGTCTTCCGGGCCGGCATCGAGTCCATCCACCCCTCCCAGCTCGCCAGCGCCGACGCCCTCGGGCTCTCGCGCGCCCAGGCCATGCGGTTCGTGATCGTGCCGCAGGCCGTGCGTCGCGTCGTCCCGCCGCTGCTCAACGACTTCATCTCCCTGACCAAGGACACCGCCCTGGTCTCCAGCGTCGCGCTCTTCGACGCCGTCTTCAGCGCGCGCGACTACACGGCGTACAACTTCAACTTCACGCCGTACGTCGTGGTCTCGCTCTTCTTCGTCGTGCTGACCGTGCCGATGGCGCGCGGCACCGACTACCTCCAGCGGCGCGCCATGCGGCGGGAGCGGGCGGGGGCACGGTGACCGGATCGGGAGCGGACCTGCCTGCGGCGGGGACACCGCTCCTGGAGGTGCTCGACGTCCGCAAGTCCTACGGCGAGCGGCTCGTCCTCGACGACGTCTCACTGCGCGTCCAGCCCCACGACGTCATCTGCCTCATCGGCTCGTCGGGGTCGGGCAAGTCCACGCTGCTGCGCTGCCTCGACCTGCTCGAGGAGATCGACGACGGCGTGATCCGTCTCGACGGCCGCGAGATCTCCGACCCGCTCGTCGACCAGCGCGAGGTGCGCGGCCGCATCGGGATGGTCTTCCAGGCCTACAACCTCTTCCCCCACCTGAGCGTCCTCGACAACTGCACCCTCGCCCCCCGCCGCGTGCACGGGCTGTCGCGACCCGAGGCCGAGGAGCGGGCGCGCGACCTGCTGGCGACGTTCGGTCTCGTCGACCACGTCGACAAGCACCCCGACCGGCTCTCCGGCGGTCAGCAGCAGCGGGTCGCGCTGGTGCGCGCCCTGTGCACCCGACCCGACCTGCTGCTGCTCGACGAGATCACCGCGGCGCTCGACCCCGAGCTCGTCGGGGAGGTGCTCACGATCGTGCGGGACCTCGCCGAGCGCGGCACCACGATGATCCTGGCGACCCACGAGATGAGCTTCGCCCGCGAGGTCGCCACGTCGGTCTGCTTCCTCTCCGAGGGGCGGATCCTCGAGCAGGGTCCGCCGGCCGAGATCTTCAGCCAGCCGCGGGAGGAGCGGACGCGCCGGTTCCTGCGTCGGGTGCTGCCGCCGTCCGGGTGAGGTGACGTGGCGGCCGCCGATGGACCCCTCCCCACCGTGACAGTGGAACTGGCAGTATCCGCTCCATGAGCGCAGATGACACCAGCACCGTCCAGCCCGGCCAGGTCGTCCTGGGACAGGGCACCGGGCCCCTCAAGGGCGTCAAGGTCGTCGAGATCGCCGGGATCGGACCGGGCCCCCACGCCTGCATGATCCTGGCCGACCTCGGGGCAGACGTGATCCGCGTCGAGCGGCCCGGTGGCCAGGCGCTCGCGGGCGGCAAGCAGATGCTGCTCAACCGTGGGCGACCCAGCGTCGCGCTCGACCTGAAGAACCCCGCCGCCACCCAGGTCGTGCTCGACCTCGTCAAGGAGGCCGACGTCGTCATCGAGGGGATGCGACCCGGCGTCACCGAACGTCTCGGTCTCGGCCCCGACGACTGCCTGGCGGTCAACCCGCGCATCGTCTACGGCCGGATGACCGGCTGGGGCCAGACCGGCCCCCTCGCCCAGGCCGCCGGTCACGACATGAACTACATCGCGATCACCGGCACGCTCTTCGGCCTCGGCCAGGACAAGGATCGGCCCCACTTCCCGGCCAACCTGGTCGGCGACTTCGGGGGAGGCTCGACGTACCTCGTGATCGGGATCCTCGCCGCGCTGCTGGAGTCGAAGATCTCCGGCCAGGGTCAGGTCGTCGACGCCGCGATCGTGGACGGCACCGCCCACCTCAACGCCATGACGGCGGCCTTCCTGGCCACCGGTGGCTACCAGGAGGAGCGGGCCGCCAACATGCTCGACGGGGGCATCCCCTTCTACGACATCTACGAGACCTCCGACGGGCTGCACCTGTCGGTCGGCGCGCTGGAGCCGCAGTTCTTCGACGCCCTGGTGACGATCCTGGGGGTCAAGGACTCCTGCCCCGGTCAGGCCGACCTGGGGGAGTACGACGAGATGCGCCGGATCTTCACCGAGACGTTCGCGAGCAGGACGCAGGCCGAGTGGATCGAGATCTTCGAGGGCACCGACGCGTGCGTGGCCGGCATCATCCCGATGACTCAGGCCTTCGAGCACCCCCACCTCGCGGCCCGTGGCACCTTCGTGGAGGCGCACGGGATGACCCAGCCGGCGCCGGCGCCGCGCTTCTCGCGCACCGAGGCGAGCATCTCGACGCCCCCGCCGGGCGCGGGCGAGCACACCCGTGCGGCGCTGGGGGCCTGGGGCATCGACGACGTCGAGGGCCTGATCGAGCGAGGCGTGGCCGTCCAGGCCTGAGGGGTCGCGTGGGCGCCGGCCGGCGCAGGACCAGCACAGGCCGGCGCACGACCGGCTATTGAATATCCGTCAACAGGTGGGCTACCGTCCTGCCATGACTGAAATCGAGCACGTCGACGTCCTCATCGTCGGCGCGGGCCTGAGCGGCATCGGCGCCGCCTGCCAGCTGAAGACCGGCCACCCCGACCGCAGCATCGCGATCCTCGAGGCGCGCGAGGCCAGCGGCGGCACCTGGGACCTCTTCCGCTACCCGGGGATCCGCTCGGACTCCGACATGTTCACCTTCGGCTACCGCTGGCGGCCCTGGCCCAGCGACACCGCGCTGGCCGACGGCGAGCTGATCCTCGACTACGTGCGCACCGTGGCCGAGGAGCACGACGTCGACAAGCTCATCCGCTACCGCTACCAGGTGACCGCGGCCGACTGGGACTCCGAGACCGCGCGCTGGACCGTGCAGATCGACCACGACGGCGCGCCGCTCACCATGACGGCGAGCTTCCTGTGGGGCTGCACCGGCTACTACGACTACGAGGAGGGCCACGCGCCGGTCTTCCCCGGCGCCGACGACTTCGAGGGTCGGCTGGTCCACCCGCAGTTCTGGCCCGAGGACCTCGACTACTCCGGCAAGAACGTCGTCGTCATCGGCTCCGGCGCCACCGCGGTGACGCTGGTGCCGTCGATGTCGCCGACGGCGGGGCACGTCACGATGCTGCAGCGCACGCCGACCTACATCCTCCCGCAGCCGGGCACCGACTCCTGGGCCAAGCTGCTCGCCCCGCTGCCCGACAAACTCGCCTACCCGATCGTGCGCTGGAAGAACGTCCTGCGCCTGGTCGCCAGCTACCAGCTCGCCCGGAGGTTCCCGGCGCAGTCCAAGGCGATGGTGCGCAGGTTCACCGAGCCTCAGCTGCCCGAGGGCATGTCGTACGACGAGCACTTCCAGCCGCCGTACAACCCCTGGGACCAGCGCCTGTGCGTCGTCCCGAACAGCGACCTCTTCCGCGCCCTGCGCTCGGGCAAGGCCGACGTCGTCACCGACACGATCGAGACGTTCACGCCCACCGGGATCCGGCTCACCTCCGGCACGGAGCTCGACGCCGACATCATCGTCAGCGCGACCGGGTTGAAGCTGAAGCTCTTCGGTGGGATCGCGATCACCGTCGACGGGGTCCCCCAAGAGCCCTCCGACCAGATGACCTACAAGGGCCTCATGGTCAGCGGCCTGCCCAACTTCGCCTTCACCATCGGCTACACCAACGCGTCGTGGACCCTCAAGGCCGACCTCGTGGGGGAGTACGTCGTCCGGCTCCTGGAGCACATGGACCGCACGGGCGCGCGCAGCGTCGTCCCGGTCCGCGACCCCGCGGTGGGCGAGCGGCCCTTCATGGACCTGGCGTCGGGCTACATCCAGCGCGCCCTGGACGGACTGCCCCGCCAGGGCGACCGGGCTCCGTGGATGCTCAAGCAGAACTACCTCGTCGACATCCGCACGATCAGGCGGGACGCGATCGACGACGATGTGCTGAGGTTCACGGCCTGAGCGGTCACAGTCACCCGCACGGGCGGTGTCCGGTGACCACCTGCGTGGTTGATTGAACTCAGAGGCGCCGATCGGCGTCGCTGAGACGTCACACAGGAGGTTCCCATGGGACTCGACGACAAGATCAGCAACAAGGCCCAGGACGCGACCGGCAAGGTCAAGGAGACCACCGGCTCCGCCGTCGGCAACGAGAGCCTCGAGGCCGAGGGCAAGGGCGACCAGGCCGAGTCCTCGATCAAGCAGGGCGTCGAGAAGGTCAAGGACGCCGCCAAGGACCTCAAGGACGGCCTGACCAAGTAGGTCGAGCCGGACCCGATGGTCCCCCGAAGTAGATCACCCCTCGCCGGTAGCGTTGTCCGGCGAGGGGTGATGTCTGTCGTGGGGAGCCCGTGGTGAGGCAGTGGATCGAACGATCGCTGTGGGACGTCGTCCCGCGCGACCACCGGCAGAGCGCCCGCGACCTGCGCCGCCGACAGGTCGTCACGGCCTCCTTCGTCGTGCTCGGGGCCGTCGTCCTGGGCATCCTGCTGCGCCTGGAGCAGGGGAGCACCGAGTTCGTGGTCTTCTCGCTCGTCCTGGCCGCGGTCTGGACGGTCGGCGCCTTCGCCTCGGGGCCCCTGCACCTCGGGCGCATCGCCCGACACGACCTGCACCACCGACCCGTGGTCCAGCCGCTGGTCCTGGGGGCGGCGCTGGCCGGGATCTTCGTCCTCGGCGCGCTGGTGGTGCGCGAGATCCCCTGGCTGGCCGACCAGGTCCGTGGCGTGCTGGGCTTCGCCACCGAGGGCTACCTTCCCGTGCTCGTGGTGGTGACCGCCGTCAACGGGATCGCCGAGGAGCTCTTCTTCCGCGGCGCGGCCTACGCCGCGATCACCCGTCGCCCCGTGCTGTGGACGACGGTGGCCTACGCGATCGCCACCCTGGCCACCGGCAACGTGATGCTCGCCTTCGCCGCCGTGCTGCTGGGCGTCCTCGTGGGGCTGCAGCGCCGGGCGTCCGGGGGGATCCTGGCGCCGATCATCACTCACTGCACGTGGTCGCTGACCATGCTGTTCGCGCTGCCGGCGATCTTCGGGGTCTGATCACGACGGCGAAGCCGGCGTGATGGTTGGTGGTTGAGCAGCGACGGAGCGTGTCGAAACCCGGTGCGAACCGAAGCCGCCTCGCCCGGGAGCCTCAGTCCGTCGTGTCGCCCTCGTCGATCGCCTGGCGCACCGCATCGGCGTAGGGGATCGGCTCGCCCGGCACGAGCTCGAGGATCGAGTCGTCGTGGACGACGACCTCGGTCGCCATCGAGTCGATGAGGTTCTTGGCCGTGGTCGTGTCGACGTCGGTGACGAACGCGATCCAGTGCGACGACAGCGACGGCGTGAGCACCGGCACGGTCACGATCGGCACGCGTCGACCGATCATCACCTCGGCGGCCTGCTGCATCATCTCCAGGTAGGTCAGCTGCTCCGGACCGCCGATCTCGAGGACCTTGCCGATCGCCGGCTCGAGCCCGATCACGCCGTCCAGGTAGCGGATCACGTCGTCGATCGCGATCGGCTGGGTCCGGGTGTTGACCCACTTGGGCACCACCATGGCGGGCAGGTTCTTCACCAGCTGCCGAGTGATCTCCCACGAGATCCCGCCCGCACCGACGACGATCGCGGCCCGCAGCACGGTGACCGGCACACCGGCCTCGCTCAGCTTGCCCTCGACCTCGCGGCGCGAGCGCAGGTGCGGCGACAGGTCGTCGTCCTCGTCACCCAGGCCGCCGAGGTAGACGATCTGAGAGACGCCGGCGGCAGCCGCGGCCTTGCCGAAGGACGAGGCGGCCTCGGCGTCCTTGCGCTCGAAGTCGTCGTCGTCGAGGGAGTGCACGAGGTAGACGGCCACGTCGGCGCCCTCCAGGGCGGCCTCGAGGCTCTCGGGATCGTGGACGTCCCCGGCCACCGCGGTGCCGGGTCCGTCGTACGACTCCGGTCGGCGGGTCATGGCACGCACGTCCAGGCCCCGCTCGACGAGGACGGGCACGAGACGACGGCCGACGAATCCCGTGGCGCCGGTGACGAGGACGGTGCTCATGCTCACACCCTAGGCGGGTGCGGGGATGTGTGGCTTCACCCGCAATTGCAGTAGGTTTGCCGACAGAGCCCGGCCAGTCTTGCCGCCGGCTCCCGCGCAGGTCCCCGGCACCACCAGCACCACCAGGGGATCCCGGCGCCCCTCGCAACGAGGGCATTGCTTACCCGATCCCGCCGCCGGCGGGACAGCTGGCGAGACACACACAGTTAGTGATGTCGCCGTGACTTCAGCATCTCCCATTTCCAGCTTCTCCGACGTGCGCCTGCCCGACTCGCTGGTGCGGGTCCTCACCGAGCAGGGCATCACCGTCCCGACGCCGATCCAGGCCGCGACCCTCCCGGACTCGCTCGCCGGTCGTGACGTCCTGGGCCGGGGCCGCACCGGCTCCGGCAAGACCTACGCCTTCCTGCTCCCGGTCGTGGCTCGGCTCCTCGACTCCAGCCTGCCCGCCATGCCCGGCAAGCCGCGGGCGCTGATCCTGGCACCCACCCGCGAGCTGGTGGGCCAGATCCACGAGGCGCTCAAGCCGCTGGCCAAGGCGGCCGGGCTGTCGACGATCACGATCTTCGGTGGCGTCGGCCAGAACCCGCAGGTCACCGGCCTGCGCAAGGGGGCCGACATCGTCCTGGCCTGCCCCGGTCGGCTCGAAGACCTCATCCAGCAGGGCCACTGCCGTCTCGACGCCATCGAGGTCACCGTGCTCGACGAGGCCGACCACATGGCCGACCTCGGCTTCCTGCCGGCCGTCCGGCGGTTGCTGGGGGCCACGCCGTCCAGTGGCCAGCGCCTGCTCTTCTCGGCCACGCTCGACAACGCGATCGACGTGCTGGTCAAGAAGTTCCTCAGCTCCCCCGTCGTGCACGAGGCGGACTCGGCCCAGTCGCCGGTCTCCACGATGGACCACCACGTGCTCCACCTGACCCGCGAGAACCGTCTGCCGGTGCTGGTCGACCTCACCTCGGCGCCCGGCCGCACGGTCGTGTTCACCCGCACCAAGCACGGCGCCAAGGCGCTGGCCCGTCAGCTCAACAAGAACGGCGTGCCGTCGGTCGACCTGCACGGCAACCTGAGCCAGAACGCCCGTACCCGCAACATGGACGCCTTCCACTCCGGCAAGGCCACCACGCTCGTCGCCACGGACATCGCCGCTCGCGGCATCCACGTCGACGACGTCGCCCTGGTCGTGCACGCCGACCCGCCCACCGAGCACAAGGCGTACCTGCACCGCTCGGGCCGTACGGCGCGCGCCGGGGCGTCGGGCACCGTGATCACGCTGATGACCGACGAGCAGGTGCGCGACGTGCGTGCGCTGACCCGCGCGGCCGGGATCAAGCCCACCACCACGCGCGTCGACGGGGCCAAGCACCCCGTGCTCGTCCAGCTCGCCCCCGGCGAGCGGACCCTGACGCCGGGCGGCCTCGAGATCGAGGTGCCGGCCCAGCCGCAGCGAGGCTCGGGCTCCGGCTCGGGCGGCTCCGGGCGCAAGCCCGCTGGCGGTGGCGGTGGCGGCGGTCGTCGCAGCCGCGGCGGCAAGGGCGGTGGCCCTCGGTCCTCCGGTGGCGCACAGCGCTCCGGCGGTGGCCAGGCCAAGCAGGGCGGCTCCGCCGCGGGTGGCGGTCAGCCCCAGCAGGGTGGCAACCGCAACCGGCGTCGTGGCGCCGGGACCGCGGCCGCGTCCTCGGGCGGCAGCCACAGCGCCGCCTCCTTCTCCTCCGGTCGTCGCTGAGCGACGCCGGTCGCCGACCGTCGCTGACCGAGGCTGCGGACCGAGACTGCCGGTCCTCGCCGATCCGTAAGGATTCGACAAGGTGCGGGTGGGCGCGTCGAGGCCACCGGCCAGGCATCCTGGAGGCGTGACCTCCCGAGTTCAGCGCCCCGTGTCCCGACCGCGTCCCCGGCACGCCCGTGCGGCGATGCGCGCCGCCGTGCTGGGTGTGCTCGCCGCGCTTGCCCTGGCTGCGTGCGGGGGAGCCGAGGTGAGCGACGCGAGCGAGGAGCCGTCGGCGTCCAGCGCCTCGCAGACCCCGTCGCCCGCCACGCCGGCGAGCCCTGCCGAGTCCTCCTCGTCCGACATGGGGGGCAAGGGCGAGGAGGGCGACAAGGGCGACGAGCGAGACAAGGACGGCACGACGCAGCAGACCGAGGAGGCCGCTCCCGAGCCCGTCGTACCGGCGGCCCTGCAGTTCCAGGCGACCACGGTCTCCGGCGACGCCTTCGACGGCGCCTCGGTCGCGGGTCGACCGGTCGTGCTGTGGTTCTGGGCCCCCTGGTGCGCGGTGTGCAAGAGTCAGGTCCCGACGGTGACCGGTCTGGCCGACCAGTACGGCGATGACGTCGCGTTCGTGGGGGTCGGCGGACTCGACGGCACCGACGCGATCCGGGCCTTCGCCGACGACGTGCCCGGGCTCACCCACCTGAGCGACCCCGGCGGTGACCTCTACCAACGCTTCGGCATCTCCGAGCAGTCCTCGTTCGTCGTCCTCGACGCCGCGGGAGGCGAGGCGCTGCGCACCGGCTACGCCAACGACGACGCGCTCTCCGCCGTGGTCGCCGACGTCGCCGGCTGACCCGTCGCGCGACCGTGGACACCGCCGCGCTGACCCTGGCCTTCACCGCCGGTGGCCTGGCCGCCCTCAACCCCTGCGGCTTCGCGTTGCTGCCGGCCTACCTCTCCCTGGTGGTGCTGCCGCAGGAGAGCGCCCTCGCCGCGACCGCGCAGGCATCGGGGTCCACCGCGTCCGGCGGCGCGACGTCGATCGCCGTACGGCGCTCCGGCGCGGCGGTGTCGCGGGCGCTGGTCGCGACGCTGCTGATGACGGCCGGCTTCGTGCTCGTCTTCGGGGCCTTCGGCCTGCTGGTCCAGCCCCTGGCCAGCGGAGTCCAGGAGTACCTGCCCTACGTGACCGCCGCGACCGGCGTGCTGCTCGCCGCGGTGGGGGTCTACCTGGTCTCGGGCCGCGAGATCCGGCTGCCGGCGATCCACCTGCGCCGCGCCGCGGGCCACGGCGCCCTCGCCACCTTCGGGTACGGCGTGGTCTACGCCGTCGCCTCGCTGACCTGCACCGTGGGTCCCTTCCTCGCGATCGTGGTGACGAGCCTGCGCAGCGACGAGTTCGTGGACGGCCTGGCCCTGTTCGTCACCTACGCGGCCGGGATGGGTGCCGTGGTCGGTGTCGCCGCGGTGGCGGTCGCGCTCGCCTCGGGAGCCTTCGTCGGTGGCCTGCGCAGGGCCGGGCAGTGGCTGCCGCGCGTGACCGGGGGGTTGCTGCTAGTCGTGGGTCTCTACGTCGCCTGGTACGGCGTGTGGGAGGTGCGGGTGCTCGGTGGCGCCGATCCGGCCGACCCGATCGTCGACACCGCCCTGCAGTTTCAGCGCTGGCTCACCGAGCGGGTGCGCTCGGTCCTCCCCTGAGGCCCTCCCGGACGGGTCAGCGCAGGGTCCGTGAGGCGATCCGGGCGGCGCGGGCCACGGCGTTCTCGTACGCCGTCACGAGTCCACCGACGGCCAGGGGCTTGAGCCGCTCCATCACCGCCTGGAACCGGTGGTGGTCGCCCGACTCGTAGCGCGGGGCCAGCTGCTCGGCGATCAGGACGTGCAGCTCCTCGGCCATCTGGCGGCCGTGGTCGAGGTAGATCGCCCGAGCCGCCTCGGCCACCTCGCGGGGGAACCCGAGCTCGAGGAGCTGGACGCCGACGCCGAGCTGCGTGCGTGCGACGAGGAAGCGGTCCTCTCGCACGCGCACGATGCCGAGCGCGACGAGGGTGGCGATGTCCTGGTCGCTGAGGGGTCGGCCAGCCCGCCGGTTCAGCTCCGAGCGCTCCATGTCGACCGGCAGGTCCGACTGCCAGGGGGCCAGCATGGTGCGGGCCAGAGCGATGTCCTCGGGCTCGGCGTCCGCGGGCAGGGCGCTGACGTAGCGCTCGATCGCGGCCAGCGTGAAGCCGTGGGCCTGCAGCTCCTGGACCAGCTCGAGCCGAGCGACGTGCTCCGCGGTGTAGTAGCCCGACCGTCCCTGGCGGAGCGGGGGAGGGACCAGGCCGCGCGAGGTGCAGAAGCGCACGTTGCGCACGCTGAGCCCGACCCGGGCGGTCAGCTCGTCGAGGGTGAGCAGGACCTCGGGGTCCGCCTCGACCCCGTGGCGCTCACCGGCCTGGCTCACCACGTGACTCCGATCACTGTCCGACCACCCTTGACGATGATGACAGTATTGGTGTCACAATCGTGGGAGGCAAGGCGCCCCACGCGCGGCGCCCACCCGCACCAACCCGCATCCACTCCCAGCTCAAGGACGAGGTCATGGCAGAAGCATTCGTGTACGACCACCTGCGCACTCCGCGCGGCAAGGGCAAGGCCAACGGATCGCTCCACGAGGTCAAGGCCGTCGACCTGATGGTCGGGCTCCTCGACGAGGTCCGCAAGCGCAACCCCGACCTGGACCCCGCACGCGTGGACGACGTGGTGCTCGGGGTCGTCTCGCCCATCGGCGAGCAGGGTGGCGACATCGCCAAGACCGCCGCTCTCGCGGCCGGCTACCCCGACACCGTGGCCGGGGTCCAGCTCAACCGTTTCTGCGCCTCGGGCCTCGAGGCCGTCAACCAGGCCGCGGGCCGCATCCGCGGCGGCATGGAGGACCTGATCCTCGCCGGCGGCGTCGAGTCGATGTCGAACGTCGCGATGGGCTCCGACGGTGGCGCCTGGGCGCAGGACCCGGCCACCGCGCTCACCACGGGCTTCGTCCCGCAGGGCATCGGCGCGGACCTGATCGCCACGATCGAGGGGTGGAGCCGTGAGGACGTCGACGCCTACGCGGCCGAGTCCCACCACCGCGCCGCGAAGGCGTGGGCCAACGGCTACCACGCCAACTCGGTCATCCCGGTCACCGACCTCAACGGTCTGACCGTCCTCGACACCGACGAGACGATCCGCCCCGACACGTCCGTCGAGGGTCTGGCCGGGCTCAAGCCCAGCTTCGCCCAGATCGGCAAGGACGCCGGCTTCGACGACGTCGCGCTGGAGAAGTACCACTGGTTGGAGAAGATCGACCACGTCCACCACGCCGGCAACTCCTCGGGCATCGTCGACGGCGCCGCCCTGATGGCGATCGGCACCGAGGCGATCGGCTCCGAGCTGAACCTCACCCCGCGCGCCCGGATCATCTCGATGGCCGTCTCGGGCGCCGACCCGACGATCATGCTCACCGGCCCGGCTCCGGCTGCCCGCAAGGCGCTCGGCAAGGCCGGCCTCGAGGTCAAGGACATCGACCTCTTCGAGATCAACGAGGCGTTCGCCGCCGTGGCGATGCGCTTCATGCGCGACATGGGCATCTCCGACGAGATCACCAACGTCAACGGTGGCGCGATCGCGATGGGTCACCCGCTCGGCGCGACCGGCGCGATGATCCTCGGCACGCTCATCGACGAGCTCGAGCGCCGCGACCAGAAGCGCGGCCTCGCCACGCTCTGCGTCGGTGGCGGCATGGGGATCGCGACGATCGTCGAGCTCGTCTGAGCGCTCCGCGCTCCGACGAGTCGACGATCAGTCGCGACAGCTGGTCGTCGAGCAGCCGAGAGGCGAGCTTGCGAGCGATCGGCGCATCGAGACGCCGCAGGCCGAGCGCCGACCGCAACCACCCCGCCGTACGACAACGACTTGAGACAGGAACCACTCACGCATGAGCACCACCACTGACACCCAGACGTCGGTCCGCTACGACAAGGACGCCGACAACATCGTCACCCTCACGTTGGACGATCCCAACCAGTCGGCCAACACGATGAACGACCTCTACATCTCCTCGATGAAGGCGGCCGTCGACCGGCTCGAGGACGAGCTCGCGGCAGACCCCGACGCCGTTGCCGGAGTCGTCATCGCGAGCGCGAAGAAGACCTTCTTCGCCGGCGGTGACCTCAAGGGCATGGTCCAGGCCGGACCGGACGACGCCGCCTCGGTCTTCGCCATGTCGGAGAACGTCAAGGCCGCCCTGCGTCGCCTCGAGCTCCTTCCCAAGCCGGTCGTGGCGGCCATCAACGGCGCCGCACTCGGTGGCGGGTTCGAGATCTGCCTGGCCGCCCAGCACCGCATCGCGGTCGACGACCCCAAGGTCACCGTGGGTCTGCCGGAGTCCAGCCTCGGCCTGCTGCCCGGCGGTGGCGGGGTGACCCGCATGGTCCGCAAGTTCGGTCTCCAGGCCGGCCTGATGGACTTCCTGCTCACCGGTGCCCAGTTCAAGGCCGGAGCGGCCAAGGAGAAGGGCCTGGTCGACGAGCTGGTCGCCACCCAGGACGAGCTCGTCCCGGCTGCGAAGGCATGGATCAAGGCCAACCCCGAGGCGACGCAGAACCCCTGGGACGCTCCCGGCTACAAGATGCCCGGTGGCAACCCGAAGTCCCCGGCGCTCGCGTCGTTCCTGCCCGCGTTCCCGGCCTTGCTGCGCAAGCAGACCAAGGGCGCGGTGTACCCCGCCGCCCGCGCGATCCTGAGCGCGGCCGTCGAGGGCGCCAGCCGCGACTTCGACACCGCCTCGCGGATCGAGTCGCGCTACCTGACGAACCTGATCGTCAACCAGGGCTCGAAGAACATGATCCAGGCGTTCTTCTTCGACCTGCAGGCGATCAACGCCGGCACGGAGCGTCCGCAGGGCATCGAGCCCTACCGCGCCGTCAAGGTGGGCGTCCTCGGCGCCGGCATGATGGGCGCGGGCATCGCCTACTCGTGCGCCCGCGCGGGCATGGAGGTCGTGCTCAAGGACGTCTCGCAGGAGAACGCCGACAAGGGCAAGGCCTACTCGGAGAAGCTCAACGCCAAGGGCGTCAGCCGTGGCAAGCTCACCGAGGAGAAGTCGGCCGAGATGCTGGGCCGGATCACCCCGACCGCTGACCCGGCGGACCTGACCGGCTGCGACCTGGTCATCGAGGCCGTCTTCGAGGACCCGGCCCTCAAGGCCAAGGTGTTCGCCGAGATCATGCCGTTCGTCAACGACGATGCGCTGCTGTGCTCCAACACCTCCACCCTGCCGATCACCGAGCTCGCCCAGGGCGTCGACCGCCCTGCCGACTTCATCGGCCTGCACTTCTCCCCCGTGGACAAGATGCCGCTGGTCGAGATCATCAAGGGCAAGGAGACCTTGAGAAGGCGCTCGCCATGGCCTTCGGCGTCGTCCAGCAGATCAAGAAGACCGGCTGCGCGACCTCGCGGCGTCGGGCGGCTCGTTCCCGGCCTGACCCGCCGGCTCCGCACCGAGCAAGCGAACGGCACCTGCCCCCTCCGGGGGGGGCAGGTGCCGTTCGTCGCGTCCCGAGGGGCAGGCTCGATCGAGGACTCGCGTCGTCAGGGAGTGAAGACCACCTTGACCATGCCATCCTCCTTGTCGCGGAACGACGCATATGCCTGCGGTGCCTCCGACAGCGGCAACCGGTGGGTGGCGAACGACTCCGTGCCCAAGGGATCGCTGTCGTCGACGAGGAGCGGGAGGATGTCGTCGGTCCAGCGACGGACGTTGGCCTGACCCATCCGCAGTTGCACCTGCTTGTCGAACATCTGCATGAGCGGCATCGGGTCGGCCGCCCCACCGTACACGCCGAGCACCGAGACCGTGCCGCCGCGTCGGACGGCGTCGACCGCGCTGTGCAGGGCGGCGAGCCGGTCGAAGCCGGCCTTGAGCATCAGGGGCTCGGCCACCGCGTCGGGCAGGAGGCCTACCGCCTTGATGAGCTTCTCCGCCACCGGGTTGCCGTGGGCCTCCATGCCGACCGCGTCGATCACCGCGTCGGCCCCGCGCCCGGCGGTGCGGGAGCGCACCTCCTCGGCGAGGTCGTCGACCGCGTCGATGTCGATGGTCTCGGCCCCGCGGGCGCTGACTCGCGCCAGCCGCTCGGGGACCCGGTCCGCGACGATCACCCGGCGTCCGGCGTGCATCGCGATCCGGGCAGCCATGTCGCCGATCGGACCGGCGCCGAGCACGAGCAGCGTGCCACCGTCGGGGACGTCGGCGTACTGCACCCCCTGCCAGGCGGTGGGGAGCACGTCGGAGAGGTAGACGAAGCGGTCGTCGGAGGGCCCCTCCGGCACCTTCACGGGAAGGAAGTCGGCGAACTGGACACGGAGGTACTCCGCCTGCCCGCCGGTGACCTGGCCGTAGAGCTTGCTGAAGCCGAGGAGGCTCGCGCCGGTTCCCTGGTCACGGTTCTGGGTGGTCTCGCACTGGCTGTGCAGTCCCTGGCCGCACATCCAGCACGAGCCGCAGCTCACGTTGAACGGGACGACCACCCGGTCGCCGATCTTGAGGTCCTGCACCTGGCTGCCGACCTCCTCGACGATCCCCATCGGCTCCTGGCCGACCACGTCACCGGGGGTCATGAAGGGGGAGAGCGGCTCGTAGAGGTGCAGGTCGGAGCCGCACAACCCCGTCGTGGTCACCCGGATCACAGCATCTGTCGGGTCGATGATCTTGGCATCCGGGACGTCCTGCACCGCTACCTTGCGCGGCGCCTGCCATGTCACTGCCTTCATGGTGCTTCCTCCAGACATCTCGGAACCGGCCGAGCGCCGGCTCCTCGTCCAGGCTTGCCGCTGCGGCGGCCGGGGTTCCACACCGGTGGGGGTGAATGAGCGTGAGGAAGAGCGGGACGTACGGCGTCCACCACGGCCGCCACCACGCCGGGCGTCGCGCATCTCCCAGGTGCCGACGAGTCGGTCCGCCGCCAGCGCACCCGTCCGCGCGTTGGCCCTCCCGGGTGTGTTGTCACTCGTCCCGGCCGCGTGATCATGGGACATGACGTTGTTCGAGGTGATCGTGACAGTCCTCGTGCTCGTGGGTGTGGCCGTGTTGATCCTGCTGTTCGAGCGCAAGCGTGCGGAGCAGATCGAGCACGACGTGGGAGAGATGAACCGGGAGCGCCGGCAGCGACCCGAGCGGCCCGAGGAGTAGCGAGACGAGCCCGGTATGACGCCGCATCGCCGCCGTGCACTGGGCGGGACACTAGTGAGCCGCGGCCCCGGCCAGCGCTGCGGCCACCTCGTCGGCGTCCTCGGGAGCCACCAGTCCCGACGTGACGCGCACGTGCGGCGCGACCGCTGATCCGGTCTCCAGGAAGGGGCGCCCGGCGGCGGCTCGGACCCCGGCCGCGGCGAGGTGGAGCAGGGCGGCGCGCTCGTCGCCGTGGACCCCCGCCACGATCAGCATGCGCGGCGATCCTTCCGCAGCCGGCCGTCGGATCCAGTATTGAGGGTCGTCGCGGCCCCGGTAGCGGATCCGGCCGAGCTCCTC
>NZZG01000085.1 GCA_002698575.1 Pimelobacter sp. | reverse complement strand
TTCATGGAGTACATCGAGCGCTACCCCCTCGACGGCCTCCCGAAGCAGGGCGGACTCGCCGCGACCGTGGTCATCACCGCCGAGGCCGAGACGTTCACCCAGGGTGCGGAGAAGGCCGGCCACACCGACAAGGGGACCGGGGTCTCGCCCGGGCAGCTCATCCGCCTCGCCTGCGAGGCGAGGGTGTTCCCCGCGGTGATGGACACGGGCGGGCATGTCCTCGATCTCGGCCGAGGCACCCGGTTCCACACCCCAGCCCAACGCCTCGCGCTGCTCGTCGAGCAGCAGCACTGCCAACACCCCTCCTGCGACATCCCCGGGGCGTTCTGCCACGTCCACCACACCCAGGCCTGGTCGCAGGGCGGTGGCACGAACACCCGCGACGCGGTGCTGTTGTGCCCCTTCCACCACCACCAAGCCCACGCCACCGGCCAGACCTACCCCATGAGGACCTAGACCAAGGAGCTCAGAACACTCGTACAAGGCGCGTCGCACCGCCCAGAAGGACGCGGGCAAAGCTCTGTGCGGTGGATTGCATCACGTGGGTTGATCCGATCAACCGCACAAGCCGCAGGATTGGCGAGTACCTCGTCTTCACTCGAAGGTTCGTGCCATCAGGTGGCACCAGCCTTCGAGTCAACCGTGGAGGCTGACGTGGCACGCGAGCGCGACTTACCACCGCGACCGACGCACCCCCGCATCACAGTCGATCCGCGCACGAGGGTTCACGTAGACAACTGCTCTGGGGTTTGCGTCCTCCTCCAGCCCGCCGGGGGCCGACCTATCGAGCGACGGTCATCTCTGTCTCAGATCAGAGCTGCCTGATGACCTTGGCCGGCGCCCCGACCGCGACGACGTTCGCCGGAAGCGAGGCCACGACGACCGAGCCGGCGCCGACGACGGTGTTCTCGCCGATGGTGACCCCCGGGCAGACGATCACGCCGCCGCCGAGCCACACGTTGTCGCCGATGGTGATCGGCTCGGCCGCCTCCCACTTGTCGCGGCGGGGTCCGGGCTCGAGGGGATGGGTGGCGGTGAGGAGCTGCACGTGGGGTCCGAGCTGGACGTCGTCGCCGACCGTGACGGTGGCGACGTCCAGGACGACCAGCCCGAAATTCGCGAACGAGCGTGCGCCGAAGGTCGTCTGGAACCCGTAGTCGCACCGGAACGGCGGGCGGATCTCCGCGCCGTCGCCGTAGTCCCCGAGCAGCTCGGTGAAGAGCGCGCGCAAGGTCTCGGCATCGGTCGGGTCGGCGAGGTTGATCGCGTGGGTCAGGCGCATCGCCCTCGCGGAGTCGCGGGCGATCTCCGGGTCATCGGCGATGTAGGGCTCACCGGCGAGCATCCGCTCGCGCATGCTCTGATCCGTCATGCCCGCGACGCTACGGCAGGTCCCGTGCCCGGGTCGCGCAGCAGGTGGCCGAACCAGACGCCCCGCAGGGTCCGGGACGCCACCAGGAGCCAGGCCACGACGAGCGCGACGTACAGCGCCACGGCCGCGACGACCAGGAACGGCGCCCCGGTCGCGGCCGCCAGTCCCGACGTACCGGTCACCAGCGTGCCTACGGGGAACGTGAACGACCACCAGGTGAGGGTGAACGGCAACCCGGCCGGCGTGGTCCGGGCCGCCCGCACCGTGAGCGCGAGGGCGAGCGAGGCCCACAACAGGGCGAAGCCCCACATGGGCGCCCCGAAGAGGACGTCCAGGGTCGCGACCGCATCCCCGTACGGCGCCGGCAGGGACGCGGGGGCGGTGACCGCGAGGGTGTGCGAGGCGGTGATCGACTGCCCGAGCGGACCCAGCACGATCCACAGGGTGGGCACCGCGGCCGCGGCGCCGACCTGGTGGTGCATCAACCGGCCCCAGATCAGCGTGATGATCATCAGGCTGGCCACCAGGGTCAGGCCGAACATCATCAGGCAGGCGAGGTGCAGCGTGAGTCGCAGGTCGCCGGCCGGCAGGTGGGCGATCAGCAGCGGTCCCGTCGCGGCGCTCACCATCGGGGGGACGACGGGCATCAACCATCCGCCGAAGGCGGCGTCGACGCCGACCCGGTGGGTGGTGAAGGCCCGGTAGGGCACGACGACGGCGGTGGCGAGACCCAGCACGGTGCCTGCGGACCACAGCACGGCGGCCACAGCGATGGCGGCCTCGGTCCCGATCAGCGGTTGGCCCACCAGCAACGCGCCTGCACCCACCGTCAGGAGGGCCATCGCCGGCGCGCCGTAGAAGTGCGCCATCGTGGGGTCGTCGAGGTGACCGCGGGCCGCGACCGGGTGGTGCAGCCAGTGCACGGCCGTGGCCGTCAGCACGACCAGCAGGAGCGCGACGTCCAGGACCCACACGACACGGGCCGCCTCGAGCAGTCCCGACGGCTGCACCGGCAGCGTGGCGGCGGCGTTGGCGACGATCCCGGTCCCCATGACGCAGGCGAACCAGTTGGGGCCGAAACTCGCCAGGCTGGGTCGGGGCCCGGCCACCGACGCCGTCAGAGCGGGCGCAGCGATCGTCGTCGTGGTCATGCCTCCAGGATCCGGCTCGCGGCGGGCACCGAGTAGGCCCTCCGTCACTGTGGGTCCACAAGCACGCCTTGTGTCCAGGCTAAGGTCGACCCTGTGACCCCTCATGTCCCCGACCTCGACGGCTTGCGCCTGCTGGTGCTCGTCGCACGCCTCGGCAGCATCGGTGCGGCGGCCCGCGCCCAGGGCACCACCCAGCAGGCCGCCTCGGAGCGGGTGCGCACCATGGAGGCCGTCACCGGACTCGGGCTGGTGCGCCGCGGTCCGCGCGGGTCCGAGCTGACCGATGCGGGCGTCGTCGTCGTCGAACGCGCCGCCCATCTCCTGTCGGTCGCCGACGAGCTCGAGGCGGTGATCGACGGACTCCGGGACGACCACGACCGCGACCTGTCGGTGTGGGCGAGCATGACCATCGCCGAGACCCTGATCCCTCGGTGGTTGGTGCAGCTGCGTCATCGTCAGCTGACGGAGGGGGTGACGCCGACGACCGTGAGCCTGACCGCGTCCAACAGCACCCGCGTGATCGATGCGGTGCGCGACGGGAGGGCCGACCTGGGCTTCGTCGAGGGCGGCGGCACGCCGTCCGGGGTGCGGCACACGGCCGTCGCCGAGGACGAGCTGGTCCTGGTGGTCGCCCCCGGCACCCCGCTCAGCCGGCGTCGTACGCCGCTCACTGCCGCGCAGGTCTCCGAGCTCGCGCTGGTGCAGCGGGAGCAGGGGTCCGGCACCCGGGACGTGCTGGAGTCGGCCCTCGCTGCGCACGGGCTCGCTCCCGGCCCCGCCGTCGCCGAGCTCACCACCGCCACCGCGGTGCGCGCCACCGTCCTGGCCGGTGGGTCGGCGGCCTTCCTCAGCCGACGGGTCGTCGCCCGCGACCTCGACCTGGGCCATCTCGTCGAGGTCCCCACGGCCCTTCGGCTGCAGCGAGCCTTCCGGGCCGTCTGGGCCGGTGCCCGGCAGCCGCCGGCGGGCCCGGTCCGCAACCTCGTCGGGATCGCCCGCACGAGTGCGGAGTGATCCGTGCCGGACCCTCGTAGCGTGTCGCGGCTAGTGGCGGCGCGACAGCACGGGTCGCAGCAGCGCGAGCACGACGAGCGCCCCTCCACCCAGGAGGCCCCACCACACGGCGTTGTCCCGGGTCGAGGCGAGCACGTCGGGAGCCGCCTCGGGCAGCTGCGCCGGGACGGCCTCCCGCTCCGGCGGCGCACCGAAGGGCAGAGCCCCGCGGCGGTCGGGCGACAGCGGACGGGTGAGCGCCTCGAACGGCTGCACGACGCCCCGTCCGGTGCGCGTGTTGGGAGTCGCCGGGTCCACCCGGGTCGCCCCCGAGGCGGTCGCCTCGAGGCGGGTGATGACCTGCTCGCGGCGATCCTTCGGGTAAGCCGTCATCAACAGGGCCAGCACACCGGAGACCTCCGCGGCGGCGACCGCCGTGGACGCGACGTAGGTCGAGCAGTAGCGACCGTTCAGGGCGATGGAGACCGCCCCGCGTGACGGTGCGGCGACGTCGATGGCGGAGCTGAAGAGGATCAGGCCCTCCGGTGCGGCGTCCTCGCCGCCGTCGCCGGGCGCTCCGGTGGTGGTGACCGAGAGGACCCCGGGGATGGCGTCCTCCTCCTCGGTGGAACGCGCGTAGCCCGCCGGCCAGGTCGACTCGGCGCGGTCCTCCCCCGCCCGGAAGACCGCCTCGGGTGACTCCGCGTCGAGGTCGGTGCGCTCGCCGGACGCCGCGACCACGATCGCGCCCCGCTCGGTCACCCGCTCGACGGCCGCGCGCAGGCGCGGTGTGTCGGCGGGCACCCGCACGCCGATCGTGACGATGCGGATGCCGCCCCTGCCCACGCGAGGAGCGATCGCCTCCAGGCCGTCGGCGAGAGCATCGGCGTCGACCTGGGTCAGGTCGTCGTCGTCCGCGCCGGTGTCGTAGATCCGCTGGTCGTAGATCGTGGCCCCGGGGGCGATCCCCACCGGCGATCCGGTGCCCTCGTCGGGGGCTCCCGCGATGATCCCGGCGAGCAGCGTCCCCTGGTGCCACACCAGGTCGCGGGTGCGGCTCGCCCCGGGCGCCGGCGGTCCGGCCTCGACGTCGAGGAGCCCGCCGGTGCTCAGCACTCCCGAGTCGAGCACCGCCACGGTCACCCCGTCCCCCGCGACCTTGCCGGTCAGCTCGGTGACCCGCTGCTGTGTCGCTGCCACCTGCAGCGCGCTGGCCGGCGATCCGTCCGCCGCGAACTGGGTGACGTCGTTCTCCCCCGGCTCGCCCACCTCGTTGATGTCCAGGCACTCGTCGCCGTCGATGGCGTACGACGGGGCTCCGCCCGCCACGACCAGCGAACCGGCCAGGAGGACCCCCGCCGAGGTGAGGGCGATCCGTCGGGACCTCATGCGCACGGTTCGTCCAGCGCCACCGAGGTCGGTGGGCACTGGGCGGCCTCGATGCTCAGCAGGACGCCCGGGTCGAAGAGCTCCAACCAGCTGTCGGGCACGACCTCGGCCTCCACCGCCGCGTAGCCGAGGTTGTCCTGCTCGGTCTGTCCGGCCACGCCGTAGGCGATGGCCCGGTCGTCGAGCAGCACCCGGGTGGGTGCCTGGGCATCGGACCACCCGCCCGACCTGACGAAAGCGCCGGCGCCGGCGTCGACCGTGGGCAGGCGGTCGTCGGCCTCGATGCCGACGGCCGAGGCGGGTCCGCCCGGGACCGTACGCGCGAGGACGACCGACGGGGTGAGCCCCGGTCCCGCTCGCAGGACGGAGCAGTACTCGCCGCTGGGCGGCTCGGTCGTCGGGGCCGGTGGCCAGGACGCGTTGCTCAAGGACGGCAGGTCCCGCTCGAGGCCTGCCGGCAGGGCGTTGCCCCCGTCGATGGGCTCACGGTCGAACTTCTTCGGCAGCACCCCTGCGTAGACGCGCGCCGCGAAGTCGTCGAGCCGCACCGCGGACCCGTCGGCGCTCAGCAGGTAGCGCTGGTCCCCGGCATCGCCGATCTCGACGACGTCGCCGACGACCGCGTCGTTGAACGGACCGTCACCGGGGCGTCCGGGGAAGGGTTCGCCGAGCTGGTTCGGGGTGAGGCCGAAGGTGCTCAGCGCCAGGGGCCCACCGGACGGGAAGGTGGTCAACCACTGCGCCGGGACCTCGACCGCCTGCGACTCGCCGCTGGAGGTGACGTTGCCCAGGACGCCGCCGGGATCGCCGGGGATCTCGTAGGCGTACGCCCGCGGCTGCCCGTCGTCGGCCCCACGCGCCGACTCGGAGACGAGGTAGACTGTGCCGTCCTCGTCGGGATCGTCGCTGACCGCTCGCACGACGAGGCTGACGTCGGGGGTCGGCACGACCTGCGGGTCGCGGGAGACGCGGACCTTGAGCCCCACGGGCGATCCCCCGACCTCTCCGGTGCAGGCGGTCCAGCCGCTCCCGATCAGCCCGGACACCGGTGGCGGGGTCGCCGGTGCCTGGAGGATGCCGATCTGCTCCCCGGGCTCCAGGTCGGTGAGCTTGTCGCGGGGTACGACGAGGGGCTCGATGTCGGCACCGAGGAGCAGCATCGCCGAGGTGATGTTGATGACGGGTCGAAGCTGGAGGCCCTCCTCGCCCTGCGTCGAGATCAGGACGTAGTCGGCGCCGCTCTCCTTCTCGCTGATGAGCTGCGCCTGGTCGGGATCCAGGTCGACGGGTGAGCCGATGATCTTCAGGACCGCCGCACCAGCGAGCAGCAGGACCGCGATCGCGATGCCGCCGATGACCGCCCGTCCGGGACGGGCCGGCTCCACCTCGCGCCCGCCGGGAGCGCCCGAGACGAAGGCCGTGACGAGCCGTCGTCGACTGAACGAGTAGGCCTCGACGAGGTCCTTCTTCGTGGCCATGGCGCGGCTCAGCCGTTGATCTTGTCGAAGAGCCCGGAGGCCAGCACCAGCAGCGGCAGCAGGGACAGCAGGGCCACGGTCTCCAGCACGTCGCCGAAGCGCCCGCGCCGCAGCGACGGTCCGGAGGGCGAGAGGGTCGAGACGAGGAGCAGGGCCCCGGCGAGGGCCAGGACCACCGCGGTCGCGGGGCGCCACTGCGGCCAGTGGACCAGCAGCGCGACCGCCATCGAGGCGAGTCCGAGGATCCCCGAGGCCAGGCCGACGAGGACCTCGGAGCCGGTGCGGTACTGGCGGGTGCGCAGCATCACGACCAGGCACGCCACGACCACGAGCAGGGTGCCGTCGAGCCCGCGCGTCACGGCCAGGGGCGCGACCAGCACGAGCAGGAGCCCCACGGTGGCCGAGATCGCGACGAGGATCTCGTGCGCCAGGCGCGCGTCGGCCGCGATCCGGACCGGGTCCAGCTCCTCGGGGTCCGCCGTGACGTCCTCGGCCGAGTAGAGCTGGTCGACGGTGGTGCTCGTCGCGCCGAGCGCCAACCAGGGAAAGATGCTGCCGATCAGGACCAGGAAGGTCAGCACGACCGTCAGGACCACCTCCGGAGCGAGGTCGGTGCCCTGCACCAGCGTGCCGGTGAGGACGGCGACGGCGCCGATCACCACGGCCGGGACCAGGAGGGCGCGACCCACGCCGATCCCGACGAGGCAGCACACTCCCACCACCGCGACGCCGGCGCCGGAGGCGATCAGCGCCTCGGCGTAGTCGTCCTCGGGAGCCGGCAGGCCGAGGTCGGTGAGCAGCAGACCTGACACGGCGGCGTAGCCCACGGCCATCCAGGCGACGGTGACGGCCGCCTCGGGCTCGCCCTGGGCCCGGGACAGCACGATCGCCGCCGCCGTGAGCGCGCCCGCGAGGACGGCGCCGGCGACGGCGGCCAGCCCGGTGTCGGACTGGATGAAGAGGGCAGCGGCACCGAGAGCCATCAGCAGCGACGCCGCCGACAACGCCGTACGGCGTCCCGATGCCGGCTCCCAGGGCTTGAGGTCGTGCTCCACGACGTCGGTCATCGCCTCGACCACGTCGTCGTAGACGGCGATGGTGTCGTCGTCGACACCCGCGCTGACGGTGATCACCGAGCCGTCCTCGACGCCTTGCAGGGTCAGCCCCGAGTCGCCCTCGAGGCGACGTCCGTCGGACGTGACGAGCCGGTAGCCGGCGTACACGGTGGCCGAGTCGAGCAGGCCGACGCTGCGGGCGAGCTCGGGCACCAGCTCGGCGACGGGGATCGCCCCGGGCAGGACGAGGTCGACACGACGGCTGCCGGAGGCGACCGTCACCCGCACGAGACCGGAGGCTCCGGCCTGGGTCTGACTCATCGTGCTCCTCGGATCTCGTCGGGGCCGGCGTCAGGCCCGTGCGTGCGCATCATCCAACGTCATCGTGACGGCGCGCGAAGGGGCCGACACGCAGATGGTGTCGGCCCCCTCGTCGGGCCTTCGCGCCGGCGACTCACTGGAAGCGAGCGGCGCCGTTCTGGTCGGCCCTCAGGTAGTCCTCCTGGGACTGGCCGACCGCGAGCTGGGTCTCGTTGAGCAGCGCCGCCATCTCCTGGATGGCCTTGTCCCACTTGGCCTTCGCCGCGTGGTAGGAGGCCTGCTGCTCACCGGTCCAGTCGCTCTGCAGGAGCTTGAGCTCACCCTCGAGCTGGTTGAGCCGGTTGTTGATGTCGGTGACGCCCTGTTTCATGGCGCCGGCGCCCTGGATCAGCGCGGTGTGGTTGACGCGGATTCCGTCGTGCATCTCAGTGGTCCTTTCGTGTGGCGAAGAGTGAGGAGGTGGGCTCAGCCGAGCTTGTTGAGCAGGTTGTTCATGTTGGACATCTGCTGCTCGTCGTTGCTGACGTTGTCGCGCTCGGTCAACGTGAGGGACTCGGCGAACTCGTCGAGGGCGCTGACGATCGTGCGCTGCTTCTCGCTCCAGGTCTGGTGGAGGACGAAGAAGGCCGAGCCGCCCTGGCCCGCCCACTTGCCCTGCATCTGGTTGATCTCGCCGCTGAGCTTGTTGCTGAGACCGATGAAGTCCGCCTTGGCGTCGGTGACCAGGCCGGCGGCCTTGGTCAGTGCGCCGGTTGCTTGGCCGTACTCGCCCGCTTCGAACATGTCGCCTTCTCCTAACCCGAGCGGCGTCGGCCACCCTGAGAGTCTGTGGTGTGTAGGAACTGCTGTGGTCATCCGCCCGGCTGAGGAGCGGCACAGTGGTGGTTGTGCCCGGGGCCCGAGGGGCTAAACCTGGGATCTGTCAATTCCACAGGGCCGACATCAGCCCCGCCGCGACGACGACCGATCCGACGCCGAAGGCCGCGCACAGCGACTCCGCGACCTCGGCTCGCCGCGACCACCAGGCCGAGCGCCAGCCCCGACCGAGGGCGACGGCGACCAGCACGACCAGGCAGCCGAGCACCACCGGCACGACGGCCGCGGCCGTCGCGAGGCCGGACCCGGCACGCGTGAACAGCACCACGGCCAGCACGGCCCAGCAGGCGAGACCGCCGGCTCGCAGGGCCGCACGGGCGCCCACGTGCCGATAGCTGCGGGCCGCCAGCAGCAGCGCACCACCGGACAGGCCGACCTGGCACCGGGCCC
>NZZG01000084.1 GCA_002698575.1 Pimelobacter sp. | reverse complement strand
TGGGCGGCCTGGACCTTCGTCTGCATGCCACCCGTGCCGAGCCCGGCCGCGCCGGTCCTGCCGATCCGCAGCCCGTCGAGGTCGTCGGCCGAGACCACCTCGGGCACCAGGGAGGTGCCCGGGTCGCTGGGGCGACCGTCGTACAGCCCGTCGACATCGGAGAGCAGCACCAGCAGGTCGGCCTTGACCAGGTGCGCCACGAGGGCGGCCAGGCGGTCGTTGTCGCCGAAGCGGATCTCGCCGGTGGCGACGGTGTCGTTCTCGTTGACGATCGGCAGCACGCCGAGCTCGAGGAGCTTGTCGAAGGTCTGGGCGGCGTTGCGGTAGTGCGCGCGCCGGGTCACGTCGTCGTGGGTCAGCAGCACCTGCCCGACCACGATGTCGTGGCGACGCAGCTCCTCGGTGTAGCGGTGCACGAGCAGCCCCTGCCCCACCGACGCCGCGGCCTGCTGGGCGGGCAGGCCCGAGGGACGCCGGGTCAGGCCCAGGGGTGCCAGACCGGCAGCGATCGCCCCGGACGAGACCAGCACGACCTCGCCCCCGGCAGCGCGGGCCACGGCGAGCACATCGACCAGTGCGCGCAGGCGGGCGGGATCGAGCCCGCCGGCGGCAGTGGTGAGCGAGGACGAGCCGACCTTGACGACGATGCGTCGGGCCTGCGTGACCTCGGCCCTAGCGGGCACCGGGGTCGTCCTCGAGCCAGTCGGGGTCGTCATCGGTGCCGATGTCGTAGGAGGAGGGACCGTAGACCTCGGGCTTGTCGAGGCGGCGGGCGACGTCGGCGCGGGTCTCGGTCTCGCTGCGGTCGTCCATCGCGTCCTCGATCGCACGGCGCCGCTCGCGGGCCGGTCGGTTCTCCTTCAGACGCGTGTCCTCGCCACGGCGGGCGAGGTTCTCGGCCCCCGCGTCGAGGCCGGGCTTGAAGTCGAAGACCACGGCGTTGTCGGGGTCGCCGATCAGGACGGCGTCGCCCTCGACGGCGCCCAGCTCGACGAGCCGGGTCTCGACGCCCAGCCGGTTGAGCCGGTCGGCCAGGAAGCCGACGGCCTCGTCGTTGCTGAAGTCGGTCTGGCGGACCCAGCGCTCGGGCTTGCTGCCCCGCACGCGCCAGCCGTCCTCGGTCTCGGTGACGCTGAAGTCGGAGCCGCCGTCGGCGCTCGGCGGACGCAGCACGATGCGCTGGGCCACCTCGACGGCCCGCTCCTCACGGGCGGCGGAGACGATCTCGGCCATCGCGAAGACCAGCTCGCGCGTCCCCTCGCCGCTCGCGGCCGAGACTGGGAAGACGCGCAGACCACGCGCCACCAGGTCGTCGATCACCATGTCGGAGATGTCGCGCCCGTCCGGCACGTCGACCTTGTTGAGCGCCACCAGCCGCGGCCGGTCCTCGAGGCCGCCGTACTGGGTGAGCTCGCGCTCGATGATGTCCAGGTCGTCCAGCGGGTTGCGGCCCGGCTCGAACGTCGCGGTGTCCAGCACGTGCACCAGGGCGGCGCAGCGCTCGACGTGGCGCAGGAAGTCGTGGCCCAGGCCACGCCCGTCGCTGGCGCCCTCGATCAGCCCGGGCACGTCGGCGACGGTGAAGGTCACCTCGCCGCCGGTGACCACACCCAGGTTCGGGACGAGCGTGGTGAACGGGTAGTCGGCGATCTTGGGCCGTGCGCGGGAGATGGAGGCGATCAGGCTCGACTTGCCGGCGCTGGGGAACCCCACCAGGCCGATGTCGGCGACCACCTTGAGCTCGAGCACGATCTCGAGCTCGTCGCCCGGCTCGCCGAGCAGCGCGAACCCGGGGGCCTTGCGCTTGGCCGAGGCCAGCGCGGCGTTGCCCAGACCTCCCCGTCCGCCCTCGGCGATCACCAGCTCGGTGCCGGGACCGACGAGGTCGGCGATGACCTCACCGTTCTTGTGGGCCACGACCGTGCCGTCGGGGACCGGCAGCACCAGGTCGGCACCGTGGGAGCCGTTCTTGTGCGAGCCGCCGCCGTGGTCGCCGTGCTCGGCCTTGCGGTGCGGGCTGTGGTGGTAGTCGACCAGGGTCGTCACGTCGGACTCGACGCGCAGGATCACCGAGCCGCCCGGGCCGCCGTTGCCGCCGTCGGGACCGCCCAGCGGCTTGAACTTCTCGCGGTGGACCGAGGCGACCCCGTGGCCACCACGCCCGGCGCTGACGTGCAGCGTGACGCGGTCGACGAAGGTGGGGATGGCCATGGGTGCTCCTCGGTGGTGCGGAAATGCCGAGAGGCGCCCCGATGCCCGGGACGCCTCTCAGTGAAAGCTGTGAGTGGTGCTGCTGGCGAGCCTCAGGTCACTCGCCCGGCACGATGTTGACCACGCGGCGCCCGCGCTTGCGGCCGAACTCGACCGAGCCCGCGATGAGCGCGAAGATCGTGTCGTCGCCACCACGGCCCACGCCGGAGCCCGGGTGGAAGTGGGTGCCGCGCTGGCGGACGATGATCTCGCCGGCGTTGACCGTCTGGCCGCCGTAGCGCTTGACGCCGAGACGCTGGGAGTTGGAGTCGCGACCGTTCTTGGTGGACGCGGCGCCCTTCTTGTGTGCCATCTGAGGAGTCCCTTTGGTGTCGAGAGTGTCGTGAGGTGCGAGCGGGTCCGAGCCGAGGCTCGGTCGCTCACAGGCTGATGTCGGTGACCTTGACCTGGGTGTACTTCTGGCGGTGACCCTGGCGCTTCTTGTAGCCGGTCTTGTTCTTGTACTTCTGGATGACGATCTTGGGGCCCTTGGTCAGGCCGAGCACCTCGACGGTCACCGCGGCGTCGGCCAGGCCGGTGGCGGTCACGGTCTCGCCGTCCACGGCCATCACGACCGGAAGGCTCAGGGTCTCGCCGACGGGCGTGGTGACCTTGTCGATCTCGATGACGTCGCCAACAGCGACCTTCTGCTGCTTGGCGCCTGCGCGCACGATCGCGTACACCGCGGTCTCCTTCGTCGATTCACAATCACGTCTGGCACATCTGGGTCTGCTGCACGTCGGCCACCATCACGCGCGGCACCTCGAGACGATCTCATCTCGAAGGACCGGGCATCGTGTGGCGAATGGGTGCCAGTCAGAGGACGGCACGCCGGGCGCACCAAGGATGAATGCTACGGACAACGTCCCCGGACAGCAAAACGAGCCGGTCGGGGACGTCGCCCGTGGGGTGCTCAGCGCTTGCGCGCGCTGCCCTTGCGCTTGACCGGGACGTGCTCGGCAGCGCCCGTGGTGGGCTCCGCCCCGGGGTCCTCGCCCTCGGCGGCCGTCACCGGCTCCCCCGGCTCCACGTCGACGAGCGAGGGCTCGACGACGCCGGAGTCCGGCGGCGAGCCGATCTGGCCCGCTGCGGGAGCGGCCTCGTCCATGGTGGGCACATCGGTCGCCTCGGTCGCCTGGGCCGCGGGACGGCGTGCTGCCTGCCCGCGGGTGCGGGTGACCACACGCGGCGGCTCGGGCGTGCTGGAGTCGGGCGTCGCCACCGGCGGGACCGGGGTCACCGGAGCGCTGGGAGTCACCGCCTCCACGGGCTCCGACGGCGCGCTCGCCACGGTGCGCGAGACGCCACGGCGGGTGCGCGTGACGACCTTGGGGGCCGCGGGCTCGGCCGGCGAGGTGGTCACAGGTGACTCGGCCGGACTCTCGGCCGGCGTCGCGACCGGGGTCTCCGGCTCGGGCGTGGCCGGCTCGGCGGCCGGCGCGGCCGGCTGGGAGGACGCGGTCTGCTCGGTGGACCCGGAGGCCGCAGGGGTCGCAGAGGTCGCAGAGACCGGTGCCGTGCGGCTCGCGCCCCGACGGGTGCGGGTCACGACCTTCGGCGCCGCCGGCTCGGCCGCTGGGCTGGTCTCGTCCTGCTGGCCACCAGGAGCGGCCGCTGCGGCGTCGTCGGCCGGTGCCTGCTCCTCGCGGGCACGCTCGGCCTTCGCCATCGCCGCGAACTCGGCGGGCGACGGCTTCGACGCCGGCGCCGGGGAACCGGAGTCCCCCGAGCCGCCCGAGTCGCCGGACCGCTGGCTCGAGCCCTGCTGGTCGTCGTCCTGGCCGCGGCCACGGCCGCCCCGTCGACGGCCGCCGCCTCCGCCACCGCGGCGCGAGTCGTCGTCGCCGCCCTGACGTGGCTCGATCGGCATGTCGTGGACCACGACGCCGCGGCCCTGGCAGTGCTGGCAGTTCTCGCTGAAGGACTCCAGCAGCCCGGTGCCGATCCGCTTGCGCGTCATCTGGATCAGGCCGAGCGAGGTGACCTCGGCGACCTGGTGCCGGGTGCGGTCGCGCCCGAGGCACTCGACCATGCGCCGCAGCACGAGGTCGCGGTTGGACTCCAGGACCATGTCGATGAAGTCGACGACGATGATGCCGCCGATGTCGCGCAGCCGCAGCTGGCGCACGACCTCCTCGGCGGCCTCCAGGTTGTTCCTGGTGACGGTCTCCTCGAGGTTGCCCCCGGAGCCGGTGAACTTGCCGGTGTTGACGTCGACCACGGTCATCGCCTCGGTGCGGTCGATGACCAGGGAGCCGCCCGAGGGCAGGTAGACCTTGCGGTCCAGGGCCTTGGCGATCTGCTCGTCGACGCGGTACGTCGTGAACAGGTCGGCGCCGTTGTGGTCGGCGACGTCGTACTTCTCCAGCCGCGGTGCGAGGTCGGGGGCGATCTCGGAGACGTAGCCGCTGATCGTCTCCCAGACCTCGTCGCCGGAGATCACGAGCTTGGCGAAGTCCTCGGTGAAGAGGTCGCGCACGACCTTGAGCGTGAGGTCCGGCTCGCCGTACAGCAGCTGGGGGGCTCCCCCCTTGCTGCCCTTGCCCGTCTTGGCCTCGATCTCCTCCCAGCGCGACTTGAGCCGCTCGACGTCCTGGGTGAGCTCATCCTCGCTGGCCCCCTCGGCCGCGGTGCGCACGATGACACCGGCCGAGGACGGAACGACCTCCTTGAGGAGCGTCTTGAGGCGGTGCCGCTCGGTGTCGGGGAGCTTGCGGGAGATCCCGCTGGTCGTGCCGTCGGGCACGTAGACCAGGAAGCGGCCCGCGAGGCTGATCTGGCTGGTCAGGCGAGCACCCTTGTGCCCGACCGGGTCCTTGCTGACCTGGACCAGGATCGTCTGGCCCGAGGAGAGCACCGACTCGATCTTGCGCGGTGCGCCGTCCTTGTGGCCGAGGGCCGACCAGTTGACCTCACCGGCGTACAGGACCGCGTTGCGGCCCTTGCCGATGTCGATGAACGCGGCTTCCATGGACGGCAGGACGTTCTGCACGCGTCCGAGGTAGATGTTGCCGATCAGCGAGGTCTGCGACTCGCGCGCCACGTAGTGCTCGACGAGCACCTTGTCCTCGAGGACGCCGATCTGGGTCAGGTCCTTGCGCTGGCGGATCGTCATCACGCGCTCGACCGACTCGCGGCGGGCCAGGAACTCCGCCTCGCTCACGATGGGGGCGCGACGCCGTCCGGCCTCACGGCCCTCGCGACGGCGCTGCTTCTTGGCCTCCAGCCGGGTCGAGCCGCTGACCGCGGTGATCTCGTCCTCGGGCGAGCGGGCGCGACGCACGCGGGTCGTGGTGTTGTTGGGGTCGTCCCCGCCGGACCCACCGTCGGCGCCCTCGCGGCGCCGACGACGGCGCCGGCGCGAGGACCCGTCGCCGGAGTCGGCGTCGTCCTCGTCCTTGGCGCCAGCCTGGTTCTGATTCTTCTGGCCGCCACCCTGGTTGCCGCCGCCCTGGCTGCCCTGGTTGCCGTCGCCGGACTCGCCGCCGTTGCCGCCGTCGCCCCCGCCGCTCTTGCGGCGACGCCGACCGCCGCGGCGCCGACGGCGACGGGGGCCCTCGCCGCCCTCGGCGTTGTCGTTGTCGTCGTCGTTGTCGTCCTCGTCGGAGTCCTTCGACCCCGACGACGTGTCGTCGTCCCCGGCGTCCTTCTCTGAGCCCTTCTCAGAGCCCTTCTCAGAGCCCTTCTCGGAGCCCCTGTCTGTGCCCCGGTCGGACTCCGTGCTGGAGTCGTCGCCCAACCCGCCCGACTGGTGGCCCGAGGAGTCGGGCTCGTCGTCGGCACCCGGCCGTTCCTTGTCCCCAGACGCAGCGGCCTTGGCCGAGGAGGTCCGCTTGCGGGTGGTCTTCTTGGCGGGAGCGGGCTTCTCGCCGTCGTCGTCACCCGCGCCCTGCTCCGCGCTCGTGCCGGACGGCTCGGTCTCCGGCAGCGTCTCGTCCGGCGCGGCAGCGGCCTTCTTGGCGGGCGCCCGCCGCTTGCGCGGCGCGGGGGTCGTCTCGGGAGTCTGGAAGAGCGGCATCGGTGCCGCAGGTCCGTCACCGCTCTCGGAGGCCGTCGGCTCGGGCGGCGCCGGGGCCTCCTCGGGCGACTTCGCGGACGCCTTCTTGGCGGCCTTGGGGGCCGCCTTCTTCGCCGGCGCCTTCTTGGCGGCCTTCTTCGCCGGCTTCTCGGCGGGTGCCTCCCCGGCCTCGGGAGCCGGCTCGTCGCCGGTGGGCGCGGCCTTCTTCGCCGCGGCCTTCTTGGCCGGCGCCTTCTTGGCGGCCTTCTTCGCGGGCGCCCTCTTGGCGGCCTTGGGCGGCGCCTCGGCTCCCGCGGGGGGCTCGGGAGCGTCCGGCCCGGTGGACCCCTCGCTGCCCTCGTTGCCGGTGTTCTGCTCGGCGTTGTCGTCAGCCATGTGGTGCTCCTCGCACCCGACCCCAGGCCGGGTGGTGTCTGGCACCGGTCGGGAGATCCGGGGACCGTGGTCCCGATCGCGGTGCAAAGCCTTCGTGGTTCGAACGACACCCTCCGCGGTGCGTCACTGGGGGCCGGAGGTCACCTACCGCGGTCGGCGGCCTGGTCGGATCGCTGTCACCGATCCGGGCCGCGTCGCGGTCTGGCGACGACCTGTCCCCACCGTGTCGACCCGCCGTGGCGAACCGACGAGAACGTCGTCGGGTTGGTCCTCGGCACCTGGGAGCGTCGATCGCCAACCGTGACGAGTATCGCACAGACCTCCTGGGACTGCGCTTCGCCGGCGATTCGCGGCGATCCTCGGCCGCCGGTGCGGATCAGCGGGCGAGGGGGTCGCCCACGGCGCCGGTGGCCTCGTCCAGGGGGCCCTGCTCGACCCGGGTGAGCAGCGGGGGGCCGCCCAGGTCGAGGTCGCTGAGGCTCCTGATCCCGGTCAGGACGTCGTCGGGACGTACCGACGGGACGCCGTGCCGCAGCACGACGTCGAGCCGAAGCCGACCCGGGGCAGCGCCGGCCTCGGCGACCGCCAGCGAGACCACGGCCGCTCGGCAGTCGAACTCGCGCAGGCCCTTCTTGGTCATCCGCTCCACCGTCACCGACTCGGCGGCCAGGAAGGCGGCGACCGCACTCTGGGCCCGCGTCTCCTCCGCGCCCGTGTCGATGAGCCAGCGGCTGGCCACCAGACGGTCGGCGAGACCACCCTTCTCCAGGTCGGCGGCGTCGACCACCTCCAGGACGTCGAGGCCCTCGGGCAGCGACTCGTCGAGGAGTGCGTGGATCTCCGCCGCGTCGACTACCTGCGCCAGCGCGATCTCGAGGTACTCGGCCTCGCTGGCCGAGCCCGTCGGCGCGGCCCCGGCGTAGGAGATCCGGGGATGCGGGTTGAAGCCCGAGGAGTAGGCCATCGGGACCTGGGCCCGGAAGACGGCACGCTCGAAGGCGCGGCTGAAGTCGCGGTGACTGGTGAAGCGCAGCCTGCCGCGCTTGGCGTAGCGCACGCGTAGCCGCTGGACGGGCGGGGCCTGCTGCTCGGGGGGCTGGCGGCTCATGGGGCGTCACTCCCCTCGGTCGGGGCGGCCCTCGGGGCAGCGGCGGGCACAGGCAGCTCTCGGTGGGACTTCATCGCAGGCGAAGGGTAGACGGTGCCCACCCGCTGCCCGTCGAGCCACCGGGTCAGCCGGTCGGCCTCGACCTGCAGCGCACGTCGTGGACCGTCCTCGACCTCCTCGAGGAGGTGGACCCGCACCTCGCCTGTCTCGCCCTGCGTCCAGCAGCCGACCACACGGCCGTCGACCCAGGCGGTGGTGCCGGCGTTGCCGTTGCGGTCGAACAGCTCTCCGGCACGTGACCCGAGGTAGAAGTCGCGCTGCTTCCACCCCATCACCGTCGGGTCGAGCACGGGCAGCAGGGCGACCCAGGGCTCGTCGTCCCCGGTGAGCGGTTCGACGTCCTCGGGCAGCAACCAGCCCGTCTCCCCGCCGTCGAGGCCGACCTGCACGGCGCCCACGTCGCTCAGCGCGGCGCGGACCGCGGACTTGGTGCTGCCGAGCCACCAGACCAGGTCGGTCTCGGTCCCCGGCCCGAAGCTGTGCAGCCAGCGGCGGACGAGCTCGGCGTACCCCTCGGCGGCAGGTGAGGCCGGCGGCACGACGCCGAGCCAGTCCTCCATCAGCGTCCAGCGGGGCCTGGAGACCCGCCAGTGCTGGGTGTTGAGTCCTCGGACCAGGTCGTGGGTGAGGCCCAGGTGGGTCAGGATGCGGCTGTGGTTCCACACCGAGCCGGAGGTGACGTCGTAGGTCACCGCCACGTCGGGCAGGAGCGCGCGGACCTCCAGGGCGGTGAGTCCGTCCGGGTGCTTGGCGATGGCGGCCCGGACGGCCTCGCGCGAGCGGTGCACCCAGGCCTGCCCGTCGGTGTCCACCCCTGCCTTCTCGACGTCCTTCGCCATCCGCCTGAGCTCCGTCTCGGCGACCCGCGCCGACGCACTCCCCCAGGCTGCCGGCAGGAGCTCGCGCGGGAAGACGAACAACGTACGGCGCATCGCGAGCTGCTTGACGACGTCGCGGTCGTCGTAGAGCGCGCGGTCGATCGTCGCGACACTCACCTCGCGCACCCGGGCCCAGCACGACAGGTACACGGTCGCCGGCTCGGTCGCGTGCAGCACCGTCATCGCCCGGGTGGCCCCGGCCACCGAGTCGACCCGGTGGGCCGGCGCCAGGGCGTGGCGACGCCCGAGGCGGGACCGACGCTCGGTGTCGGGGACGTGGCGCATCCGCCCATCCTGCACGAGCGGGTGCGACAGGTCTGACAGACTGCCGGGCGACCCCGCCCGCCGGCCGAGCCTGGAGCACGCGATGAGCAACCCCTACGACCCGTACAACTCCGGTCCCGCAGACGACGGCTCCGGCCAGGGCGGTCAGGGCGGGCCGCCGCCTCCCCCGCCGTACGGCGGCAACGACCAGCCCGGCCAGTACCCGCCGCCGCCGGCCGGCGACGCGCCGTACGGCCAGCAGCCCTACGGCCAGTCCTCCTACGGCCAGTCCCCCTACGGCCAGCAGCCGCCGTACGGGCAGTCGCCCTACGGCCAGCAGCCCTCAGGCGAGGCACCGAGGAAGACCGACGCGCTCTCGATCACGGGCTTCGTCCTCGCCTTCACCTGCTTCCTGTCCCCCATCGGCCTGATCCTCGGACTGGTCGGCCTCGGCCGCACCAAGGGCGGGCAGCGCAAGGGCCGCTGGGCCGCCATCGCGGCGATCCCGCTCGGCCTGGTCTTCAGCGTCATCGGCGGACTGATCGTCTTCGGCATCGTCTACGCCGTGCAGAACGTCGTCACGCCGTCCAACGCCGAGCCCGGCCAGTGCGTCGAGGTCAACCGGGACGGCGACGAGTACAACCTGCTCAAGCAGGACTGCGACTCCGACCACGACGCCGAGGTCATCTACGTCGGCGTCGCCTCGGACTACGACGGCAACCTGAGCGGCCAGGTGGACCCGCTGGACGTCTGCACCTCGCTGATGCCCGAGGCCGACCTCGACGCTCTCGCGGCCTTCCCCGAGGACCTGCTGATCAACCTGATCATCGACGACCCCAGCGACATCGACCCGGACGACGAGTTCCTCTGCTTCGCCGAGCCGACCTTCGGCTCGCTGGACGAGCAGATCCTGCCCTAGCGGCCGGTCGGCCCTCGCGCGCCCGGCTCGGCTCGGCTCAGACCACGCTGAGCGGCAACAGCTTCTGGCCCGTGGGCCCGATCTGGATCTCGGTGCCCATCTCGGGGCAGACGCCGCAGTCGTAGCAGGGGGTCCACCGGCAGTCCTCGACCTCGACGTCGGAGGAGCCGTCGGCGACCGCCAGGGCGTCCTCCCAGTCGGCCCAGAGCCAGTCCTTGTCGAGGCCGGAGTCGAGGTGGTCCCAGGGCAGGACCTCGTCGTAGCCGCGCTCGCGAGTGGTGAACCAGGCGAGGTCGACGTCCGTGTGGGCCAGGGCGGTCTCGGCCGCCGCGATCCAGCGGTCGTAGGAGAAGTGCTCGCTCCACCCGTCGAAACGGCCCCCGTCGCGCCAGACCTGCTCGATCACGGCGCCGACACGGCGGTCGCCGCGCGAGAGCAGTCCCTCGATGATGCCCGGCTTGCCGTCGTGGTAGCGGAAGCCGATCGCCCGGGCGTACTTCTTGTCGGCGCGAACGACGTCGCGCAGCTGCTGCAGGCGGTCGTCGGTGGTCTCCACGTCGAGCTGGGAGGCCCACTGGAACGGCGTGTGCGGCTTGGGCACGAAGCCACCGATCGAGACGGTGCACCGGATGTCGTTCTGGCCGGTGACCTTGCGGCCCTCGGCGATGACGCGCTTGGCGAGCGAGGCGATCTGCAGGACGTCCTCGTCGGTCTCGGTGGGCAGCCCGCACATGAAGTAGAGCTTCACCTGGCGCCACCCGTGGGAGTAGGCCGCCGAGACGGTGTTGATCAGGTCCTCCTCGGTGACCATCTTGTTGATCACCTTGCGCATCCGCTCGCTGCCGCCCTCGGGGGCGAAGGTGAGCCCGGAGCGGCGCCCGTTGCGGGAGAACTCGTTGGCCAGCGAGATGTTGAAGGCATCGACGCGGGTGCTGGGCAGGCTGAGGCTCACGTTGGAGTCCTCGTAGCGGTCGGCCAGACCCTTGGCGACGTCGCCGATCTCGGTGTGGTCGGCGCTGCTGAGGCTGAGCAGGCCGACCTCCTCGAAGCCGGACTTGCGGATGCCGTTCTCCACCATGGCACCGATGGTCTCGATGGAGCGCTCCCGCACCGGGCGCGTGATCATCCCGGCCTGGCAGAAGCGGCAGCCCCGCGTGCAGCCGCGGAAGATCTCGACGCTGAACCGCTCGTGGACCGTCTCGGCCAGCGGCACGAGCGGCTTGGCCGGGTAGGGCCAGGCATCGAGGTCCATCAGGGTGTGCTTGGTGACGCGGTGCGGGATGCCGGGGCGGTTGGGCGTGACGGCCGCGATGCCGCCGCCATCGGCCGCGGCGGCGTACGAGACGTCGTAGAACTTCGGCACGTAGATGTTGCCCGTCACGGCCAGGCGCCGCAGCAGCTCGTCGCGCCCGCTCGCCATGTCGCCGGCGGGGCGGCCCTGCTCCTTCCACTCGCGCACGACCTCGGAGATCGCGAGCACGACCTCCTCGCCGTCGCCGAGGACGGCCGCGTCGAGGAAGTCGGCGACCGGCTCGGGGTTGAACGCCGCGTGGCCCCCCGCCAGGACGATCGGGTCGTCCTCGGTGCGATCGACGCTGTGCAGCGGGATGCCGGCCAGGTCGAGGGCGTTGAGCATGTTGGTGTAGCCCAGCTCGGTGGAGAAGCTCAGCCCGTAGACGTCGAAGTCCCGCACGGGCCGGTGCCCGTCGACGGTGAACTGCGGGATCGGGCCCTGGTCGTCACCGGTCCGCATCACCTGCTCCATGTCCGGCCAGACCGAGTAGGTGCGCTCGGCGAGGATCCAGTCGCGCTCGTTGAGCACCTCGTAGAGGATCGCGACGCCCTGGTTGGGCAGACCGACCTCGTAGGCGTCGGGGTACATCAGCGCCCAGCGCACGGTCTGCCCGGGCCCGCCGTGCTCGCCCTCGCCCGCCTGCTGGCCGCAGTCCCAGTCCTTGACGGTCGAGTTCAGCTCGCCGCCGACGTACTGGATCGGCTTGGAGATGGTGGGGAGGTGGGGCTCGAGGCGTGGGAAGACGCTGGCAGACGTGGAGCTCGGCATGCGCGCCAGTCTACGAGCCGGGCCAGCCGTGCTCCGATTCGTCAGTCGTGCTCGGCTGCGGGCGCCGTGGCGCGCGCCGCCGCGGATGCCGAGGTCGCCCGGAGCTCGACCGTGGGCATCAGCAGCAGGATCAGGAAGGCGATCAGGCCGGCACCGGCAGCGAGCAGGAAGACCCGGTCCATCGACTCGGCGAAGCCGGCCTTGAACGGGTGCGCGAGGACCGGGTCGAGCTCCTCGATGATCGAGGAGTCGTCCTGGACCGACTGGACGACCTCGGGGTCACC
Source organism: Pimelobacter sp. (assembly GCA_002698575.1). GTDB lineage: Bacteria > Actinomycetota > Actinomycetes > Propionibacteriales > Nocardioidaceae > Nocardioides. The sequence continues at coordinate 72,125 of NZZG01000084.1, read as the reverse complement.
GGCGACCACGCGGGCGTCGAGCGAGCCGGGCTCGGCCGCAGCGGCGGCCGCCTGGAACGCCGGGGTCTGCGACTCCTCGGCGAAGGCCGTCGAGATGTTGCCACCGACGGTGCCGAAGAGGACGGAGAGGAAGACCGCGACCCCCACCGTGCCGCCGATCTGACGGAAGAAGGTGGCCGAGCTCGTCGCCACCCCGATGTCGCTGGGCGGTACGGCGCTCTGCATCGTCAGCAGCAGCGGTTGCATGCACTGACCCAGCCCGAGGCCGAGCAGCAGCATCGCCAGGGACACCCACACCAGGGCGGTGTCGGCGCTGGTGAAGGAGAGCAGCACCAGCGAGACCGTGATCAGGACCGAGCCGACGATGGGGAAGGTCCGCACCTGCCCCGTGCGCGAGATGACCCGGCCGGAACCGATGGAGGCGATCATCATCCCGGCGACCATCGGGAGCATGAGCAGGCCGGACTCGGTGGGCGAGGCGCCGTGCACGATCTGCATGTAGAGGGGCAGCAGCATGATCCCGCCGAACATCGCCACCCCGACGACGACGCTCGCCGCGACGGTCACCACGGCCGCCCGGATCCTGAAGAGCTTGGGCGGGATCAGGGCGGCGTCGCCCATCGCCCGCTCGGCGATGACGAAGGCCGCGAAGCCGATGGCGCCGATCACGTAGCAGACCAGCGAGCGCGGGTCGGTCCAGCCCCACTCCCGGCCCTGCTCGGCGACGGTGAGGACCGGCACCAGCATCGTGACCAGGGCGGCGGCGCCGTACCAGTCGATGCGGACGTCGCGGGCGGGCGTGGTGTGCACGTGCAGCGTCCGGAAGACGACGACCAGCGCGGCGATCCCGATCGGCACGTTGACCAGGAAGACCCATCGCCACCCGGTGAGCCCCAACAGGTCCGAGCGGCCCGCGAAGAACCCGCCCACCAACGGCCCGAGCACGCTCGAGGTGCCGAAGACGGCCATGAAGTAGCCGGTGTACTTGGCCCGTTCCCGGGGGGAGACGATGTCGCCGATGATCGCCAGCACCAGCGTGAACAGGCCGCCCGCACCGAGGCCCTGGAAGGCGCGGAACGCCGCGAGCTGGGGCATCGAGGTCGCGAATGAGCACAGCGCGGAGCCCGCGATGAAGACCGTGATCGCGAACATGAAGAGCTTCTTGCGGCCGTAGAGATCGCCGAGCTTGCCGTAGATCGGCGTGGTGATCGTCGCGGTGATCAGGTAGGCCGTGGTCACCCAGGCCTGGATGGACAGCCCCTCGAGGTCGTCGGCGATGGTCCGGATCGACGTGCTGACGATCGTCTGGTCGAGCGCGCCGAGGAACATGCCGAGCATCAGGCCGGAGAGGATGGTGAGGATCTGGGCGTGGGAGTACTCGCCCGAGTGGGTCTCCGGCGTGGGTTCGGGGCGCGGCGTGGTTGTCATCGGCAACCACTCTAGGGGCTCGACGTGTCGACCCGACAACCCGAACGGAGGGGATCTCCCGGGGTTCTCCGTCCGCGAGGGACGCCCCTGATGAAGAATGCGGATGTGACGCCCGCCCCCCACGGTCCGGCCGAGCGCGCCGACCTGATCGCGTCGCTCGTCCGACGCCTCGACGCCTGCCGCCCCTCCGACGTCGCGGACCTGGCCATCGAGGAGCTCCAGCGGGTGCTCGAGGCCCGCGAGGTCGTGCTCTACCTGGTCAACCTCGAGGAGTCGGACCTGCAGGGCGAGGTCTCGCGACGCTCCCCCCGACGCCCGGTCCTTCCGGTGACCGGCAACCCGGTGGGCGACTGCTACGTCTCCGCCACGGCCACGGCCACGCCTGGGCCGGCCCCCGGCGAGCTCACCCTCCGAGCACCCGTCAGCCACGGGCTTCAACGCATCGGGGTGCTGGAGCTGGTCGTGTCGGGGCGTCCCGACCGGGACGGGGAGGCGCTGCTGGGGACCGCCGGCGAGGTGGCCCGCACGATCGCGCAGGCGGTGCTGGCCAAGAGCCACTTCGGCGATGAGCTGCACCAGTCGCGCCGCACCCAGGAGATGGCCCTGGGCGCCGAGCTGCTGGAGTCGCTGCTCCCCCCGTCGACGCACTCCACCCAGGAGGTCGTCATCACCGCCCTGCTCGAGCCGGGCTACTCCACCGGCGGTGACGCCTACGACTACGCCGTCAACGGTGACACCACCCACCTGGCGGTCCTCGACGCGATGGGGCACGGCTTCGACGCCGCGCTCACCTCGACGGTCGCCATCACCGCCTACCGCAACGCTCGGCGTGGCGGTCAGGACCTGGCTGCGACCTACGCGGCGATGGAGTCAGCGGTGGCCGACTTCGGCCGCGGCGACCGGTTCGTCACCGCGATCCTGGCCGAGCTCGACACCACCACCGGTCACCTGTCCTGGCTCAGCGCCGGCCACCCCTCGCCGCTGGTGCTGCGAGCCGGCGCGGTCGACGACTCGCTCGCGCTGGAGCCGATGCCGCCGCTGGGCACCGGCCTCGGCCTGGGCTCCCCCACCGTGTGCGAGGACTTCCTCGAGCCCGGCGACATCCTGGTCTTCTACACCGACGGGCTGACCGAGGCCCGGGACCTCGACAACGCCCTGCTCGGCGTCGACGGGCTCCTCGACCTGCTCCGTCGCAGCACGAGGGAGGGGCGGTCGCTGCCCGAGCTCGTCCGCGGGATCCGCGACCAGCTCGTCGACCGCGACGACGCCTGGGTCAGTGACGACGCGACGGCCATGTGCGTGCAGTGGTGGGGAAGCCGCCCCGCCGACAGCGGCGACGGGGACGACGTGCCCTGAGGCGTGCTCGGTCGTTGCGTCAGGCGCGGACCAGGACCCGCTTGGCCGGCTGCATCCTCGCGGCCGGCGCCACGGCGGCCCTCCGCGAGATGTTGAGCAGCAGGCCCACCGCGAGCATGCCCGCGAACATCGAGCTGCCGCCGTACGACACGAACGGGAGGGGCACGCCGGTGACCGGCATGATGCCCAGGCACATGCCGATGTTCTGGAAGGCCTGGAAACCGAACCAGCAGGCGATCCCGGCGGCGGCCACGCGGCCGAAGACGTCGTCGGTCCGGACCGCGATCGTCAGCGCGCGCCACAGCACGACGCCGAGCAGGGCGATGATCAGCGCCGAGCCGACCAGGCCGAGCTCCTCGCCGGCGACGGTGAAGACGAAGTCGGTGTGCTGCTCCGGCACGAAGCCGGACCGCGTCTGCGAGCCGTGCAGCAGTCCATTGCCGAACCAGCCGCCGTTCCCGACCGCGATCCGGGCCTGCTCGACGTTGTAGCCCGCGCCCCGGGGGTCGAGGTCCGGGTTGGTGAAGGCCAGGAAGCGGTCGACCTGGTACTGCTTGAGCACGCCGGCGCGGATGGCGGTCCCCGCGGCGAGCACCGCGGACACCGCGACCACGGCCAGCCAGCGACGCGGCGCGCCGGCGGCCGCCAGGACCCCGAAGACCGTGGCCGCCAGCACCAGCATCGTGCCGAGGTCGGGCTGCATCAGGATCAACGCGGTGGGCACCGCCGCGATGGCCAGCATGGCGATCACGTCGACGCTCCCCACGCGGGGCCGCCAGCGACCCTCGGCACGCTCGGCCACGACCAGGGCCATGCCGATCACCACGGCCAGCTTGGCGAACTCCGACGGCTGGATGGACAGACCGCCCAGCATCAACCAGGAGCGGGAACCGTTGATGACGGTGCCCATGGTGAGGACCAGCACCAGGCCGCCGATCGAGGCCAGGTAGACCAGCGGCGCCACGATCCGCACCCACCGGTGGTCGGTCGCCAGGACGAGGATCAGCAGGGCGAGGCCGAGGGCGACGTTGACGATCTGCTTCTCCAGGAACGCCCGCGGGTCGCCGCCGGTCAGGTCGCTGCGCGCGCTCGTCGCCGACCAGACGAGCAGGCAGCCCAGGACGCTGAGCGCGAGGACCGACAGGAGCAGGAGCCAGTCCATGCCGGGGCGTCGGGTCAGGGCCGAGGTCTGCATCAGGATCCACTCTCCTTCTCGCGCGGGCCCAGCGCGGGCGGCAGGATCGAGCCGTTGCGCTGGAAGACGGGCAGGCGGTCGGGCAACGTCGTGCCGGGGATCGCGGCCCTGGCCGGCAGCACGTCCTCGCCCTCGATGCCGTAGAGCGCCTCCCAGATCGCCCGGACCGCGGGGCCGGACGTGCCGGAGCCGGTGCCGCCCTGGCTGACCATCATCACCACGACGTAGTCGTCGGAGTACGACGCGACCCACGAGGTCGACTGCTTGCCGTAGACCTCGGCCGAGCCGGTCTTGGACCGGATCGGCACCTCGTCGAGCGGGAAGCCACCGAGTCGCCACGACATGGTGCCCTGGCGGCTCACGCCCTGCAGCGCCTCGTCGATGTAGCCGTCGATGCCCGGCGGCAGGTCCACGGTGCCGCTGACCTTCGGCTTGATCCTCCTGATCACCGTGCCGTCCGCGGCGACGATCGCCGTCCCGATGCGGGGCTCGTAGAGGGTCCCGCCGTTGGCGATGGCCGCGTAGCCCCGTGCGAGCTGCAGCGGCGTGACGATCGTGTCGCCCTGCCCGATCGCGAAGTTGACCGCGTCCCCGGCCCGGTAGGCGAAGCCCTCCACGCAGAACTCGCCCGCGAACTTGTAGACGAAGTCGGACAGGTCCCGGTTGGACGGGGCGTCGCGCGGCTTGTCGGCGATGGAGCAGTAGTAGTCCTTCTGCGACTCGAAGTAGTCCCGCTTCCACTGACGGTCGGCGATCCGGCCGGAGGCTTCGCCGGGCAGGTCGACCCCGGTCTCGGCTCCGAAGCCGAACTCCTGGGCCTCCTCGACGAGTGGGTCCCGGGCGTCCACGTCGGCCACGTCGCTGCCGAAGCGCTGCCAGTAGTCGAGGCCGATCCGGTAGAAGAAGGTGTTGCAGCTGACCTCGAGCGCCTTGTCGAAGCCGATGTAGCCGTAGGCGCCGGACTCGTAGTTCTTGAAGGCACGGTTGCCCACCTGCACCGAGGACGAGCAGTCGAGCCGGGTGTCGGTGCCGTAGCCGTTCGTCAGCGCCCCCGCGGTCATGAAGGGCTTCCAGGTCGATCCCGGCGCGAACTGACCCTGCGTCGCGCGGCCCAGCAGCGGCAGGCCGGCCTCCTCGGAGTAGAGCTCGGCGAGCTCGTTCTTGGAGATGCCGCCCACCCAGACCGAGGGGTCGTACGTCGGCTGGCTGGCCATCGCGACCACGCGACCGGTGTCGGCCTCCAGGACGACCGCGGCCCCGGCGTCCGCGACGTAGTTGCGACCCGTGACCGAGTCCCGGGTCTGACGCGCGGTCGCGATCGTCTCGGCGAGCTGCTTCTCGACGGTGGCCTGCACCTTCGCATCGAGCGAGGTCACCAACGTGTCGCCGGGCTGGGCCTCCACCTCGCCCTCGTCGCCGATGACGCGGCCCATCGAGTCGACCGAGACCTCGCGGTAGCCGGGCATCCCGCGCAACCAGGCGTCGTACTGCTGCTCCAGTCCCGCCCGTCCGACGGTGGAGGCGCCGTTGACGGAGCGGTCCCCGTCGGACTCCGCCCGGTCGAGCTCGTCGGAGGTGATCGGGCTCAGGTAGCCCAGCAGGTGGGCGGCGTTGATGCCGAAGGGCTCGGGGTAGTCGCGCACGCTCTGCTGCTCCACGATGACGCCCGGGTAGTCCTCGGGCTCCTCGCGGATGCGCTGGGCCTGCGCCTGGTCGAGGTCGAACGCGATCGGGACGGGCTGGTAGGGCGAGCCGTTCCAGCACACGCCTGCCTGGGATCCCTCCTCGCCGCAGGAGACCAGGCGCTTGTCGATGCGTGCGGGGCGCACGTCGACGACGTCGGCGACCCGGTCGAGGAGCTTGTCGCGCTTGCGCTCGCTGAACTTGCCGAGCAGCGTCCGGTCGAGCGAGACGACCCACGACAACCGGTTGGCGACAAGCGGTCGGCCCTGGTCGTCGACGATGAGCCCCCGGGAGGGCTGCAGCACGATCTCGCGCACGGACTGCGCTGCCGCACGGCCCTGGTACTCGTCGCCGGCGACCACCTGGAGGTAGTAGAGGCGCACCAGGAGGGTGGCGAAGAGCGAGAAGACCAGCGCCTGGATGACCAGGATGCGGAGGCGCCCGGTGGACCCCTCGCCGCCGGCCCCACCGGGGCTCACGAGTGCCCTCATCGTCGCGCGAGTCCGTCGGTCCGGGTCCGGGGGCGCACGCGGCGCGCCGGTCCGAGGACGAGCGCGGCGAGCAGTGCCGCGAGCAGCACGTCCCACACCACCGCGACGAGGACGACGCCGAGCTGGTCGGGGATGCTCGCGGCGGAGTCCTGCAGGATCATCCCGCTCAGCGCGAAGACCGAGGACCCCAGGAAGGAGCAGGCCGCGACGGTGGCCAGGCACACCCCCACCGACGGCGTCGCCTCACGGCGCACCTGACCGGCGACGTAGCCCACCAGCATCAGGGCCAGGGCCCAGCGCCCGGCGACGTGGTCGGCGGGCGGAGCCAGGTCGAGCAGGGCCCCGGCGAAGAAGCCGAGCACCATGGCGTGCTGGGAACCACGGGCCAGGCCGGCGGCCACCACGACCAGGAGGACCACGTCGGGGACCACGCCACCCCACGCCAGGTGCGGGAAGACCGTGGTCTGCAGCACGAGGGCGGCCAGGACTGCGGCCGCGACGAGCACGAGCCGGGCCGCCGAGCCGCCGCGGGTGGAGGGATCGCTCATCGCAGGCTCCCGTCGGCCTCGACGACGGCTCGGTCGCTGCGCGTGCCCGAGGGGACCACGACGCCGACGAGGTCCAGCTCGGAGAAGTCGACGAACGGGTCGATCACCGCGCGCTGCGAGGACTCGCGCAGGCTGGAGTAGACCGAGACCACCTCCCCGATGGGGACGCCGGCGACGTACGGCCCGCTGGGCTCGCCCTCGCCACCGAGGCTGCCCCAGGTCACGACGGTGTCCCCCTTCGAGGGGACCAGCCGCTGGTCGAGCAGCTCGAGGTCCAGGCGGGCGGTCCCGCCGATCACGCCGCGCCCCTGCAGGAACCCGAGCTCCATGCTCTCCCCGATCCGACCACCGACGGTGGAGTCGGCGTCGACGAGGAGCAGGACGGTCGCCGAGGTACGCGTCACGCGCAGGATGCGACCGACCAGGCCGTCGTTGTTGACCACGGTCATGTCCGGTGCCAGCCCGGAGGCGGAGCCGGCGTCGATGGTGACGGTGTTGGTGAAGGTCTGCGACGAGCCGAGTCCCACGACCCGGGCCGGGAGCAGCGCGTAGCCGAGGTCCTCCGCCGCGCTGGTGAGGCCTTCGAGCTCGGCGAGCTTGTTGCGTCGGTAGTCGGAGGTGCGGACCTCGGTGCGCAGTCCCGCGTTCTCGGCCTCGAGGGAGGCGAGCTCGGCGCGCATCTCCTCGCGGCTGCGGAAGAAGTCGGGCAGCTCGACGACCGGTCGGATGGCCGCGGAGACCCCCGACTGAGCCGGTCCGACGACCTCGCCGACGGCGCGGCGGGCCGGGTCGATCGCCGACTCCTCACCGCGGTCGAGCAGCATGAGGCTGACGCAGGCGAGCACCAGCGCGAGCACCAGGGCGCGGGGCGGGTGGCCGTCGCCGGCGCCCTCGTGGTCGTGGCGTCGTACGGCGCCCAGGGGCCGGCGGGAGCGCGAGAGCCTCATCGGTAGCGCCTCGTGTCGGCCACGAGCACCTGCTTGAGCGCGTCGAACTGCTCCACGCAGGTCCCGGCGCCCAGCGCCACCGAGGTGAGCGGTTGGTCGGCCACGTGCACGGGCATGCCGGTCTCGTGACGCAGGCGTTCGTCGAGACCACGGATGAGCGCACCGCCACCGGTCAGCACGATGCCGCGGTCCATGATGTCGCCGGCCAGCTCGGGCGGTGTCTGGTCGAGGGTCACCCGGACGGCGTCGAGGATCGCGTGCAGGGGTTCCTCGATGGCCTGACGGATCTCGGCCGCCGGCACGCTCACGGTCCGGGGCAGGCCGGTGACCAGGTCGCGCCCGCGGATCTCGCCGACGGGCTCGGCGGTCGACGGGAAGGCCGAGGCGAGGGTCATCTTGACCTCCTCGGCGGTGCGCTCCCCCAGCATCAGGGAGTGCTCCTTCTTCATCCAGCTCACGATGGCGGCATCGATCTCGTCGCCGGCCGTGCGCACGCTGAGCGAGGTGACGATCCCCCCGAGCGAGATCACCGCGACCTCGGTCGTGCCTCCGCCGACGTCGACCACCATGTTGCCGGTCGGTTCGTGGACGGGCAGTCCGGCGCCGATCGCGGCCGCCATCGGCTCCTCGATGATGAAGACCTGGCGGGCACCCGCCTGGTAGCCGGCCTCCTTGACCGCTCGCTGCTCGACCGCCGTGATCCCGCTCGGCACGCAGATCACCATCCGCGGCTTGGCGAAGTAGCGACGGCGGTGGACCTGCTGGATGAAGTAGCGCAGCATCTGCTCGGTGGCCTCGAAGTCGGCGATGACGCCGTCCTTGAGCGGACGCAGCGCGGTGATGCTGTCAGGAGTCCGACCGATCATCCGCTTGGCCTCGTGACCGACCGCCAGCACCTCGCCGGTGGCGTCGTTGAGCGTGACGACGCTCGGCTCGTCGAGCACGACGCCCTTGCCGCGGACGTAGACCAACGTGTTGGCAGTGCCGAGATCGACGGCCATGTCGCGGCCGATGATGCTGTTCGCCATTGCGCGCGCGCCTCACTGCTCACGCGCATTGACCGGGGAAGGTGGGGCCGCGAGCGCGTGATTCCGCGGGTCCCGGTAGCGAGCGTAGGAAGGGGCGGCCGGATTTCGGCGCAGGCACGCCGCACCCGTCGTGTCGACTCACCTGCTCACGCGGCGCGGCTCGATCCCGGGCGCGGGCTCCGGCCGAGCTCCGGGTCCCTCGGCGGGCCCCACCAGGGGTCGGTGACCCCCGGCGCCCGGTCGACGAGCCCGTACTGGCCGGTCACGATGTGGGCGAGGTTGTCGAGCGACTCCGAGCCGTCCTCGAAGTAGCCCGAGTGAGCGCCGGTCTCCGAGCCGCTGCCCGACTCGGCCTGGAAGCGGATCGCACCGAAGTCGTCCTCCGCCGGGTCGTTGCCGAGCCCGATGCCACCCAGGAGGCCCAGGTCGATCGAGCCCCGGTCGGCCAGGTGGGGCACGACGTCGTGGCTGTTCGCTGCCGCCCAGACGTGCTGCGACGACATGCCGAGGTCGGCGGTGTCGTCGACCCCGCCGCCGACGCCCGGGCTGCCGACGAAGACCAGGTCGTCGGTCGCGAGCCCCTGGTCGTGGGCGGCGTGCCCCGCCGTGGTGGAGCCGTAGCTGTGCCCGATCACGGTGATGTCGGCGGGTTCTCCCTCCCGGGAGGCTCTGAGGCCATCGACCGCCTCGGCGAGGGCGGCGCCACCCCGCTCGGCGAGGTCCTCCCGGACCACGCCGGCGGCGTCCGCCGCCAGCCCGTCGCGGACCGGGATGTTGTCGGGGGCGTCGTAGCCGATCCACGCGATCGAGGCGTGCGACGCGCCCGGGTCGGCGTCGCGTGCGGCCTCGTAGACGGACGTGGCGTGTGCGGTCAGGCCGGGGATGTCGGCCCCGTCCGTGCCCAGGCCGGGCACCAGGACGGAGATGTCGTCGGCGATGTCGGGGTCCCCGACGCTGAGCGCGACGGCACCGTCGCCGCCGAAGGCGGTGGGGTCGTAGAGCAGCAGGCGGACCGGGACCGGCTCACCGGTCTGCGGGTCCCGGGTCTGCTCGGCCTCGTCGCGCGCGGCGGCTGCTGCCTCGGCGTTGCGCAGCACCTGCTTCTCGCGGTCGGTGAGGTCGCCGCGCTCCCGCAAGGACCTGAGCCCGGCCAGGTCGCGCTCGAGCCGCACCTCGTTGGCCCGGTGGCGCACCCGCACCGGGAGCCCGTCGCGGTTGCCGAGCACCCCCGGCGCGGCCACCAGGAGGGCGGCTCGCTCGGCCGGGGAGAGCGAGCGCCACCAGGCGAGGGCCTCGCGGGGCGGGCTGCCCACCGCGGGCAGGTCGCGCAGGGCTCGGTCGGCCGGGTCCGGCACCCCGGCGAAACGGTCCCGGACCTGGCGCATCGAGTGGAGCCTCTCGAACGCGGCGACCATCGCCTGCTCCTCCTCGAACAGCCGGTGCAGCCAGCGCCGTCGGTCGTGCTCGTAGTCGGCGATGCTCGCGCGCAGCGCCACGGACCTGGCGTGCAGGACCGGTCCGAGGGAGGCGAGGCCGGCCGGCGTGGCGCGCGCGACGTCGCGCCGCAGCACCTCGATCCCCCCGGCCAGCGAGGTGCTCCTCGTGACCAGGTCGGCGTGCAGGACACCGAGGTCGGCGAGGGTCTCGGCATGGTCCTCGACCCGCGCGGCCACGCGCCGCAGGGCCAGCGACATGGCCTCGGCCCGCCTCCCCAGCGCACGTGTGCGAAGCCGGTAGACGTCCCCGCTGCTTCCGACCCAGTCGTCCAGCCGGGCGGGACCCGAGGTGAAGGTGCCGAGGTCGTCGAGGCGGGCGCACGCCGCTCGCAGGGAGGTACAGCAGTCATCCACGAGCGCGGCGCGGGCCGCGTAGGCCGGCATCACGCTGGGCGGGTCCGGGAGCGGCACGCCTGCGCCCTGGGGGGCCGTCATCGCAGCTCCTCCACGAAGCCGAGCAGCGCCCAGCCCCGGGCCGCGCTCCCTGCGTCCCTGTCGAGCCAGTCGGTGATCGCCGCACGCATCGCGTCGGCCTGCACCTCGCAGCCCTGGGCGATCGCGGCCGTGTGAGCGGTCCAGGCATCGAGAAAGGCTGCCGCCGCGTGGGCGACCGGAGGGGTGAAGCCCGCCGTCGAGGCCTCGGCGACCTGGCCCGCGGCGGCCCGCAGGTCGACGTGCTGCTCGTCCCACTCCCGGGAGGCACGCCCCACCGACGTGGGGACCATGGCCATCTCGGGAGCCGACGGGGTGGTGGGTGGACCGGTCGTGCGGTGCGCGTCGGTGTGCATGCACCGACCGTGCCCGGGTCCGACCGACCCCGACACCGGCGCCGGACGCGACTGTGCAGGAACGCCGGCCCGCTGGTCCCTGTGGGCGACTCGTGGCCCGACTCAGCGCACCCTCACGTCACGGTGGCGGGTCCTGGCAGGGGGCTGTCAGAGCCCCGGGAACCACAGCCCGATCTCGCGCGCCGACGACTCCTCGGAGTCGGAGGCGTGCACGAGGTTCTCGCGGTTGGACAGCGACAGGTCGCCGCGGATGGTGCCGGGGGCCGCCTTGCGGCCGTCGGTCGCGCCGTTGATGGCGCGCACGACGTCGATCGCCTCGTCGCCCTCCAGCACCAGCGCCACCAGCGGTCCGCTGGTGGCGAAGGCCCGCAGCGGCGGGTAGAAGTCGCGCTCGACGTGCTCGGCGTAGTGCGCGTCGGCCAGGTCGCCGTCGATGGTGCGGTGCTCCATCGCCACGATCGAGAGCCCCTTGGCCTCGAAGCGCGACAGCACCTCCCCCACGAGTCCCCGACGGACGGTGTCGGGCTTGAGCAGGACGAGAGTGCGCTGGGTCATGGTGATCAGCCTATGGCGTCGGACAGCCCCACCGCCCGGGCGGTCACGTCGGCCGGCACCTGGTCGTGGGAGTCGCGGGCCGACAGCGGCGCACCGGCCACGCGTCGTACCGGGATGACACCGGCCCACGCCGCCGCCTCGACGTCCTCGGGCTCGTCCACGGGGTCGCCGTCGCGCTGCTTCATCGACGCCTCGCGCAGCGGTACGGCGAGCACCGACGTCGCCGCCAGCTCCTTGCGGGTGGGCGGACGCAGGGTCGCGGCGCGACCGGGGACCATGTGGTCGACCGTGAGCGAGAGCGCGTGCGACTTCTCCGCCGGGTCCTCGACCAGGCGGGCCGCGCCGATGACGACGGCGGAGCGGTAGTTCATCGAGTGGTGGAAGCCCGAGCGCGCCGCGACCAGGCCGTCCAGCTCGGTGACGGTGACGCACACGGTGGTCGTGCTCGAGGCGGTGAGCCAGCGAGCCGCCACAGAGCCGTGGATGTAGAGGGTCCCGGAGTCGTCCGGGCCGTCCGGATCCACGGCGAAGGCCACGGGCAGGACGACGGGGTGCTCTCCCACGTCGACGCCGAGGTGGGCCACCAGGGCGGTGTCGAGCAGGGCGTGCAGCGCGGCCCGGTCGGCGACGACGCGGTTGCTGCCGCGGCGCACCGTGGTGCGCTCGGTCGGGGAGAGGGACGGGGAGAGGGACGGGGCGGGTGTGGACACGGGCCGATCCTGACAGGAAAATGGCCTGCACCAGCAGGCCACAAGGCGTCTAGTCGAGCAGGACACTCATGCCCACCCTCCCGGTCCGACTCGATCGTGACAGCTCGGTCCCCCTGGGACGCCAGCTCTCCGAGCGGATCCGCCGTCTCGTCCAGGACGGCACCTTCACCCGCGGGACGCGTCTCCCGAGCTCGCGGGCCCTGGCCGCCGACCTCGGCGTCTCCCGCTCGGTCACCGAGCAGGCCTACGAGCAGCTGGTCGCCGAGGGGTGGCTCGAGGCGCGTCGCGGCTCCGGCACCTACGTCGGGTCGGAGGCCGCACCGGTGGCGCGCCCTCGACCGCAGGCGTCCCCCACCTCGACCGCGTCGCGGATCCGCCTCGACACGGGGACCCCGTGGATCGACCCCCGCCACCGCGCCGGGTGGCGCCGCGCCTGGCGTGAGGTCTCGGCGGCCACCCCACCGCGCGGGTACGACGACCCGCGCGGCCTGCTCGCCCTCCGCAGCGCCCTGGCCGAGCGGCTCACCCGCACCCGTGGAGTCCCGTGCGAGCCCGACGAGGTGCTCATCACCGGCGGCACCACCGACGGGTTGCGCCATCTCCTCGACGCCCTGCCCCCGGGCCCGGTCGCCGTCGAGGACCCCGGCTACCGCGCCGCGGCCGAGACCGTGCGCTCGGCCCACCGCGAGGTGCACGACGTACCGGCCGGGCAGCCGCTGACGTCTCTCGCCGGCCTCGCGGCCGCCTACGTCACGCCCGCCCACCAGCACCCGTTGGGCCACGTGATGTCGGCCGACCGGCGGCTCGGACTGCTGGCCGGGGCGCGAGCAGCGGGAGCGGTGGTGGTCGAGGACGACTACGACTCCGAGTTCCGCTACGACGTCGCCCCGGTGCCGGCGCTGGCCTCCCTGGACCGTGAGCACGTCGCCTACCTCGGCACCGCCTCCAAGTCGGTGGCGCCCTCGCTCCGCCTCGGGTGGCTCCTCGCACCCGCACCCCTGCTGGAGACGATCTGCCGCGCCCGCGAGGTGCGGCACGACGGCGTCTCCTGGCCGGTGCAGCGGGCCTTCCTCGCGCTGCTGCGCGACGGCTACGTCGACCAGGTCGTGCGCTCCGCCCGTCGCGTGTACGCCGAGCGCGCACCGCGCGTCTCGGCCGCCCTGACGCCGTACGCGATCCCGGCCGGCCCGGTGGCGGGGATGTACTCGACGTGGCTGCTCCCCCACGACCGGGCGCTCGCCGCGCAGGCGGCCGCGCGCCGGGCCGGCTTCGAGGTGAACCTGCTCGCCGACTACTGCCGCAGCTCGGAGCTGACCGGCCTCGTCGTGGGGTTCGGCGGTGTCACCGACGCCGAGCTGGACGCCGCCCTGGCCGCGCTGGCGCGCGGACTCGAGGACGGGTGAGCGGTCCGGGTCTCAGGCCTGCTCGGCGTCGAAGCGGGCGTAGGCCTCGGCGCGCTCGCGCTCGATCTTGCGGCCGAGCAGGTCGGCCGAGCCCCACAGCAGGGCGAAGACGGCCCCGAGGAAGAACATCGTGGTGACCAGGAAGCCGAGCACGACCGCGGCTCCCTGGATGGCCCAGCCCAGGCCGTAGGCCCACTCGGCCCGCAGCAGGCCCGAGGCCACGATGCTGAGCAGGGCCAGCCCCAGCCCGACCGGCAGCGCGACGGCGGGTGAGACGTCGGCGACCGCGATCATCACCGGGGTGCTGAGACCGAGGGTGATCGCTTCGAGGAAGAGCACGGCCGAGCACATGCCGCGGCGCGGCGACCGCTCGCGCTCGCTCACGACTGCGCGTCCCGCGCGCCTGACCTGCCCCGGGTCAGCAGGGAGCGGGCCTCGCCGACCGTGACGACCGAACCGGTGACCAGCACGGCTCCGGAGCCCAGCGGGCTGCCGAACGCCTCGCCCGCCTCGGCGAGCGTGGCGGCGGCCTCGATGGCGGCGGCGAGGTCCGGGACCACGGTGACCCGGTCCTCGTCGAAGACGTCCAGCGCCGCCTCGGCGAGCGCCTGTGCGGGTAGGGCACGCTCGGTGGAGCTCTGGGTGCAGATGACGTGCGCCAGGTGGGGCTCGAAGGCGGCCAGCACCCCCTCGTGGTCCTTGTCCGCCATCACGCCCACGACCCCGATCAGCGGTGCGAACTGGAAGGAGTCCTCCAGGGCCGCAGCGGTCGCCCGGGCTCCGGCCGGGTTGTGGGCCGCGTCGAGCACGATCGTCGGGCTACGACGGATCACCTCGAGCCGACCGGGCGAGGTGACCTCGGCGAAGGCGGCGCGCACCAGCTCGTCGTCGAGCTCAGCGTCGCCGGCGAAGGCCTCCACGGCGGCCAGCGCCACGGCGGCGTTCTGCGCCTGGTGGGCACCGAAGAGCGGCAGGAAGACCTCGTCGTAGCGCCCGCGCAGGCCCTGGAGGGTGACCACCTGGCCGCCGACGGCTGCGACGCGCGAGACCACGCCGAACTCGAGACCCTCGCGCGCCACCGTGGCGCCGACCTCCTGGGCTCGCTCCAGCAGCACCGTGGCGGCGTCGAGGGGCTGCTCGGCCATCACGACGATCGAGTCGGGCTTGATGATCCCGGCCTTCTCGCGGGCGATCGCCCCCGGGTTCTCGCCGAGGTACGACGTGTGGTCGACGGACACGGGCAGCACGACGGCCACGTCGGCATCGATCACGTTGGTGGCGTCCCAGGTGCCTCCCATGCCGACCTCGACGACCGCGACGTCGACGGGAGCGTCGGCGAAGGCGGCGTAGGCCATCGCGACGACCGTCTCGAAGAACGACAGCGGGAAGGGCTGGTCGCTGTCGACGAGGTGCGTGTAGGGGGCCACGTCGTTGAAGGCGCGCACGAACTCCTCGTCGCCCAGCGGCTCGCCGTCGATGCTGATCCGCTCGCTCATCCGCTCGACGTGCGGCGAGGTGAAACGACCCGTGCGCAGCTCGAGGGCGCGCAGCAGGGTGTCGATCATCCGCGACGTCGACGTCTTGCCGTTGGTGCCGGTCAGGTGGATCGAGCGGAAGGAGTGTTGCGGGTCGCCGAGCACCTCGCAGAATGCCCGGATCCGGTCCAGGGACGGCTCCAGCCTGCTCTCCGGCCAGCGGGAGAGCAGCGCGTCCTCGACCTCGGCGTAGGTCTCGGCGAGCCGGGGGGCGTCGGGGACGGCGGGGGCAGCACTCATGTCGGACATCTCGCCCGCGAGTCTAGGGCGGTGGCGGCAGAGACCGACATCGACGCATCTCCTCCATCTGGTGACAGCAAACTGCAACACGTTCTAGGTTGATCCCATGACCGACGTCACCGCCGACTTCCGGCGCTTCCGCGACGCCACCCACGTCGACCCCGACGACCTCGACATCCTGTGGGCAGCCCTCACTCCGGTCACCGTTGCCGAGATCCTCGGCGACTGGCGCGGCGGTGACTTCGCCACCGGTCACCTCGCCAGCACGGTGCTGGAGCAGGTGGGCTGGCACGGCAAGCGCTTCCACGGCCCGCTCGACGCGCAGCCACTGATCTGTCGCGACGCCGACGGGGCACTGTTCTCCCACCTCAAGGCGGGCGGCGGCGGTGAGGCCAGCCTGTGGCCCGTCGAGTTCCGCGGCGAGAGCACGGCCACGATGGTCTACGACAAGATGCCGGTCCTCGACCACTTCAAGCGCGTCGACGACACCACGCTCATGGGGATCATGAACGGCAAGCTGGAGGCCGCCTTCGGCGTCTCCGACCTGTACTACTTCTGGCTCGAGAGAGAGTGACCCCCTGCTCATGAAGACCACTGTTGCCATCGTCGAGTCCCCCGGCGGCCCGTTCCAGCTCGTCGAGGTCGACCTCGACGAGCCCCGCGCCGACGAGGTCCTCGTGCGCATCGTCGCCACGGGCGTGTGCCACACCGACCTGTCGCTGCGCGACCAGCTGCCCGCCGAGATGTTTCCCCGGGTCTTCGGCCACGAGGGCGCCGGCGTGGTCGAGCAGGTCGGGGCGGACGTCACGGGCATCGCCGTCGGCGACCACGTGCTGCTCAGCTTCCGCTCGTGCCGCGAGTGCCAGATGTGCCGCGACGGTCTCGTGGGCTACTGCGACAACACGCTGATGTACAACTACATGGGTTTCCGGATGGACGGCTCCACCACGCACCAGCGCGACGGCGCGCCCGTCTACGGCTCCTTCTTCGGCCAGTCGAGCATGGCCAAGCACGCGATCGCCTACGCCGACAACTGCGTCGTCATCGATCCCGACCTCGACCTGGCGACGGTCGCGCCGTACGGCTGCGGCTTCCAGACCGGCGCGGGCACGGTGCTCAACATCTTCGATCCCGGCCCCGACGACAGCCTGGTCGTCTTCGGCTGCGGCGCGGTGGGCCTCGCCGCGATCGTCGCCGCGCGCTCCGCCGGGTGCGGGACGGTCGTCGCCGTCGACCTGATGCCGAGCCGCCTCGAGGTGGCCGCCGGGTTCGGGGCCGTCGTCGTCGACCCGTCGACGCTGGGCGAGCAGTCCGTGGTGGAGAGGGTCAAGGAGCTGACCGGAGGCGGGGCGTCGTACGCGATCGACACCACCGCGGTCTCCGAGGTCGTCAAGCAGGCCCAGCAGTCACTGCGGATCCGCGGCACGCTGGTGGCGCTCGGGCTCGGCCCCGAGGAGTACACGATCGACGCGATCGACCTGCTCCAGAACGGCAAGATCATCCGCTCCTCCATCGAGGGCGAGTCCGATCCGCAGGAGATGATCCCGCGGCTGCTCGCGATGCGCGCGGCGGGCGACTTCGGGGTCGACGACCTGGTGACGACCTACTCCTTCGAGGAGATCGAGAAGGCGATCGCCGACGTGGCCTCGGGAGCCGCCGTCAAGCCGGTCCTGGTGTGGTGAGGCGTCCGGCTCCGCGGACGATCTCGACGTGGGCCATGTCGACGACCGGCACGAAGCCGATCGCCGCGTAGATCCTGTTGGAGACCGGGTTGGCCTGGTCGGTGAAGAGGCAGACGTCGTGGCCCGCGCGCCGCGCCGCGGCCGCCACCTCGGCCACCGCGGCACTCGCATACCCCCGCCCGCGCTGCTCGGCGGGCGTGTAGACCGGACCGACCCGGACCACGCCGTACGACGGCCGGTTGGCGGCGGTGAGGTGGACGACCTCGCCCTGGTCGTCCTCCCAGAGCAGCACGCCGCCACGCTCGATCCGGGCCAGCATCAGGTCGGCGTCCTGCGGCTCGAGAGCGGCGTGCGCGGGTCGACCGGCCTGCGCGGCCGCGTCGACCTCGAAGGCCTCCCACCAGTCCAGGCACGTCGCGACGTCCTCGGGTGTGGCCGCACGGCACCGGCCCCCGGGTCGGGGCGGCTCGCGGAGCTCGTCGAGGCGGTGCAGCCGGGTGTGCTCGATGATCCGGACCGTGCCGCCGCTCCACCGCGCCGTCTCCTGCGCGACCACGAGGCAGGCCGGCAGCGCGCCGTTGACCTGGGTCACGGACTCGCCCCGTGACGCGAGGGCGCCGGCGAGCGCGAGCGCGGCGTCGTCCGACATCGCGGTCAGGTACGGCGGGCTCTCGCCGCCCGGAGCCGTGCGCATGCCGACGGCCACGACCTCGTCGTGCTCGCGCACGATCACCCACCAGCGCGGCGCGGGTCCCCGCGCGATCTCGCCCCGGGCACACCGCTCGGTGACCGTGGAGACCACCGTGACCAGCACCGGGTGGGCGGCGAGGAAGCCATCCGCCGCGACGAGGAAGGCAGCGGGGTCGTCGAAGAACTCGAGGGTCGGGCGGGCAGCGCTCATCGGTCCATCCGACACCATCCGCACCGAGGCCGCAGGAGGATTCCGGTCCAGCGCGCACCGCGCCCGCCGGGCGTCGTGTGACGCCGCGTCAATCGGCAGGACACACCCCACTAGGATTTCGTCCATGACCGACATCATCGAAGGCCAGGCCCCGGACCCGACGAGCACCGCGGACGCACCCGCCGGCGCCGTCGTCGTACCGGACAAGCCGGCCCTCGAGGGTCTCGAGGCCACGTGGGCCGAGCGGTGGAAGGCCGAGGAGACCTACGCCTTCGACCGCACCCAGCCGCGCGAGAACGTCTACTCGATCGACACCCCGCCACCGACCGTCAGCGGCAGCCTGCACGTCGGCCACGTCTTCTCCTACACCCACACCGACCTGATCGCCCGCTTCCAGCGGATGCGCGGCAAGAGTGTCTTCTACCCGATGGGCTGGGACGACAACGGCCTGCCCACCGAGCGCCGGGTGCAGAACTACTTCGGCGTGCGCTGCGACCCCTCGCTCCCCTACGACCCGGACTTCACTCCCCCCGAGAAGCCGGATGCCAAGAAGCAGGTGCCGATCAGCCGGCCCAACTTCATCGCGCTGTGCGAGCGTCTGGTGGAGCAGGACGAGGAGGTCTTCGAGTCGCTGTGGCGCACCCTCGGCCTCTCCGTCGACTGGAAGCAGCACTACACGACGATCGGCGCGAAGGCGCAGACCGTCAGCCAGCGCGCGTTCCTGCGCAACTTCGCCCGCGGCGAGGCCTACCTCCAGGACGCGCCGACCCTGTGGGACGTCACCTTCCAGACCGCGGTCGCCCAGGCCGAGCTCGAGGCCCGCGAGTACGCCGGCGCCTACCACCGCGTGGGCTTCCACCGGCCCGGTGGCGGCGTGGTGCACATCGAGACGACGCGGCCCGAGCTGATCCCCAGCGTGGTCGCGCTGATCGCCCACCCCGACGACGAGCGCTACCAGGACCTGTTCGGCACCACCGTGACCTCGCCGGTCTTCGGCGTCGAGGTGCCGGTGCTGGCCCACCCCCTGGCCGAGATCGACAAGGGCTCGGGGATCCTGATGTGCTGCACGTTCGGTGACCTCACCGACGTGACCTGGTGGCGCGAGCTCGACCTGCCGGTGCGCACCGTCGTCGGCCGCGACGGGCGGTTCACCCGCGAGACGCCGCCCTGGCTCGCGAGCGAGGCCGCGTCGACGGCGTACGCCGAGCTGGCCGGCAAGACCACCTTCTCCTCCCGCGAGGCGATGGTCGCCCTGCTGCGCGAGAGCGGCGACCTGGACGGCGAGCCGAAGCCGACCCAGCGGATGGCCAACTTCTTCGAGAAGGGCGACAAGCCGCTCGAGATCGTCGCGACGCGCCAGTGGTACATCCGCAACGGCGGTCGCAGCCCGGAGCTGCGCAACGAGCTCCTCACCGAGGGTGAGCAGATCACCTGGCTCCCGGGTCACATGAAGCACCGCTTCGACAACTGGGTCAGCGGCCTCAACGGCGACTGGCTGATCTCCCGCCAGCGCTTCTTCGGCATCCCGTTCCCCGTCTGGTACCCCCTCGACGCCGAGGGGGAGCCGGACTACGACCACCCCCTGCTGCCCAGCGAGGCCGAGCTCCCGGTCGACCCGTCCACGGACGCCCCCCGTGGGTACGACGAGTCCCAGCGCAACCAGCCCGGTGGCTTCCTGGGCGACCCCGACGTGATGGACACCTGGGCGACCTCCTCGCTCACCCCGCACATCGCGGGCGGCTGGGGGGAGGACGACGACCTCTTCGAGCGGGTCTTCCCGATGGACCTGTGCACCCAGGCCCACGACATCATCCGCACCTGGCTCTTCAGCCGGGTGGTGCGCGCTCACTACGAGAACGGGCAGGTGCCGTGGTCGCACGCGATGCTGTCCGGCTGGATCCTCGACCCCGACCGCAAGAAGATGTCGAAGTCCAAGGGCAACGTGGTCGTCCCCACCGAGATCCTGGACAAGTACGGCGCCGACGCCGTGCGGTGGCGCGCCGCCCTGGCCCGCCCCGGCCTGGACTCGCCCTTCGACGAGACCCAGATGAAGGTCGGTCGCCGCCTGGCCATGAAGGTGCTCAACGCCTCCAAGTTCGTGCTCGGCAACGTGGGGGGCACCTCCCTCGACCCGGTGCGCGTCAGCGCGCCGGTCGACTGCGCACTGCTCGCCCGGCTCGCGGGCGTGGTCACCCGGGCCACCGAGGCCCTGGAGGCCTACGACTACTCGACGGCCCTCGAGGTGACCGAGAAGTTCTTCTGGGAGTTCTGCGACGACTACCTCGAGCTGGTCAAGGAGCGCGCCTACGCCGAGGACGGCGGCGAGCCGACCGAGTCGGCCAAGGCCACGCTCACCATCGCCCTGGAGATGCAGCTGCGGCTGCTCGCGCCGTTCCTGCCGTTCGTGACCGAGGAGGTCTGGTCGTGGTGGCGCCCCGGCTCCATCCACCGGTCCTCGTGGCCGCTGGCCACCGAGCTCGGCTCGGCGGCGGCCGCCAACCCGGCGACCGTGGACGCCGTGGCGACGGTGCTGCGCGGCGTGCGCGGCGCCAAGTCGAAGGCCAAGGTCTCGATGCGTGCCCGCCTCTCCCAGGTGCGGGTCACCGGTCCTCAGGAGCAGCTCGACCGGGTGGAGCTGGCGCGCGCCGACCTGATCGCGGTCGGCAAGATCGACGAGCTGGTGCTGGTGGCCGGCGGCGACGAGCTGCAGGTGGACGCGGAGCTGGCTCCGGCGGACGACTGAGCGCAGCGAGGCGCCGGCGTAGCGATCCTCGGACATCGAGTAGCCGGCCGACGAGCGCAGCGAGGCGCCGGCGTAGCGAGATGGCGGCGACATGCGCGCTCACCCTTCGTCCCCAGGGCTGCTGGCCGGGTCACCGGGTTTCGGTACGCGCTCGTGCGACTTCGTTCCTCAGTCGCAGCGCTACTCAACCTCGTCTCGCGACGCGCGCCGCTCGTCCCTCGCGACGCGCTGCTCGCTTGATCGCGACTACGCCGACTTCTTCTTGGGCTTGGTCTCGCGCAGGACGAGCTCGGGAGCGGCCTCGCCGTCGACGGCCTCGCCGGTGATGATCACCTTGGCGACGTCGCCGCGCGAGGGCACGTCGTACATGACGTGCAGCAGGACCTCCTCGATGATGGCCCGCAGTCCACGGGCACCGGTGCCACGCTCGAGAGCCTGGTCCGCGATCGCCTTGATCGCCTCGTCGGAGAACTCCAGCTCGACCCCGTCGAGGTCGAAGAGCTTGCGGTACTGCTTGACCAGGGCGTTGCGGGGCTCGGTGAGGATCTGCACCAGGGCGGCCTGGTCGAGCTTGTTGACGCTGGCGATGAGCGGGAGACGACCGATGAACTCCGGGATCAGGCCGAACTTGGTGAGGTCCTCGGGACGCACCAGGGCCAGCAGGTCGTCGGCCGCGCGCTCCTCGGCTCCGCGCACCTCGGCGGTGAAGCCGAGCGTCTTCTTGCCCACCCGCTGCTCGATGATGTGCTCGAGACCTGCGAAGGCACCGCCCACCACGAACAGGATGTTGGTGGTGTCGATCTGGATGAACTCCTGGTGCGGGTGCTTGCGGCCGCCCTGGGGAGGGACCGAGGCGGTGGTGCCCTCGATGATCTTCAGCAGGGCCTGCTGGACGCCCTCGCCGGAGACGTCGCGCGTGATCGAGGGGTTCTCCGCCTTGCGGGCCACCTTGTCGATCTCGTCGATGTAGATGATGCCGGTCTCGGCCTTCTTGACGTCGTAGTCAGCGGCCTGGATCAGCTTGAGGAGGATGTTCTCGACGTCCTCGCCGACGTAGCCCGCCTCGGTCAGCGCCGTCGCGTCGGCGATCGCGAACGGGACGTTGAGCATCCGGGCGAGGGTCTGGGCCAGGTAGGTCTTGCCGCACCCGGTCGGACCGATGACGAGGATGTTGGACTTGGCGACCTCGACGACCTCGTCCTTGGAGTGCTTGCCCGACACCGGCTGCACGCCGGCCTGGACCCGCTTGTAGTGGTTGTAGACCGCGACGGCCAGCGCCTTCTTGGCCTGCTCCTGACCCACGACGTAGGAGTTGAGGAAGTCGAAGATCTCCTTCGGCTTCGGGAGCTCGTCGAGGCTGACCTCGGTGCCCTCGCTCAGCTCCTCCTCGATGATCTCGTTGCACAGGTCGATGCACTCGTCGCAGATGTAGACGCCGGGGCCGGCGATCAGCTTCTTGACCTGCTTCTGGCTCTTGCCGCAGAAGGAGCACTTCAGCAGGTCGCCTCCGTCACCGATACGTGCCACGGGGGTCCTCCAGGTGGTGATGCGTCATGGTGCGTGATGGGGGTGGTGCCATGCCGGGCCTCGCCGAGCGACCCGGCCGTCAAACCATCCGACGGTACCCCGTGCCGCCCCCCGACGGGGGGACGAACACGGGATCACGGCGAATCCGGACCGTCGTGTCCGCGATCAGGCCAGCGCCGGGGTCTTCAGGGACTCCAGGACGTTGTCGATCAGGCCGTAGTCCACGGCCTGGGCGGCGGTGAGGATCTTGTCGCGCTCGATGTCGGCGCTGACCTCCTCGACGCCCCTGCCGCTGTGGTCGCTGATCATCTTCTCCAGCAGCTCGCGCATCCGGAGGATCTCGTTGGCCTGGATCTCGATGTCGGAGGTCTGGCCGAACGTGCCCTCGGTGTAGGGCTGGTGGATCAGGATCCGGCTGTTGGGCAGCGCGAGCCGCTTGCCGGCCGTGCCGGCGGCCAGCAGGATGGCGGCGGCCGAGGCCGCCTGACCGATGCAGACCGTCTGCACGTCGGGCTTGATGAAGTGCATCGTGTCGTAGATCGCCGTCAGCGCGGTGAAGGAGCCACCGGGGCTGTTGATGTAGATGCTGATGTCCTGGTCGGGGTTCATCGACTGCAGGCAGAGCAGCTGGGCGATGATCGCGTTGGCGACCTCGTCGGAGATCGGCGTCCCGAGGTAGATGATGCGGTCCTCGAAGAGCTTGGTGTAGGGGTCGATGCGGCGCACACCGTAGGAGGTGCGCTCTTCCCACTGCGGGATGTAGTAGCTCATGTGGTGTACCTCAGTCCTTCTGGTGGGCCGGGCGGCCGTCGTCGGCGGCTTCGCGGGCGCTCTTGACCACCTGGTCGACGAGGCCGTACTCCTGCGCCTGCTCGGCGGTGAACCACCGGTCGCGGTCCGCGTCGGCGATGACCTGGTCGATCGACTGGCCGGTGTGCTCGGCGATGAGGTCGAGCAGCACCTTCTTGATGTGCAGCGACTGCTGGGCCTGGATCTTGATGTCCGAGGCCGAACCACCCATGCCCGAGGACGGCTGGTGCATCATGATCCGCGCGTGCGGCAGGGCGTAGCGCTTGCCCTTGGTGCCGGCGCACAGCAGGAACTGGCCCATCGAGGCGGCCAGGCCCATCCCGACGGTCGCCACGTCGTTGGGGATGTAGTTCATGGTGTCGTAGATCGCCATGCCGGCGTCGACCGAGCCACCGGGGCTGTTGATGTGCAGGAAGATGTCTGCCTCGGGGTCCTCGGCCGAGAGCAGGAGCAGCTGCGCGCAGATAGCGTTGGCGTTGGAGTCGCGCACCTCGGAGCCGAGGAACACGATGCGCTCGCGCAGCAGGCGCTGGTAGATGTGGTCGTCGAGGACGTTGAGTCCCCCGCCGGCGCCCATCGTCGGGGCCAGGGGGGCCGAAGGACTGGAGTTCTGGTTCACGTCGCCGACCCTAGCCCGAAGCAGGGACACTTCCACGGGCAAACCCGCCCTGTTCGCCGACAGCCGAATCGGCGCCGGCATCCTCGGCTCACCCCTCCACGGCCGCCTTCAGCCGCGCGACGGTCGTGGCCATCCCCGCCTCCAGCTCGTCGCAGTGACCCTCGGCGCCGCCGAGGAACGCCCGGGCGAAGACCCCGCTCATCGGGCTCAGCCCCGAGGGCACCGGACGTCGGTGCGTCACCGCCGTGCCGCCCTCCGTGGGCTCGATCTCCCAGATCCACCGGGCACCGCTGGAGCGGGTGTCCCACGCGACGACCCGACCGGGCTCCAGCTCGGCCACCACCGAGCGGGTCGGCCAGATCATCGCCTTGCGCTTGTTGATGCCGAGGTACTGCTGGCCGACCCGCAGGCCGCCGCGCAGCAGCGGCACCATCCGGACCAGCTCGGGGCTCCAGGAGGGCATCCGTGAGAAGTCGGTGAGCAGCGCCCACACCTCGGCGGGGGGCGCCGCGATGGTCGTGGTCGCGATCAGCTCGCGCTCGGCAGGCTTGGGCAGGGAGCTCGTCATGGCCGCCATCCTGCCCGAACCGACCGGTCAGGTGAGCCAGGTCCGCAGGGCGGAGAGCACTTCGGGGTGGTTGAGCAGGCCGAAGTGGTCGGTGCGCCCCACGTGGAGGCGGTCGGCTCCGGGGAAGAGCTCGCGGCCCCGACGGTCGGTGCCGTACGCCGAGCGCGGACGCACCAGGAGGTCGCCGACGACATGACCCACCGGGTGCCGCTGCGACCCGCTGAGCGTGGCGCACACGAGGTGGTAGCGAGCGTGCGGCAACGGCGGCACGTCCTCGGCCAGGCCGACCACCAGGTCGTGGACCCCCACGGAGCGCCAGTCGAGGATCCGCCCGAAGGCGGCGGTCTCCGGCAGCAGGCCCAGGCCGCGACTGCCGTGGCCGATGCCCCAGGCGATGGGCGCTCCGAGGTGCGGGGTGCCGAGGGTGACGACGTCGGTGACCAGGTCGTTCCAGTCGACCGTCTCCGAGGAGACCGGCTCGGCGCTGACGGCTCCCGCGGCGCGGATCACCAGGCCGCCCATCGAGTGCCCGACCAGGCAGATCCGCGAGACCGGCACCGGCCACTGCTCGACGAGGCGCCGCATCAGGGCGGCCAGGGCCACGCCGTTCTCGCGCAGGGACAAGCCGCTGTTGGCGCGCAGGTAGAGGGGCGTCCAGCCGTGCTCGGCCAACGACTCGCCGTACGTCGTGCCCGTGCGGTCGCGGTGGCGACGCCAGTAGGACTCGTTCTCGCACAGGCCGTGCAAGAACACCACGACCTCGCCGGTCGCGTCGGGGAAGGCTGTGGACAGGTCCTCGCGCTGGGGGGCGACGTCGCGACCGTCGTGCCGCACCGCCATCGGGATCGCCATCTGCGGCCGCTCGCGCAGCAGCCGGTCGCCGATCAGCCCGTTGACCGCTGAGCTGACGAAGCGACCCCGCGGCGAGTCCTCCAGGTGCGGACCGAGACCGGCCTCGGCCGCCTTGTCCAAGCCGAGGGAGGCGGCCTTGAGACCCAGGCCGATGCCGCCGTACACGGCGCCCGCGATCCCGCGGTGCAGCGCCTCGGGGAGGCTCGCCCCGGGCCCGGCGACGCGACGGGTCAGCCCGTGGGTCCGCTCGGACCAGGCGAGGTGGGTGTCGCGGACGCTGCCCACCACCACCTGGTCGGCGACCTCGGAGAGCAGCGAGAGGGCGTCGAGGACGCGGGGCCCGGTCGTGGTCATGTGCCTCACGATAGCCCCTCAGTGCACATCTGTGCACTGAGGGGCGGTGGAACGATCAGTCCTCGGCGGACGCGTCCTGGTCCGCGGGGGACTCCTCGACGTCGGCCTCCGGCTCCTCCTCGGCGATGGTGCCGTCGGGAAGCAGGCGCTTGAGCTCGACCGGGTTGCCCGAGGCGTCGGTGACGGTCGCGGACTCCACGAGGATGGCCAGCGCCTTGCCGCGCAGGATCTCCTGCACCAGGTCCGGCACGTGGTTGTGCTCGAACATGTGGTTGGCGAATTCCTGCGGGTCCTGGCCGGACTGCTGCGCGCGCCGGACGAGGTGCTGGGAGAGCTCGTTCTGGTCGACGCCGATCTCCTCGGCCTTGGCGATCTCGTCGAGCACGAACTGGGCACCGACGGCGTCGCGCACGCGACGCTCGAGGTCGGCCTCGAACTCGTCGACGGTCTGCTTCTCGTCCTCGAGGTAGGCCTCCATGGTCATGCCGGCCTGGGCGAGCTGCTGCTCGATGCTCTGGCGACGGGCGTTCAGCTCGTCGGTCACGATCGTCTCGGGGAGCGGGATCTCCATCGTCTCGAGCATGCCCTCGAGCACGGCGTCACGCGCCGCGGCGGCCTGCTCGAGACGCTTGCCGCGACCCAGGCGCTCGCGCACGTCGGCGGTGAGCTCCTCGATCGTGTCGAACTCGGAGGCCAGCTGGGCGAACTCGTCGTCGAGCTCGGGAAGGTCCTGCTCCTGCACCTGGCTGATGCTGACCGCGACCTCGACCTTGGTGCCGACCAGGTCGCCACCGACGAGCTCGCTCTCGAAGGTGGCCTCGCCACCGGGCTCGAGCCCGACGAGGGCCTCGTCGAGGCCGTCGATCATGCCGCCGCGGCCCACGCGGTAGCTCATCCCGGACACCTCGGCGCCCTCGACGACCTCGCCGTCCTGGCTCGCCTTGAGGTCGAGCACCACGAAGTCGCCGTCGGCAGCGGCGCGCTCGACGTCGCGCAGCGTGGCGAAGCGCTCACGCAGGGCCTCGACCTGCTCGGTGACCTCGGCGTCGCTCAGCTCGATGTCGTCGACCTGGGCCGACAGCCCGGTGTAGTCGGGCAGGGTGATCTCGGGACGGACGTCCACCTCGGCGGTGAACTCCGGGACGTCGTTGTCCTCGAACTTGGTGACCTCGATCTCCGGCTGCGCGACGGGCGTCAGCGAGTTCTCCTCGAGCGCCTCGACGTACTTCTGCGGCAGCACCTCGTTGACGGCCTCGTCGAGGACCGCCGCCCGGCCGACCTGACGGTCGATGACCATCGGCGGCACCTTCCCGCGGCGGAAGCCGGGGATGTTGATCTGCTGGGCGATCTTCTTGTAGGCGGCATCAAGGCTCGGCTGGAGCTCCTCGAAAGGCACCTCGACGGTGAGCTTGGCCCGGGTCGGGCTCACGGTCTCGACGGCGCTCTTCACAGGGGTGTCTCCTCTAGGTCCAGGGGTGCTGCTGGTCAGGTCTGATCGATCGGTGGTGGTGCTGGGTGGTGGCTCGTGGTGCTGCTAGTCAAGCCAGGCATGCAGGTCGAACACAAACTCGGGGTCGGGGCGACAGGACTCGAACCTGCGGTCTCCTGCTCCCAAAGCAGGCGCGCTAGCCACTACGCTACGCCCCGCCAAGACGGCATCCGGGGTGGCCGGAGGACCGCTTGGAGGGGATGACGGGAATCGAACCCGCGTGGTCAGTTTGGAAGACTGAGGCTCTACCATTGAGCTACATCCCCGCGCCCCGAAACGCGTTCGGAACCCCTGAATCGTGCCACAGTGCCCGGCCGGACGCCCAACCGGCACCGGCCCGGCCGCAGGCGGGTGGGACTCACGTGTGGTGCACGACCACCATCGCCCGGTCGTCGCCGCGCGAGCCCAGCGACGTCACCAGCCGCTGGGCGGCCCCGACGAAGGAGCCACGCAGCAGCGACTCGGCCTCCCCCAGCATCCGATCGATACCCAGGTCGATGTCACGTCGTGGCTCCTCCACCATCCCGTCGGTGTAGAGCAGCACGGCGTCGCCTCGCCCCAGGTGACCGGGGACGCACGTGAACTCGGCGTCCTCGATGAGTCCGAGCACCGGTCCGTCGCTGCGCAGCACCGCCCACCGGCCGGCGCCCGCGGTCCGGTGGGCGGCCGGCGGGTGGCCCGCCGTCCGCACCTCGAAGTCGCCGGTGGCCAGGTCGACCCACAGGTGGATGGCGGTGGCGAAGCCCTCCGCCCAGTCCTGGCGCAGCAGGTACTCGTTGGCGGCGGGAAGGAACCCGTCGGGCGGGAGCGCGCCCAGCAGACCGCCGAAGGCACCGGAGAGCAGCAGCGCGCGGGTCCCTGCCTCCTCGCCCTTGCCGGAGACGTCGACCACCACCAGCTGCATCGACGAGCCGTCGGGGGAGCGAGCGGCGACGATGAAGTCGCCGGCGAAGGCCGTCCCGCCCGCCGAGTCCAGCGCCGACTCGACGACCCAGCCCGTCGGCAGGTCCGGGATCGTGCCCTGGTTGAGGATCCGGTCGCGCAGGTCGACGAACATCGTCTCGCCGCGCAGGCCCGCCACCCCGAGCCGCGAGCGCCTCAGGCTGGTGAGGAAGACGATCAGGCAGACCGAGAACTGGACACCGGCCGCGCCGAGGGTCCGGCTGGTGAGGGTCTCCTGGTTGGCCATCGCGATGGCGAGCATCGCGACCACGAAGAGGACGAACCACGGCAGGGTCCGCGGTCCGAGGAAGAGGCTCCCGACGACGACCGGGATCACCAGGCTGGTGAACGGCATCGCGGTCGGCGCCAGGGCGACCAACGAGGTGATCACCACGGCGAGCAAACCGAGCCCGAGCGCGACGCGCAGCTCCAGGCTGTCCCTGCGTCGCCGCAGCCGCACCCACCGCAGCCGCAGGCCCGCCAGGGGCGACCGGGTGGTCGCCGACGTCGCGGTGGTCATCGGGGTGTCGCCTCTCTGGTGCTGCGGTGCAGCCGAGCCTGGGTGCAGCAGGTGGTGGGCTCAGCGTACGGCTCGCGAGCGGAACACGGGCT
The DNA here is from genome assembly GCA_002698575.1 of Pimelobacter sp. Taxonomy (GTDB): domain Bacteria; phylum Actinomycetota; class Actinomycetes; order Propionibacteriales; family Nocardioidaceae; genus Nocardioides. Next base: position 43,623 of record NZZG01000084.1, on the reverse strand, counting down.
GGCATCGCGAACACCAGTAGGAGTTCCTCGCCCGGAGGGTCTCGATGCTGACGCGTCGCCCGCACACCAGGCACGGAAGGCCGTGACGGCGATAGACGTAGACCTCTCCCCCGTGGTCGTCGACGCGTGGCGCCCGGCCCATCGCCTGCGGTGTGTGCTCGGCCCGCACCGTGTCGATCCGGCCGGTTCGCACCCCCTCGGCCATCAGCGGCACCAGGTCGTCCCACAGTGCCTGCCACTGTCGCGACCTCAGGGTGCTGCCCGGTCGCAGCGGGTGCATCCCGGCCCGGAAGAGCAGCTCGGCGCGGTAGACGTTCCCCACTCCCGCGAGCACCGACTGGTCCATCAGCAGGGCGCCGATGGGCAGGCGGCTGCGTCGGACGCGGTCCCAGGCCCGCTCCGGGTCGGCGTCCTCGCGAAGCGGATCGGGTCCGGCCGCTGCCGCCACGGCGTCCCGCTGGCTCGCGGTCCACAGGTCGCACGCGGAGGCGCCGCGCAGGTCGGCGTACGCCGTCTCACCGACGAGGCGCAACCGCACCTGACCCACCGGGGGTGGCACCTGGTCGACGTACGGGTGCAGGTCGAACCTGCCGATGAGGCCGAGGTGGACGTGGATGAAGCGCTCGCCCACGAACTCGACGAACAGCTGCTTGCCCCACGCCTCCGCGCCCACGAGCACGTCACCGTCGAGCCGTGCGGCCGACTCGGCGAAGCGGCCCTGCGGGCTGGTCACCGAGACCGGCGTCGCGGCGAAGGCCTCGGTGAGGTGACGGGCGAGGCGGTGGAGGGTGTGGCCCTCAGGCATCGGCCCCGGTGGGCCCGGCCCCGCCGGGTGCGTCCGCCGGGTCCGCCGGGCCGCGACCGACGGCCGACCCCGGCAGCTCCGGCAGGACCCGGGTCCGCTCGTAGTCGGCCATCAGACCGATCCGGCGGACGTGGCGCTCGTCGTGGCTGAACGGCTCGGCCAGGAAGAGCTCGACGAACCGAGTCATCTCCTCGAGGGTGTGCATTCGCCCGCCCACGGAGACCACCTGGGCATCGTTGTGCTCGCGGGCGAGCCGAGCGGTGTCGTCGGACCAGACCAGCGCGCAGCGGATGCCGGCGACCTTGTTGGCCGCCATCTGCTCGCCGTTGCCGGACCCGCCGACCACGACGCCCAGGCTGTCGAGGCCCGCAGCGCGGTCCCGAGCCACGCCCTCGGCGGCCCGCAGGCAGAACACGGGGTAGTCGTCGAGGGCGTCGTAGACGAAGGGACCGTGGTCGACCGGCTCGTAGTCGTGGTCGCTCAGCCACCGGCTGAGGTGGTCCTTCAGCTCGAGGCCGGCATGGTCACTGCCCAGGTGCACGCGCATGCGCGAAGTCTCTCAGCCGTGGGCGGAGAGGAACGAGGCCACCTGCCCCATGAGCGGTTCAGCGGCCGCGAACGCGTCCGGGTGCCGCCAGAAGCCGTGCAGCTGACCGAGGTAGCGCGTCGCGACGACCTGCACCCCCTGCTGCGCGATCATCCGGGCCAGGTGCTCGCCCTCGCCGCGCAACGGGTCGTGCTCGGAGGTCATCACCAGGGTCGGCGGGAGGGTCCAGAGCTTGTCGGAGAGCAGCGGTGCGAGGTCGGGGTCGTCGTACAGGTCGGGGTCGCCGCCGGAGTACTGCGTCCAGTACCAGGCCACCTCCTGCGGGTCGAAGCCCTCGGTCTCGGTGTGGTGCGAGTCGAAGCGGGCCGTGGGATCGAGGAACGGGTAGATCAGGGCCAGGCAGGCGAAGCGGCCCGGGTGCCGCAGCGCCGCCACCAGCGCGAGGTTGGCTCCCGCGCTGTCCCCGTGGGCCAGGAGCGGCCCGGCGAGCCCGTGGCGGGGACCCTCACGGTCGATCCACTCGAGCACGCTGTCGACGTCGTCGGGGGCGGCCGGGAACGGGTGCTCGGGCGCCAGCCGGTAGTCGACACTGAGCACGGTCCGACCCGACCGGTTGGCCAGCCGGCGCGCCGAGGCGTCGTGGACGTCGATGTCGTTGAAGACGAAGCCTCCGCCGTGCAGGTGGACGACGCTTCCCGGGAGCGCACCGGTCGGTCGGTAGACGCGGCACGGGACGCCGCCGGCGTCGACGTCGCTCACCTCCTCGACGTCCTCGCGAGGCTGCGCGGCGGCGACCAGCCTGGCCTGCTCCCGGGCGGCCGCGATGTCGTAGCCCCGGGCGAAGACCGCAGGCTCCCCGGCGGCCAGGTCGAGGGCTGCACGGGACTCGGGGAACAGCACGGGCCACCTCTGGGCGGTGTCGGGACGCTGGGAGCAGCAGGGCCTTCAGACTAGGGCCTGTCCCGTCATGGCCGGTCGAGCCGACGTGGGTGCTGTGCGTGCCGTGCGTACGCGACGCGCCCGTCCGGGACGCGCCGAAAGAGCTCCTGCCGCCACGCAGCTCAGCGGGTGCCGCTGGCCGCGCCCACCTCCGGCCAGCGTTCGACGTCCGCGCGACGCCCCGGGGCGAGGCACTCGAGCAGCTGGCCCCAGCTGTGCACCCGGTCCCGGTCCTCGGGCGCCACCAGCCCGCGCGCCAGGAACTGCACCGCCTCGCCCTCGGACAGCCGGCCGGACTCCAGCAGCCGAGCCGTGTTGTTGGGCGGCAGCTGACCGCTGACCACGGCGTACTCCTCGGGAGCCAGGGTCTCGACCCCCTCGAGGACCGCGAGCGCGACCCGGTGCCCGCCGTCCAGGAGGACCCACCGGTCCTCGGCGAGGCTCCAGCCGTCGATCTCGGTGCCGGCCGTCACCCGGGTGACGGTGACCTTGCCGAGCGACTCACGCCCGAGCGCGTCCTGCCGGTCGAGCAGCTGCAGGCTCGAGCGGACGATCGAACGGAAGGTGCGCTCCAGGCTGGCCGTGTCCGTCCCGGGCACGTGGCCCTTGTGGACGAGGATCTCGTCGAACCACGCCCCGTAGCCACCGGCGCGGGCGAGCCGCAGGAAGCCCGCCTCGTCGTTGACCCGCAGGTCGGCGTGCTCGCGAGCGAGCCGGAAGAGGTCTGCCCGTGCCAGCACGTCGGCCCGGAACGGACTGATCAGCTCGTCGACGGACAGGTGCGCCTCGCTGCTCGCGGCGTGGCGGAGCTGGCGTTGGACGCGCCAGCGCCGCAGCTGGGGCAGCCGCAGCGCGATCGCCCGCGACAGCGCATCGCGCTCGACACCGCTGAGACCACGCAGGACCACCACCGAGCCGTACAGCCCGATCACCAGCACCGAGGCGACGGCGAGCCTGAGCCACTCGTTGCCCGGAAGCAGGTCGGTGACCAGCTCGGCCAGCAGTGCTGCGGCGAGCGCTGCGCCGAGGGACACCAGCAGCGGCCGGCTCCAGGGCCACCTCCCGGTGGCGACCCGGCGCACCGTGACCACCCGGACGACGGCACCGACGGTCATGGTGAACGCCCACGCGAAGGCCGCACCGTTGATGCCGTACCCGGGGATCAGGGCGAAGTTCAACCCGACATTGACGAGCAGCGACGACACGTTGATCACGAGGTTGAGGCCGTTGCGCCCGATCTGGTTCAGCAGCACGGCCGAGGGCGCTCCGAGGACCTCCGCCGCGGCACCGACCGCGAGGATGAGCACCACCGTCGAGGCGTCCCCGAACCCGGAGCCGAACAGCTGCAGCACCGCGGTCGGCACGGCGACCAGCCCGGCCAGCATCGGCCAGGTCAGACGCGAGCTCCACAGGATGGTCCCGGTGTAGCGCTCGTCGACGGCATCGATGTCGCCGCGGACCCAGGCGGTCGCGATGCGCGCCGACACCGCGGCGTTGAGAGCGGTGATGACGAACATGCCGATCAGGACGACGCGGGCGGCGACCTGGTAGACGCCGACCTCCTCCGTGGACACGAGCGCCCCCAGGATCACCACGTCGGCCCAGAGGAGACCCTGCGTCGCCATCGAGGCCACCCAGCTGGTCCCCGCGAAGCTGGCCAGGGCTCTGCCCGGGTACGTCCGCGGCGCCGGGGTCAGGCTGCGGACCATCCGCACCAGTGTCACCAGCGCCACGACTCCCGAGACCACGCTGGCGGCCAGCAGCGCCGAGGCCGCCGCCGTGGTCCCCCCACCGAGCAGCAGGAGCAGGAGCGTTAGGGCGAACCTCAGCCCGGGCTCGAGCACCTGTCCGATCCAGACGTAGGCCTGCATCGAGGAGAAGCCCTGGGTCGCGGCGAGCGCGACGTTGACGAGGACGAAGAACGGCAGGCTCAACGCCACGACCTGCATGGTGGTGGCGAGCTCGGGCTCGTCGAAGACCGAGGTCGCGAGCACGTCGGCGGCGGCGAACCAGCCGGCGGCCACCAGCGTCGCGACCCCGACCGGAACGGACACGCCGAGCACCACCGCCCCCCGGAGACCGCCGGGGTCGTCGGTCGCGAGGTGTGCGGCCACGAAGCGGGTCATGGCCGTGCGCATGCCGAGGCCGCACACCAGCAGCAGGATCGCCCGGACCGCGAAGGCGAGCGTGTACTCACCGACCGCGCCGACGCCCAGCATCCTGGCGATGACCAGGATGACCAGGACGTTGGCGACGTTGCTGACGACCGCGCCGAGGACGGAGCGTCCTCGGTCGCGGGCCAGGCTGGGTCGCCGCCCCTGCGGCGTGGACGTCTGCGTCATGACGTCACACCCTTCCACGGGTCGGGGTCACGCGCGGGATCAGCCGCGGATCTTGATCCGCTTCCGCAGCGGCTTGGCGGGGCTGTTGCGGGTGCCGTCCACCGGGGTCACGTACACGACGTACTTCCCGGGCGACAGGTCGAGACCGAGCGCCCAGCGGCTCGTGCGAGCGCCCGGTGCGGCAAGGGTCGTGGAGAGCGTCTTGGACTTGCGGGCCAGCCTGCCCTTCTTGGTCACCCACTTCTTCTTGCCCTTGCCGGCCTTCTTGACCTCGACCTGGACCTTGCGCACCGACGAGTCGTCGCTCGCCACTCCCGAGACCTGGGCGGACCGCTTGGCCACCTTCGCCACCGGAGCGGCCTGGTCGTTGCCGACCTGGAACGGCACGAACGGCGAGCTCGGGTCCTTGTTGTCCGAGGTGTCGACGGCCTTGGCGTCGAGGCCGTAGAGACCGTCGGGCAGCGGGATCGAGATGCTCCACCCCGTGCTGGTCGCCCCCGGGTTGGCCAGGGTCGCCGAGCGGAAGGCGTAGCTCGGGCCCCAGGTCCCGTTGGCCTGCAGCCACTTGTTGGTGGAGTCGACCCGGTTGTAGATCGCCACCCGCATCTGGCTGACGCCCTTGTTGTCGGTCGAGGTGCCGGTGAAGGTGACCGGGCTGCCCACCGTGGCGTTCTTGGCCGGCGAGGCCACCGTCGTGGAGGGCGCCTGGTTGTCCGGCGCCGAGGCGTCGACCTCGAACGGGTGGTAGGTGCTCGGGGACTGGTTGCCCGAGGTGTCGGTCGCCCGCACGTCCAGGGCGTAGCTGCCCGTGGCCAGCGTGAGCGGCAGGCTCCAGGTGCTGCTGGTGGCTCCCGGAGAGGCCAGCGCGGGATTGCGGGAGGCGAAGCCGGGCGCCCAGGAACCGTTGTCCTGCAGCCAGTCGCCCGTGGTCCGGTTGCGCACGGCCACCCGCACGGAGTCGACCCCGCGGTTGTCGCCACTGGTGCCGCTCGCCGTGAAGGACGTCGTCCGGACGGTGTCCCGCTTGACCGGGGACGTCACCGCGACCACCGGAGCCTGGGTGTCGGCCTGCACCGGGTTGTCGTTGACCGAGAACCTGCGGAAGACGCTGGACAGGTCGACGTTGCCGACCCCGTCCACGGCGACCGCGTCCACGGCGAAGTTGCCCTCGGGCAGCGTGATGTCGATCGACCACGTGGTCGAGGCGACGCCCGGCTCGGCGAGCACCGGCGAGCGGTAGGCGTAGCTGGGTCCCCAGGTCCCGTTCGGCTGCAGCCACCGGTTCGTGGCGTCGTCGCGGTTGTAGATGGCCACCCGCACCGACGTAATGGACCGGTTGTCGGTCGCCGTGCCGGTGAAGGTCACCGGACCGCTGGCGACCACGTCGTCGAGCTGCGGGCCCGAGACGGTGGTGTCCGGGGCGATGTTGTCCGGCTCGAGCGGGGCCGCGGGAGCGTCGACCACCGTCGTGGACACCTGGATCTGGGCGCCGCCGGAGTTCTCGTAGAACTCCACGCGCACCGTGTGGTCACCACCCGAGAGCGCAGCGGAGGTGCCGGTGCGGGTGCGGGCGGAGCTGTCGACCCAGTCGTTGATGACGCGGACGCCGTCGACGTAGACACGGACCCCGTCGTCGGCGGTCGCGGTGACCTGGAGGGCCTTGCCGTCGGGCACCGAGACGCTGCGGGTCCAGCTGGCCGAGAAGTTGTTGCTCGGCAGGTTGGTGTCCGCAGGTGCACCGCTGCCGTAGTTGTAGTTGACGTCGGCCTCGCAGCGCATCTTGTCCGGCGCGCCGTCGAGCTCCTGGTTCGACCAGTACTTGGCCCGCCACGGAAGGCTCGTGGAACAGCTGTAGTCGGGCTTCGTCGGCTGCACCGCCGCGCCGCTGCTGGGCATGGCGAAGAGTCCCTTGACCTGGCTCCAGTTGGTGGTGCTCGAGTCGACGAGCGCGTTGTTGTCGAAGTCGACCTCGCCGCCCGGTGCGTAGAAGCGGTACAGACCGCCGTTGGACCAGGCCGCGTACAGCCAGTCACCGATGAAGGCGAGACCCCGCGCGTTGGCGAAGGACCGGCCGGAGGCGACCTGCTCGCCCGCGTCGATGATGCCGCTCTCGAGCGAGTAGCCGCGCTTCATCAGCTTGCCGTCGCTCTTGACGTAGTAGATCTGCCCGTTGGTCGGGTTGTAGGTGGCCACGTTGGTCTCGGCCACGCCGTAGGGCTGGTCGTACGGCGTGAGGTTGGCGCTGTAGTCGACGTAGCCGACCGTGCTGGACAGGTTGGTCTCCGAGCCGATGGACGAGGTGCTGAAGGGCCGCGAGTAGAACGCCTGCGAGGCACCGAAGTAGTGGAGCTTGCCGTTCTGGACGAAGCCGCCGCGGAACCCGCTCCAGTCGATGCCCGTCGAGGCAGGGACCTGGCTCGTCGAGCCGAAGCTCGCACCGTCGAAGGCGACCGAGCGCAGCTGGGAGCCGGTCACGTAGTTGAGGGTCACGGGCAGGTCCACGGCCGTCGGCTGCGGGTTGGGCAGTCCTCCGGCAACCGGCAGCGGCGCGAGCCGCTGGCGCAGCTGGCCGGCGAAGAACTCGGTGTCGCTGCCCACGAGCAGGAAGTCGTCGGTGGCCGTGATCGCCTCGGCTCCGCGGCCGCGGTCACGGCCCGGGTTCCAGGACAGGGGCGCACCCGTGAGCGGGTCCAGCGCCACGATGCCGTCGCGCTCGACCGAGCCGGGACCGTCGCTGTCGCCGCCCGGCGAGGGCCGGGGGTTGTTGACCCAGCGCTGGTGGCCGCCGACGTACACGGCGCTCTCGGTGACCTCGGCGGTCCAGAACGTGTCGCCGCCGGTGAGGGTCTTCCAGGTCGGGCTGAGGTGGTCGCCCGACTGCGTGGGCGGCAGCTCCCAGCGGGCCGCGGAGTCGCACAGGGTGTTCGGGATGAAGGCTCCGGTCCCGGCCACCACCATGTAGGAGCTGTCGGGCGAGATGTTGACCGAGCGGACCCAGGAGTCGTCGTAGACCGGCGCGCAGTCGACGCTGTAGGCGTCGGTCGACCAGTTGGCCACGCGCGGCGCCGCGCCGCCGGGCTTGAGGTCGATCAGGGCGACCTGGTTGCGTGCCACCGTGCCGACGGTCTGGAAGTTGCCCGCGATGGCGAGCCACTTGCCGTCGGGCGAGGCGTCCATGTCCTGCAGGTACGGCGCGAACTCGTCGCGCGAGTCGGTCAGCGGCAGGTTGAAGTCGCTCTGCGTCGCGCCGGTCTGCGGGTCGAGGGAGACGAGCCGCTCGACGGGCTGCTGGTTGACCTTGCTGAACTCCCCGCCGACGATCAGCCGGCCGCCGGTCAGCGCGAGGTCGTTGACCGTGTTGTTGACACTGGCCGAGAACCCGGCGGTCAGCGAGCCGTCGAGGTTGAGCCGGACCACGCGCTGGCGCGACTGCCCGTTGACGCTGGTGAACCAGCCGGCGACGTACATCGACTTGCCGTCGGGCGCGAACTCGATCGCCTCCACGCCCGGCTGGTCGGCGACCAGTCCGGTGGTGGACGGCGCGGGTCCGCGCAGGGTCGGGTTGAACGACTCCACGATCTTCCCGGTCGCCTTGTTGTAGAGGAAGATCCACTGCCGCGCCTGGTCGGGTGAGCCACCCGCGCCGTTGCGGACCGAGGTGAACGTGCCGCCCACGGCGACGAGGTCGCCGGCGGTGGCGATCGCGTAGATCCGCCCGTTGAGGACGCGCGGGTGGGTCTGGTCGGGCAGCTGGGTGACCACGACGTTCTGCGCGGCCTGCGCCGGCGGTGTCACGGCCAGGCCGGCCGAGGCGACCAGCGCCAGCGCGAGGGCGCCCACGATCTTCGAGGCACGAGAGGGAGACTTCATCGGTTGCTTTTTCCTGTTCTGAAACGGTGTTCGGTGCGTGGATCCCGAGAGGGACGACGAGGGCACGCTCAGGCGTGGATGGCCTCGTCGCACCGGGCACCGGCCAGGTGGTGGTTGACGCGGTGGAGCTGGTGGACGTTGCTGTTGCGCCGGCGACGCTGACGGCGGGTGGAGTGCACGGCGGTCTCGTAGACGCCCTCGAGGGCATCGACGCAGGCCGACCAGTCGTAGACCGACAGCACCGAGTCGCGCATGGCGACGCTGGAGGCCTTCTCGGTCGCGGTGTCCTCGGCGACCTTGCGCAGGGCGTCGGTGAGCCCGACCTGGTCACCGTCGCGGAAGACGCGGGCTCCGGCCCGGTCCCGTCCCACGATCTCGAGGTGCGGGTCGATGTCGGAGACCACGACCGGCAGCCCGCTGCCCATCGCCTCGAGCAGCGTCAGCGGCAGGCCCTCGAGGGCCGAGGGCTGCACGAAGCCGGCCGCGTTGGTGAACAGCTCGTCGAGCACGTCGCCGTACAGGTAGCCGGGCATGATCACGCGGGGGTCCTGCGCGGCCAGCGCGCGGAGCTCCTCGACGTAGTCGTCGGTGTGGCTCGAGCCTCCGACGAGGACGAGCTTCTTGTCGGTCCGCACCTGCGCGAAGGCCTTGAGGAGCAGGTCGGGACGCTTCTCGGGGACCAGCCGCCCGACGAAGAGGAAGTAGTCACGACCCGAGAGCCCGTAGGCGTCCCGGATGAGCTGCGGGTGGCGGCGCGGCTTCATGTTGACGCCGTTGGGGACGTACTCGCACGCGCGCTCGTAGCGCGCCGCGTAGTGGTCGGCCAGCGCCTGCGAGACCGTGATGGTCGTGTCGGGCACGCGGGCGCTCAACCAGGTGGCCGCGTTGAGCACCGACCGGGCACCGCCGCCCCACTTGGCACGGTCGGCGTCGAGGCCGTGCACCGTCTGCACCACGGCCCCGCGCGAGCCGAAGCGCGCCAACGGGGAGAGCAGCCCGGGACCGACGGCGTGGTAGTGGAAGACGTCGTGGCCGCGGAAGAGTCCGTGCACGGTGGACAGGGCCGAGTGGCACAGCGCCTCGAAGCCGCGCACCGGCACGGTGGGCATGGTGACCACGCGCATGCCGAGGTGCTCGGTCAGGGGCTCGCCGTCCCCGTAGCGGCTCTGGGAGTACACGGTGACCTGGTGGCCACGCTCCACGAGCCGTGCGCCGATCTGCTCGACGTGGTGCTCGACCCCGCCGAACGACGCGGGCAGGCCACGTGTGCCAAGCATCGCGATCTTGAGACTCATCAGTTCTTCCCCCTGGGTGCTGCGACGTGCCGTGCGACGACACGCTGGTAGATCTCGTCGAGCCCGCGGACGTGGGTGTCGATCGAGAAGGCATGGGTGCGCTCCCGAGCGACCATCCCCATGCGGTGAGCGGCGGCCGGGTCCCCGGCCACCTCGGACAGTGCCGCGGCGAGCGCGGTCGGGTCGTCGTGCGTGACGAGGCGTCCGGTGACGCCCTCGTCGATCAGCTCCGGTAGACCCCCGAGCAGCGACCCGACGACCGGGCGGGCGGCCGCGTAGGCCTCGAGGATGGTCATCGGCTGGTTCTCGTACCACCGCGACGGGACGACCACGACCGCGTGGTCGCGCATCTGCTGATGGAGGTCCTGGCCCGGGATCCGGCCGAGGAAGGTGACCCGGTCGACCACACCGCGGTCGGCGGCCCGCTTCTCCAGGGCCGCGCGCTCGGGACCGTCCCCGGCGATGGTGACGCGCAGTCCGGCGGGCAGGTGAGCGGCGGCGTCGACGAGCACGTCGACGCCCTTCTCGGGCGAGAGCCGCCCGGCGTACAGGACACCGGCGCCGGGCTGCGTGGCCGCGGTGATCTGGTGCAGGTCGCAGAAGTTGGGCAGGTGGACCAGGCGCTCGGGGTAGACCCGACCCTGGGCCATCTTCGTCCTCAGGAACTCGCTCGGGCAGATCAGCGCGTCGACCGCGTCGTAGGCGTGCGTGGCGCGGTGCACGCTCAGCTCGATGGTGGCCAGCGCACTGCCGGCCAGCGAGCCCTGGTTGCACCGCTTCCTGGTCGCGTTGCGGAACTTCCCCGGGAGGCAGGCCTCGCAGATCTTCCCGTCGGCGTCGAGGAACTGGTACGTCGGGCAGGCCAGCTTGTAGTCGTGCAGGGTCATCACGGCGGCGATGCCGCGCTTCTTGACCGGCCGCAGGATGGACGGCGACAGCTGGTGGTAGATGTTGTGCAGGTGGACGACGTCGGGACGGACCCGGTCGAGCACCGCGTCCATGCCGGCCCGGGCGTCGGGGCGGTAGATGATCTGGCCGGCGGTGCGCACGCGTGCCGCCAGTCCCTCCGGCGGCGGGTTCAGCTCCATCCGCGCCGGGAAGAGGTCGTCGTTGACGTCGCCGTCGTTCTCGGGGTGCTGCATCGCGAAGAAGCCGACGTCGTGACCCTCGGCGCGCTGTGCCTCGGCCAGGTCGAGCATGTAGGCCTCGGCGCCACCGCGACGGTGCAGGAACTTGTTGACGTGGAGGATCCGCATCACGACACCGCCAACGGGGGCGCGAAGGGAGCCAGCGCCGTGCCGGCGCCGCCGGGAGTCTCGGCCGTGTTGTCGTCGACGACCTGGAGTGCCAGGTCGATGCGCTCCATGTCGGCCAGGAAGCCCTGCTGCTCTCCGCTGGCCTCCGAGACCCGCCCGGCCATGGGATATCCCCAGGCCTGCTCGAACTCGTCGGTGACGCGACCCTGCGGGCCCCACTCCACGGAGTAGGCGACCGTACGCCGGCCCGCGTCGTCGACGACGTAGGCGCCGTACTCCTGCAGCGCGGTGGCGATGATCCGGGCCGGCTCGGTGCTCAGTGCGTCGACGTCGAAGTCGGGACCCAGCGTCAGCAGCGCCCCCATCCGTGCCTCGGGGACCGAGCCGAGGTAGGTCGTGGCCCAGTCCACGTCCGCGCGGTCGGCCGGCCAGCGGAAGCCACCCTCGCTCGAGGACAGCTCGTCGCCGGAGACCGTGACCTTCAGCGCGTGCCGGATCCGACCTCCCGGCACCCACTCCCCCAGCCGGATGGTGCCGCCGAAGGCGGTCAGGCCGGAGCCGCCGTGGGCGCCGCCGCCGATGTCGCCGGGCACGCCCCCGGTGATGATCGAGCTGCCGCGCCAGGCGGGGGCGGCGTACTGGGCGACGGGCGTGCCGTCAGGGCAGATGTGGAACGGCTGGAGCTCCAGCAGGGTGTCGTCGGGAAGCAGGATCGCGGTCGACTGGTTCGGCGTGGTGCCGTCGTAGCCGGGGTCGGTCGTCCAGCCCACGGGGATCGGCAGGTCCTCGACGAGCACCTCGTCGGTCACCGAGCCGCACCGCGTCTGGGCGGGGTCCCAGCCGGCGGTGGTCGCGTAGACGTCCTGGAGCGGAGCCTCGGGCGCGATGATGAGGAGGTCCTCCTCGGGCACGAGGGTGACGTCGGTCGGCTCGACGGGGAACGGCACCAGGCTCGCCTCGTCGCCGAGCGGGTGGTTCCAGATGGAGTCCGCCGGGTAGGGCCACGTGCGTGCGTCGCGCTCGCCGACGGGCGCGTCCGTCGCGTCGGGGGACGCCGATGCGGTCGGTCCGCCCGACGGGGCCGTGGTCGGCTCGGGGGCGCCGGTCTCGTCCGGGGCGCCGCACGAGGCGCCGAGCAGCATGCCGACGACGCCCGCGGCGACGACCGTGACCCGCCCGGGAGTGGTGTGGAGACCTGCGGTGCGCACCACTAGAACGCACCGCGCCGGAGCAGGACGGCATCGATCGTGCGCAGCAGGATGCGCGCGTCGCCGGCCGGGTGCCAGTTGTCGGCGTAGCCCGCGTCGAGCTGCATCGAGCGCTCGCGGCTCAGCGACGAGCGTCCGCTCACCTGCCACGGACCGGTCAGGCCGGGCTTGACCGCCAGTCGGCGGCGCTCCAGCTCGTTGTAGACCGCGACCTCCTCGGGCAGGGCAGGTCGCGGACCGACCAGGGACATGTCTCCCGTGACGACGTTCCACAGCTGGGGCAGCTCGTCGAGCGAGGAGGCCCGCAGCCACCGGCCCACCCGGGTGATCCGCGGGTCGTTGCGCATCTTGAACAGCACGCCGTTGCCCTCGTCGAGCTCGAGCAGCGTCTGCTTGATCTCCTCGGCGTCCACGGTCATCGTGCGCAGCTTGAGGAGGGTGAAGGTGGTGCCCTCACGGCCCACCCGGGTCTGACGGAAGAAGGCAGGGCCGCGGGAGTCCAGGCGCACCACCAGGGCGAGGAACGCCAGCAGGGGCGCGAAGCACACCAGGAGGCCGAGGGCCAGGACGCGGTCGGCCAGGCCCTTGACGGCGCGGGCGACGCTCGAGGAGGGCGAGGCGATGACGCTGAACGTCGTGCCGTCGACCGCCGTCCAGCCCAGGCGGCGCGGGGCCACGTGACCGGTCTCCCCGGCGCACAGCACCGCCACGCGGGCATCGGCCAGCTGCCACTCCAGGCGACGCACCTCGCCGGGGACGGCCGCCGTACGGCTGTCCACGATGACGGCGTCGGCACCGGAGGTGCGGACGAACTCGGTCAGGGCGGCGGCTCCGGCGACCAGCGGGACGCCGAGGGCTCCGGAGTGGGCCCCTCGGCTCAGCGAGCGGGGACCGGTGGCGCGCAACAGGGCGCCGGCGACGTGCAGGTGGCGTCCGTTGCCCCAGCGGGCCAGGAGCTCGGCGACGCCGGCCTCGTCCCCGACGACCACGACGCGGGGCACCGCTCGACGGGCGGAGACCACCAGGTACCCGAGCGCGGCACCGAGCGCGGCACTCGTGCCCAGCACGGCGAGCTCGGTGCGCAGCTGGGTGGGCTGCTGGAGCACGGCGAGGGCCAGGACCACGAAGGCGGTGGGGGCCGCCAGGGAGCGCGCGACGACCGCGGCGCCGCGCAGTCGGCTCTCGGTGGACGAGTGGCGCAGGCCCAGTGCCGTGACGAGGGCCGCCGCGGCGACCACGACGGCGAGCCGGGTCTCGGCCGAGGAGAGCACGGCAGCCAGGGCGACCGAGCCGGCCGCGGCGAGCGGGACGGCGACGCGGAGGTGCCGGTCACGTCGGCGGGCAGCGCGGGCGGAGGCAGGAGCTGCCGACGGGGCGCCGCTCTGGGCACGGGGAAGCAGAGAGGTCTCCCGGACGATCGACGGATCGTCGAAAAAAGCCTGCCTCACAGAAATCAGCCCCCCAGCTGTCGACCCAGTCCCCCACGGACACCCGCCGGACCGAGTCGATAGCCCGGTGGGATACCGAAACCCTAGTCAGGACGGACCAAGGTGTCATGCCCGAACGGGCCTTCTGGAGAGACCGTGGCGCAGCCTTGGTAGCACTGAGGCTCCTGTTGCCCCGGCGTTGCTCGGGTGTGGATTTCGTGTGGAGCCGACGTGCACCGCCCGTACCCGGTCCAGACCGTTTCCCGGCGCTCGCACGGAGCCCTCACGGGGTCTTCACGGTCCCTTCACACGTGCTCGCGGCGACCTCACGGGCCCTTCACGAGCCGCGTCACCGAGCCGTTACCGTCACCGGTCAGCTGTTGAAGGCACCCTGCGTGCGGGCCAGTCCCTGCTCGATCAGGCTCTCGACGGCATCGGCTGCCGTGTCCACCTGGAACGGCAGCTCCTTGCGCTCGGTCGAGGAGTAGTTGGACAGCACGAAGTCGGCGACCTCCTGCCGACCGGGAGGGCGGCCGATGCCGGCCCGCACCCGGTAGAAGTCGCCGGTCCCGAACGACGAGCGCAGGGACTTGAGCCCGTTGTGGCCGTTGTCCCCGCCGCCCAGCTTGACGCGCAGCGTGCCGAAGCCGATGTCGAGCTCGTCGTGGATCGCCACGATCCGGTCGGGGTCGACCTTGTAGAAGCTGGCGAGCGCCTTGGTGGGACCGCCGACCTCGTTCATGAACGAGCGCGGCCGCGCGAGGACGATCCTCGGGCCGTCCGAGCCCGGCGCCCCCAGGCGTCCCTCGACGACCTCCGCGCGGCCGCTCTTGTGCGCGCGCCAGCCCGACCCCAGGCGTCGGGCCAGCTCGTCGGTCACCAGGTAGCCGATGTTGTGTCGGTGACCGGCGTACGCCGGCCCGGGGTTGCCGAGGCCGACGACGAGCCACACCTCACCAGCGGTCATGTCCTGCTCCTCGTGAACGGGTGAGACCAGGCGGCCCAGGAACCACCTGAGCCGCGCGCCGATCACGACCCGATCACTCGTCGGGGGTCTCGGCGCTCTCGCCCTCGCCGGACTCCTCGTCGGACTCGTCGCGCTCGATGCCGGCCTCGGCCTCGGCGGACTCGAGCTCGGCCTCGAGCTCCTCGGCACTGACCTGCTCGGTCACGTTGACGATCAGGGTCTCGGGGTCCAGGAGCAGGACCGAGCCCTCGAGGAGCGTGAGGTCGGAGGCGAGGATCTGGGTGCCGGCCTCGAGGCCCTCGATCGAGACCTCGACGTACTCGGGGATGTTGGTCGCCTCGGCCTCGAGCTGGATCGTCGAGGTGCCCACGACGACCAGGGTGTCGCGGGCGGCATCGCCGTTGAGGTGCACGGGGACCTCGACGGTGACCTTCTCGCCCTTGGTGACGGCCACGAAGTCGATGTGCTCGAGCGTGCGGCGGATCGGGTCGATCTGGATCTGCTTGGTCAGGGCGAGCTGCGAGGATCCGTCGATGTCCAGGTCGAGCAGGGCGTTGGCGCCACCGTGCTTGAGGGCCATCATCGTGTCGTGACCCGGCAGGGTCAGGTGGAGCGGCTCCTTGCCGTGGCCGTAGACCACGGCGGGCACCTTGTCGTCGCGTCGGATCCGGCGCGCGGCGCCCTTGCCGAACTCGGTGCGGGTCTCGGCCTGGATCTTCTCGGCAGCCATGGTGTGTCTCCTCGTGGGTTGTGCTCGTCAACGGCATGGGGCCACCGGCGGAAACACAGAACGCCGCGCGACAGCGCGGCGTCCACACGTACTGGTCAGCCGGCCCTGTCGATCACGGAGCAACCGCTCCCTCGCCGAGGCAACCTGGCGATCCTAGACGGCCTGGCCACGCAGCGCGAATCGCTGGACGCGACGGTGCGCTGGTGCGCCCGGGTTGACGCGTGCGGCGGGCTCGTCAGCTGCCGGCGCCGGTGACTCTCACCGTGTCCTCGGCGACGAGGAGCTTGCCGACCTCGACCTCGATCGCGCAGCTGCGTCCCCCGCCCACCAGGCCGCTGACCTGGTTCTGCGCGGTGATCTTGACCGCCGGGCACGCGCTCAGCCGGATGCCGTCGTACCCGCCCGCGATCTGTCGGAGGAAGCCCGACGGGGCACCCGAGGTCGTGAAGCTGTCGAAGAAGGCGGGTCCCCGTTCCCCGGTCACGAACTGCGGACCGACCTCGACCCGGATCTCCTCGCGCAGCCGCACGCTGAACGGCGAGGCCTCGAGCCACACCCCGGTCACCCGCTGGGCGGGGAACTGGTCGTCGCGCACGCTCTCTCCCGCCAGGGCCAGGGTGGTGGCCGCGGACACGTCCTGCAGCCAGTCCTGCAGGGCGCCGGGGTCCTCCGCCATGTCGAGCCCGGCTCCCGAGACGACGACGCCGACCTCCTGGCGTCCCTGGGCGGGCAGCGCCGGGACGTCGACGACATAGGCGGCGCACTCGCTGCGCACCCCCGAGGACGTGGTGGACGCGCGCTGCTGCTGGCGGCCCTCCCACGCGGCCAGCGGGCAGCCCGACCCGTCGGCAGCCGGGGGGAAGACCTCGAGGAACGGGCCGGTCAGGGGGGCGGTCGAGGCGGAGTAGGCGATGGTCAGGTCGATGGACCCGTCCACCGGGTCGTAGCTGGCCGAGCGCGAGACCGTCAGCCCGAGGGGCAAGGTGGTGTCGGTGAGCTGGGCGGTCGCAGCAGCACCCCCTCCTCGGACGACCGGGTCGTCGGTGGGGTCCTCGATGGGCGTGTCCCCGCCCCGTGCGGTGGCCCAGGCGATGCCACCGACCCCGAGCAGGACCAGGGCCGCCGCGATGGCCACCCACGGGATCCAGCGCGGCCGCGTGGGCGCGCTCGCCCGCCGGCGCGCGTGCGTCGCCGCGGGACTCGGGCGCTCGGGTCCGCCCTCGGTGGTCCGTGCCGCCGACCCGGGGCCGGGATCCGTGCCCGGTGCTCCTTGCGGCCAGGTCGGCTGCGCTGCGGAGACACGCCTGAGGTCGCCGGCGTCCCCCGACCGGCCCGACGGCTCCGACGACTCCGACGACTCCGCCGGGTCACCCGGGTCGGGCGCGGGACGCCGGACGACCGTCTGGGCGACGTCCTCCCACACCTGCGGCACGGGCTGGAGCGGGAGCGGGTCGGCGCCCAGGGCGTCGCTGGGCAGCCCGCGCAGCAGGCGCGCCGTCGCACCTGCCCGCAACCGGTCGCGCGGGTCCTTGGCCAGCATCTGCTCGATCGCGGCCCACAACGGCTCCGAGACGGGCAGGCGGGGAGGCAGGGACGAGACGTGTCGGTTGCCCATGGTGTGGGCCGTTCCGGAGCCGGCGAACGGGGTGCGACCCCCGAGCATCTCGTAGAGCAGGATCCCCGTGGCGTAGACGTCGGAGGCCGCGCTGAACTGGCCCACCCGGAACAGCTCCGGCGGCATGTAGTTGGGGGTGCCGAGCAGACCGGTGGACTGCACGGTCGAGTCGTGCGCGAGCCGGGCGATGCTGAAGTCGGAGAGGCGGAGGTTCTGGGGCTTGGCGACGTCACCGTCGACGAGCAGCACGTTGTCGGGCTTGACGTCGCGGTGCAGGCACCCGGACTGGTGCGCGGAGTCGAGGGCATCGAGGACCACGCAGGCCAGCGGCACCGCGTGGTCGGCGGCGATGGGACCGTGCTCCCTCAGGTGGTGCCGCAGGTCGCCGCCCTCGACGAGGTCCATCACGATGGCAAGGCGTTCGCCCTCCACGACCAGGTCGCGGACGCGGACGATGTTGGGGTGGGTCAGCCCCATCAGGATGGAGCGCTCCTGGATGAAGCGGGTGACGATGTCGGTGTCGCGGGCGAACTCGGCCCGCAGCACCTTCGCGGCCACGCGCTGGCCGCTACGTCGGTCCAGGGCGCGCCAGACCTCGCCCATGGCGCCGACCCCGAGCTTCTCCTCGAGCTCGTAGCGGCTCCCCAGTGCGTTGGGGCCCTCCACGCAACACCTCTTTCAGGCGACCTCGACCGTCAGCTGGACCCGGTGTCGAGCGCGAACCAGAACAGCCGCGCGTCACCGTCGGCGACCGGCGGTCGCACACCCGGATCCTGCACCGTCGCGAGCAACGGTACGACGGCGGAGCCGGCCAGCGTGTCGGAGTCCGAGAAGTCGAGGTCGGGGCCGGCGAGGCCGTCCCCGGCCGAGACCGTCAGCCCGTCGAGCGACCCGAGCACGTCCGCGGGCTCGAGCGATCCCGCTGCGGCCGCGGCCGCGGCGACCGCGATCACGGCGTCATGACTCGCGATGTCGGCCTCCCCGGCGGCGTCGACGAAGGCCCCGTCCCCGAAGAGGTCGGTGACCTCGTCGTCACCGGCGGCGAGGCGGAGCGCGGCGAAGTAGGCGGCCACGGCGTCCGCGGCCGCGCTGCTGGTCATCGTGGTCGCGTCGGAGGCATCCACCCCGGCGCTGGCGAAGCGCGAGGCGATGGTCCCCGCGGAGGTGTCCAGCGTCGCGGCGAAGGTCGGGGTCTGGGCCTCGGGCGTGAGCACGATCGGCAGGTCCTCCAACCGGCCGCGCAGGGCGCTGACGATCTCGGCCTGGGTCGCCGCCGCCGCGGCGATGACGACCGAGTCGATCCTGCCGTTGGCGCGCGCGACGGTGATCCGACGGGCGAGCTTCTCGACGTTGTTCCCGCGGTAGGCCAGCGCATCGGCGGAGCCGACACCGTCGGCCGAGAGACCGTCGGCGGTCAGCACGAAGGGCTTGTCGAGACCCTGCTCACCGAGCGCGGCGAGCAACGCGGTGTCGACGTCGCCCTGGGTCGGCGCGGTCCGGAACGCGTTGGCGGGCAGCTCGCCCGGACCCCGGTAGTAGGGCAGCAGCACGGCCGTCTCGGAGGCCGCCGAGGACTCCAGCGCTCCTTGGACGTGGTCGCCGGAGGTGGCCAGCACGATGCCGGCGACCCCGGACTCCACGAGCTGCTCGACCGCGGTGATGGCGCCGTTGGCCGTGCCCTGGTCGTCGAGCACCTCCAGGTCCACGGCACCGCCGCCCTGGTCGAGGCGGTATTCGGCGACGCGGGCACCCTCCGCCCCGTCGAGCCAGTCCTGGCCCTGACCCGGATCCGAGGTCAGCGAGACCACGACCCCGATCCGCAGCGGAGCCTGCGCGGTGCCGGCGTTGGCGACGCCCACCGGCTGGGGGGAGATCGCCGAGCCGTCACCCGGCCCGCCGACGCCGGGCTCGTCGTCGGAGCCCGAGCAACCCGCGAGGGCCAGGCCCGCGACGCTCACGGCCACGACGAGTCGTCCCCGGGCGCTCCTGGTCGCGTCGCGTCGCCGGGCCCGCGTCACCGCTGACCCACGTGGAAGGAGAAGACCGACACGTACCGGCTGCCCGCGGGCAGCTCGAGACCGAAGGCGGGCAGCTCCTGCTGCAGCTCCAAGGAGCGCGCGAGCTGGGCCTGCTGGAGGAGGGTGTCCTCCATGGCTGCGCTGCGCAGGTTGCGGAACGCACTGGCGGTGTTGCTGACGCGCACGATCGACTCGTTGGCCAGGCTCGTCTCGCTCGCGCCGCTGGCCAGGGCTCCGAGCAGCCCGGAGCCGTCGCGGCTGCCGATGTCGGTCAGCACGCGGGCCAGGTCGCTCACCAGACGCTGCTGCGACTCCCCGAGGTTGCCGTTGGCGGTACGCACGCGGCTGTCGATGAGCGACACCGCGCTCTTGATGTTGTCGCTGAGCAGCTGGGTGACCGTCTTGACCTCGGTGTCCAGACGACGCCGTTGCGCGGCGATCTCCTTGGCACCCTTGCTCCGCAGCGCGTTGCCGGCCTTGTCCAGGCGCTTGCTCAGCTGCTCGGTGGTGTCGTCCACGGTGTCCTGGGCAGACTGCCGAGCCGAGTCGGCGTCCTCCTGGCCGTCCGCCAGGTCCTGCTGCACGTCGCCGAGGACGGTGCCGGCGTTGCTGAACTGGTTGGCGATGTAGCTCTCCAGCCCGACCTGCTTGCAGTAGAGCCGGCCGAAGGATCGGTTGAGCGCGGTCAGCGCGTCCTCGTCGTCCTCGGTGTCCGCGGGGCACGCCGTACCGCTCGGCAGCGTGTCGAGGCCGACGCCGAGGGCGTCGAGGCGCTCGGCGAGCTGCTTGACGCGGCCCTTGAGACCCGCACCGTCGTCGGTGATCAGACCGATCACCAGGGTGAGCAGGTCACCGACCGACAGCCGCAGGTCACTGAGCTGCTGGTTGACCGGGTTGGCGGGGTCGGAGAGGTCGGAGAGGTCGATCATCTCGTTGATCGCACCGAGCGCCGACTCGGCCCGCTCGGCGACCGAGAGGCCGCCGTACCCGCTCGGGACGTCGGTGTTGCCGCCGGCGCAGGTGCGCCCGACCAGGAGCGCGCTGACCTCCTCGCGCAGGTCGACGGTCGGCGTGGGCGGGGGGTCGGTCTGCTCCGTGGCGCCTGCTTCGTCGACCGGGCGTGGGGCGGCCGGCACGGGATCGGCGATGTCGCACGCCCGCGCGGCAGCGTCCTGGGCCTGCTGGCTCACCGAGCCACCACCGGCGCCGGAGCCGAGGGCACCCTGGGCGATGCGCGCCTGGGTGTTGATCGCCGCGAGCTGGGCAGGGATGCCGTTGGACGAGCCCGGCTGCAGGGCCGCCTGCAGGTCGGTCAGCCCCGCCTGCAGCTCCCCGAGACGCTCGAGGAACGGGTCGAGCGAGGAGCTGCCGTTGGCGAGGTTCCGTGCGGTGTCCTGCAGGCCGTCGACGGTCTCGTTGAGGTCGTCGACCCCCGAGCGGACGTCCAGGAGGCGCTCGGCCTCGAAGCGGTCGGCGACGTTCGTGCCGACCGTGGAGAGGTCGACGGCCTTCTGGCTGATGCTCTGGCTGGTCTGGCCCAGGGCGCAGATCAGGGCCTCGGAGGCCGGAGCGCACTCGTAGTCGGGATCGGTGGAGCCGATCGCCTCGCGCAGGTCCTCGGCCAGCAGCCCGGCGCACTTCTGCGAGGCTCCGCCGATCGCGGTCAGCTGGGCCTTGACCCGCAGCAGCTGGGCGAAGACGGTGGCGTCGGAGCCGAAGAGTCTGTCGGTGAAGTCGAACGCGCAGTCGGTGACCTTGATCGGCTTCGGCTCGGGGGTCGAGGTCGGGTCACCGAGGCGCTTCTTGATCGCCTCGACGGTGTTCTCCAGCTGGCTCAGCGTCGAGGACTGCGTGGTCTTGAGCTGGGAGTCGATGTCGTCGTTGAGGGTGCCGAGGTCCTTGGCGAGCCCGCTGAGCTCGGTGGTGATCCGGTCGGAGCTGCCGGTCAGGTCGGTGATCGTGCGCTGCCCGATCGTGCGCGCCGAGGTGTCGAGCAGCTGCTCGATGTCGGAGAGCCCGTTGGAGGCGACCTCGAGCGCCCCGGTCACCTGGCCGATGAGCGCGATCGTGCGGCCCTCGAGCCGCAGCGTGCTGCCGGCCTCGTCGGAGAAGGCGGACTCGAGGAGGTTCTGCACCGAGGTGTCGGTGACCAGCCCGGGCTGGACGTTGACGTCGAACGTGGGGACCTCGAAGCCCTCGGTCTCCTGCACCAGGCGGAACGTCGCGCTCGGGCTCAGTCGCGGTGGGGCGAGCAGGCTCGCCCACTGCACCTTGACCCTGTTGTCCTCGCCGCGGCTCAGCACGCCGTTGGTCGCCGCCTCGGAGGCGGCGTTGCCACCGTCGTCGGTCACCACCCGGGTCAGGCCGTTGTCGCCGAGGTCGGCGGTCGCCACGACCGTCAGCGGGGCGCCGACGAGGGCGAACTGGCTGCGCTCGGTGGAGTCGACGTCGTAGGTGAGCTTCTGCGGACGCACCGTGGTGTTCTGGACGACCACCTCGATCTCCACCCGACCGCTCTCGCCGACGATCTCGCTGAGGTCGGTGCCCGAGCGGTCGCCCAGGCGGTACGACGTCAGGATCCGCACCGGGAGGTCACCGGCCACCGACGCGGGGTCGAACGTCTCGTCGTCGGTCGTCAGGTCCGAGGAGTCGGTCTTGCTGATGCTCGTGGAGTCGATGCCGGTGATGCTCCCGTCCGGTCCCACCCCGACCGACACCGACTGCAGGACGCGCTGCGGGTCGTCGTCGGCCGCGGACAGGCCCAGCGGCGCCCGCCCGGCGGTCGCCGAGGCAGAGCCCGTGATGGTCGCCGTGGCCAGCAGGAACAGCGCCAGCAGGGCGACCCCCCCACGTGCTCCCCAGCGACCCGTGGCCGCGCGGGCTCCCTTGACGTGCTTGTGGCGGTTGTCCGACCCCATGCTCACTATCCCGATCCGATCGACGCGACGACTGCTCGGCGTCAGGCGGTCCGCCTGCGCGCGCAGGGGCCCTCTACCCAAGCCGCGAGGAGGGTAACCCACCGGTCTGGACCAGGGGGAAATTTAACCGGGACTACGCGTGGCCGTCGAACATCGAGGTGACCGAACCGTCCTCGAACACCTCGCGGATCGCCCTGGCCACCAGGGGGGCGATCGACAGCGTGGTGAGCTTGTCGAACTCCTTGTCGTCGGCCAGGGGCAAGGTGTTGGTGATCACGATCTCGGTCGCCGGGGAGCTCTTCAGCCGCTCGACCGCGGGGTCGGAGAGCAGGGCGTGGGTCGCGGCGATGATGACGCCGGCCGCGCCCTCCTCCATCAGCGCGTCGGCGGCCTTCACGATGGTGCCGCCGGTGTCGATCATGTCGTCGACCAGGACGCACATGCGGTCCTTCACGTCGCCGACGACCCGGTTGGCCACGGTCTCGTTGGGACGGTCGATCCGGCGCGACTTGTGGATGAAGGCCAGTGGGGCGCCGCCGAGGCGGGCCGACCAGCGCTCGGCGACCTTGATCCGACCGGCGTCGGGCGAGACGACCGCGAGCGCCTGTCCGCCGTACTTGCCCTTGACGTAGTCGGCCAGGACCGGGAGCGCCATCAGGTGGTCGACCGGGCCGTCGAAGAAGCCCTGGATCTGGTCGGCGTGCAGGTCGACGCAGATGAGCCGGTCGGCGCCGGCGGTCTTGAAGAGGTCGGCGACCAGCCGCGCCGAGATCGGCTCACGACCGCGGTGCTTCTTGTCCTGG
Source organism: Pimelobacter sp. (assembly GCA_002698575.1). Taxonomy (GTDB): domain Bacteria; phylum Actinomycetota; class Actinomycetes; order Propionibacteriales; family Nocardioidaceae; genus Nocardioides. Next base: position 20,883 of record NZZG01000084.1, on the reverse strand, counting down.
CGCGCGTAGCCGTAGAAGGGCATCACGACCGTGATCCGCTTGGCCGAGGCACGCTTGAGCGCGTCGACCATGATCAGGTGCTCCATGATCCACTCGTTGATCGGCGCGGTGTGGCTCTGGATGACGAAGGCGTCGCAGCCTCGCACCGACTCCTCGTAGCGCACGTAGATCTCGGAGTTGGCGAACTCGTAGGCCGAGGTCGGCACCAGCGGGGTGCCGAGGAGGTCGCTCACCTCGGTCGCCAGGGTGGGGTGGGCCCGTCCGGTGAAGACCATGAGGTTCTTCTCGGTGGTCTTCTGGATGCCCGTCACGCGCTGCTCCTGGGTGGTTGCTGGGTGTGGCTCGATGCACCGGTCAGTCTCGCCCATGTGTCGCGGCGCGCGTCACCCCGGGTCGGCATCGTGAGACGCCTCACCCGGCTCCCCCTCGACCGGGGCACCGGCGGCCTGCGCGGCCCGGGCCTGCGGTGTGCCCGCGCGGCGACGCAACGCCCATCCCATGATGGTGCGCTGAGGCCCGGCGCTGACCGCCAGCGCGCCCGCCGGGACGTCGCGGCGCACGACGGTGCCCGCTCCGGTCGCGGCACCGTCGCCGACCTCGACCGGCGCCACGAACGTGTTGTTGGATGCGGTCTTGGCGTGCTTCCCGATCCGGGTGCGGTGCTTGGCGACACCGTCGTAGTTGGCGAAGATCGTGCCGGCACCGATGTTGGTGCCCTCGCCGATGTCGGCATCGCCGACGTAGGAGAGGTGCGGCACCTTCGCGCCGTCGCCGATCACCGAGTTCTTCGTCTCCACGAAGCCGCCGATCTTGCCGCCGCTACCGAGCTTGGTGCCGGGGCGCAGGTAGGAGAACGGGCCGACCTCCGCCGAGGGCCCGACGACGGCCAGCTCGCCGTGGACCCGGACGACGCGGGCCCCGGCGCCGATCTCGCAGTCCTTGAGGGTGGTGTCCGGTCCGATGACCGCGTCCTCCGCGACGACGGTGGCCCCCAGCAGCTGGGTCCCGGGCAGGACCGTGACGTCGCGCTCCAGCACGACGTCGGAGTCGATCCAGGTGGTCGCCGGGTCGATGATCGTGACGCCCTCGCGCATCCAGCGGGTGACGATCCGTTCGTTGTGCTCGCGGGCGAGGGCCGCGAGCTGGACCCGGTCGTTGACGCCCTCGGTCTGCATGACGTCGTCGATCGGGTACGCGCCGACGGTCAGGCCGGCGTCGCGCGCCAGCTGCACCGTGTCGGTCAGGTAGTACTCGCCGTTGGCGTTGTCGTTGCCGATGCGGGGCAGCGCCTCGACCAGGAACTCGGCGTCGAAGGCCAGGATGCCGGAGTTGATCTCCGCGATCTCGCGCTGCTGCGGCGTCGCGTCCTTCTCCTCCACGATGGCCAGCACGTCGCCGTCCTCGTCGCGCACCACGCGGCCGTAGCCGAAGGGCCGGGCCACGATGCCGCTGAGGATGCTGACCGCGCACTGGGCGGCCTCGTGCTCGGCGGCGAAGGCACGCAGCGATTCACCGGTGAGCAGGGGGGTGTCGCCGTACGCCACGACGACGGTGCCGCGCACCGCCGTGCCCGTTCGGCCCTCCGAGGACCCGGTGAGTGCCTCGACGGCGACCCGGACGGCGTGGCCGGTGCCCTGCTGCTCGTCCTGGACCGCGAGCACGGCCTCGGGCATCAGACTGGTGATGTGGGGACCGACCTGGTCGCGCTGGTGGCCGACCACGGCCACGACGCGTTCGGGCTGCATCGCCTGCACGGCGGCCAGGACGTGGCCGATCATGCTGCGCCCGGCGATCGGGTGCAGCACCTTCATCGTCTTGGAGCGCATCCGGGTCCCCCCACCCGCGGCGAGGACGATGACGGTCAGGTTGCTGCTCACAGGTGCTCCTGGGGGTGGGGGTGGAGTCGAGCGGCTCCCGATCCGACGGTCGCGGCCCTCGGCGACGGGGCGCGACACGACCGCTCCTTCCCCATGACGAGCCACCTTACCCACGATCAAGCCGGGCGCCAGGGTCGTCGCGCGCTCAGCCCACCGTCCTGCCGATCGGCCTGGCGGTGACGACCACGTTGGACAGGTAGACCGACCCGTTGTAGTCCTCGCAGGTGATGACGACCAGCCGGCCGGGCGAGGTCTGGCTGAAGAGCTCGCCGGCCTGCTCGGCGACGCTGCCCTTGTCGAAGACCTGCACGTCGCGGACGCGGTAGCCGATCCGGCCGTTGACGGTGCGTACGGCGATCCGGTCGCCGACCTCGAGCGTCTCGAGGTCCTGCAGCGCCGCTCCGCCGCGGCTGAGCGTGTGACCGGTCACGAGCGCGCTGCCCGTCCTCGCCCCCGGCTCGGCGCCCGGTGACCACCAGCCCACCTGCTGGGCGTCGGCCGGCGGCGTCAGCGTCCCGCCAGGGGCGGTGATCGGCACGATCGCGCTGTCGACGCCGAGTCTGGGGATGAGCAGGCGCTCGGGAGATCCCGCCCGGATCCGGGGCTTCGGCTGGGGGGTCGGCGTCGGCCTCAGTGGCGGGATCTCGATCCGGAACTCGGGGTCCGGACCGGTACGTGGGATCGGGGACGTCGGCGTCCGGCTCGCCGCGGTGGGGCCGTCGTCGGGGTCGTGCTGGACGAACCACACCAGGCACCCGGCCGCGAGGAGCCCCACGGTGCCCGCGCTCGCCCACGCGAGCAGGCGTGATCGCCGCCGCGGCTGGGGGCCGGGAGGGTCGGTCTGGCCGCTGGGGGTCGGCGTTCGGCGAAGGGGGACTCGCACCACCCCAGTATGCGACGCGCCTGGGCGCGACGACGAGCGAGTCGGCCTCGCCACGCAGCCCTCACCGGTCGCGTCGCCTCACCCGCTCGACCCCGCGGATCCAGTCCGACCCGTCGGCGCGCACGGCGTCGGTGCCGCGCCCTCCCCGGACCCGATCGACCCGGCGGTCACGGCTGTGGAGCAGGTCGTCACCGGACCCGCCCGAGAGACGGTCGCTCCCGCCACCACCACGGATCCGGTCACCTCCACGTCCACCCACGACGGAGTCGGCCCCGGCACCACCCACGATCCGGTCGTCACCTCGCCCGCCTCTGAGGACGTCGACTCCACCGCCACCGAGGATCCAGTCGCCCCCGCCACCGCCGTCGACCATGTCGTTGCCCGCTCCCGAGCAGATCACGTCGCTCCCGCCGCGACCCTTGATCCGGTCGACGCCGCCGCGTCCGATGAGAACGTCGGGCCCGGCGGTGCCGACCAAGGTCTCGGCCGACGAGGTCCCCACGAACACGCGGACCCCGACCTGCCGCCACTGGGCGACCGTGCGGCCGCCGCACCCCAGGCTCGACTCGACGTCGGGATCAGGGTCGGGATCCGGGTCGGGGTCGGGGTCCGGGTCGGTCACCTGGACCGTGGTCGTGGGGCCCGGCGGGTCGGTGGCCACGCTGCGCCGCGCGACCCAGTCCCAGGCGATCGCACCGAAGGCGTAGCTGTGCCCAGCTTCGCCGGGGTACGTCGCCGTACCGGGCAGCACGCCGTCCTGCCACAGCTCGTAGCCGCCCCCGTCGACGGCGACGTAGACGTCCATCCGCGCCACGCCGGACGTCGCGTCACTCGCCGTCCACGAGACCTCGAACGGGCCCGTCGCGGTCGCCGGCGACGACGTCGCGGCCGAGGGGAGATCCAGGTCGACCAGGTTCGTCCAGGTATTGGTGCGGATCGGGTCGTTGAGGTCGAAGACGATGTCGGCGACGTTCGTCACGAGCGTGCCCGTCGGGCTCTCCCGGAGCTCGACGGAGTACTCGACGACGCCCTGGCCCTCCGTGCCGTCCGTGTTGGGCGGCAGGAATCCGTCGAACGGGCTGTCGGGCGGCGAGGTGGAGGTGACGGGGTCCAACGTGCCGAGGTGCCAGGACAGCAGACCGGCGTCGTCGACACCGGCCTCCACCTGCACCTGCAGGGGCCGCTCCCCCACCACGTCGATGCGGGCATCGATCGCACCGGCGTCCTGCGGGGGCAGCCACGACGTCAGGCCGAACTCCACGCCGCCGAAGCGCAGCGTCGAGAGGTCGTAGACGTCCGGGTCGAGCAGGCTGTCGATGCGGACCTCCTGGGCCGGCGAGCTCGCCGCCGCGTCGTTCTCGAAGTACACCCGGTAGGTATGGCGCGTGTCGCCGCGCACGGCCCGGTCGGGGCCTGCGCCCCCGGGACCGACCACGGCGTTCGGGTCCAGCGAGCTCACCGGGAACCGTGGCAGCGGCTTGCCGCCCCACGGACGCCGGTAGCCCTCCGGCGGCACGGCGAACGGGTTGGGGCCGTCCTCTTCCTCGACCTCCTCGGGATCACCGTCCTCCTCCTTGTCGGGGAAGCACTCCGCGAGCGCCTTGCGCAGGTTCTCGGGGATCCCGGCCGCATCGGCGCTCTTGCCGATCGCATCCAGGATCTCGCCGGCCGCCTTCAGCGGCTTGGCCGCGACGTCGGCCAGGCAACCGGCCCCGTCGCCCTGCGCCTTGAACGACCGGTTGAGCAGCGTGCCCGGCGAGGGCAGCCAGCTGCCGTCGGGATCCGAGAGGCGCGTCAGGTCCTCGCTCCAGGCCTCGACCACGCTCTGCAACGCCGAGACACAGCTGGAGCCGGGGATCAGAAACTTGAACAGGTCGAACAGCGCACCTCCGCAGGAGCCTCCACCCGAGGCCCGGAGCACGACGGCGTCCGAGGCCGGCTCGGCGCCCGCGGCGGCGTCCGCGACGCTGGTCAGGTCGCAGCCACCCGAGGCCACCGAGAGGGTGTGCTGCCCCGTCCCGGGCGGAGTGGTGACCTCGAACGGCAACGTCTCCACGGCACCAGGTCCGAGTCGGTTGACGAACACCATCGCCCCGACCTGTTCGTCGCCCTGGTGGGTGAACGGGTCGGCCGGGTTGACCGGGACGATGTCGCCGTCGTCGGAGATGGTCTCCATGTCGAACGCCGGCCTGATCGTGCTGCCGACGGGGAGCCCCGTCAGGAACACCGGTGCGGCGAGGGCGTCGAAGTCGCCGGTGTTCTCGACCGTGACGGTGATCCGATGCGTCCGTCCGGCCACGAACGCGCTCAGGCCCGTGGCCGGGTCGACGGGTCCGTTCACGGTCGTCCGGAGAGCGGCCGGCCAGAACGTCTCCAGCACCTGCACGGCGTCTGGGAGCACCCGCTCCTTGCTCCCCAGCCGCGCCACGAGGTCCCACGCTCCGGTTCGCCCGGTGAGGTCGACGACGAGGTCGATCTCACGGTTGTCGGGGTCTCGGGGTCGGACGGTGGCGGGAACCTGCGCGCCCTCCTGCTCGAGCACGACCTCGGTGGCACCGGTGAGGCCCACGCCCTCGAGACGGAGAGTGATGTTGCCGGCGCCCACCGACGGGTTGGCCACCTGGGCGACCTCGAACGGACCGCACGGCACGGTCAGACAGGTGCCCTCGAGCTGGAAGGTGCCCGGAGGCGCGTCACCCGCGCGCACCTGCACGGTGTAGTCGCCGTCCTCGGCGAACGAGTAGTCGCCCTCCTCGGCGACCTCGGGTCGGATCAAGGTGCCCGCAGCGTCGTGGACGCTGACCGCGAAGACGGTGTCTTCGTCTTCAGGGTCCTGAGCACTGAGCGCCATCCGGTCGCCTGCCCCCGCGCGGAACCGGAAGCAGCGCACGCTCTCGTCGGTGTCGAGGGTGCCGGTCGGGACCGTGAAACCCGTGGTGATGGTGCGGATCGTCTGGCAGCCGACCGGCTCGGACAGCCGGCGCAGCCCCACGTGGTAGGTCAGCCCGACCTCACCCTCCACCAGCAGGCGGTACGGCGGCCGCCCACGCAGCAGGCAGCCGCCGACGGCGCCGCAGCTGGCCCGGCTCGAGCCCTCGAAGTAGCCGGTCTGGTTCATCCCGTCCGCGTCGACGAGGTTCCACGTCAGGTCGGGGAACTGGGTGGGTCCGGTCAGCTCGACCTGGACCCGGTTGCCCTGTCCGAGCCGGGAGATGAAGCAGTCGCGCCCTCCGTAGTCGTGCCGGATCGTGACGTCACTCGGAGCCAGGCTGTGCTCGGCGAGGGCCGCGGCGGGCGAGACCGTCGCGTCGATGGACGAGTCACACGTGTCGTCGTCGGCGATGCCACGCACCCACAGGTGCGTCGTGTCCGGCACCGGCTCGCCAGCCTGCACGTGGCCTCGCTCGTCGTAGCTGTAGAGCTGGTAGGACTGGCCGGCCCTCAGGTCGCAGGTGCCGTTGACGCGCCCGGCGCTCGAGCCGGTCCCGCAGGCCTGGCTCCCCGACTGCGCCCACTGGGTGTACCGCCCCGGAGCCGAGGTGCCGAAGGTCCCCGAGCTGGTCTCGCCGCGGCCGTCGAGCCCGCCCGGGGCATCGGTGATCAGCAGCCAGTTGCTCCGGGCGCTGGGGCTCTCGTCGTCCGGCGCCACCTCGAAGCTGTGGCACCCCACCTGCCCCGGGGTGTCGAGGATGACGTCGTTGGGCTGGGCGTCGTTCCAGGCAGTGCTGCCCTGGTAGGGCACGCAGCCCGTGGTGTCCGAGGCGAGGAAGACCCCCACCTGCCCCTGGAGGTCGACTGCGTGCGCGTTGGCGACCTCGATGGTGAAGTCCTCGCCGGCATCGAGGTAGACCCGGTCGAACTCGAACGTCGACGACGGACCGCCGAGCTTCGTCGTACCGTCGCTCGCCACCACCCGGGTGGTGAGCTCGCCGCCGGCGACCGACGGCTGGGCGGAGCGGACGTAGTAGTTGCCCTCGACCGCCGTCGAGAACGAGAAGCACACCTCGCCCCCAGGAGGGACGACGTGCTCGCCGACCGTGGGCAGCGCCGCGCCCCACGTGGCCAGCGGCAGCGGGGCGCAGGTCACTGGCTCGTCGGCATCGGCCGGTGCCGGCACGATGGACACCAGGCCGACCGTGACGACGGTGGCGACCGAGCGCGCGAGGACTCGTCGAGAGAGGCTCATGCGCCAGAACCTAGGTGCGTCCGGCCCTGCTCCCGCCCGATCGTGGCTAATCCTGTGGTGAGGCCGGCAAAGTCTGTGGTGCCTCCGCCAGCCGAGTCACCACGCAGACATCGCCATGGTGACCCTGCTCCCCGGGATGGAGTCGAACCATCGTCGCTAGTCCTGATTCAAAGTCAGGCGGGCCCTGCCGGCAGACCAACCGGGGATAGGAGGCTCACTCTAGTGGTCGGCCGGCCGGTCGCCGCGCTCAGGACACCGGGTCGACCTGGCGTCCGGGCCGCCCCGCTGCGCGGCGCACAGCGGAGTCCGCCGCCATCGGCCGGCCGCGGCCCACGACCACCCCGAGCTGGAAGAGGGTGCTGACCCGGTGGTAGCGCATCGCCTGGTCCAGTCGGCGGCGCGCGGTGCGTTCCGAGCAGCCGAGCGTGCGAGCGGCCGCCGTCAACGACATCCCCGTCGCCATCAGCTGCACGAGGTCGCGCCACGACTGCTGGCGCGCATCGAGGGGAACCGCCTCGGCCCAGAGCATCGCGTACAGGTGCCGGACCGTCGCTGCCACGGCAGGGTCGTGGAGGATCATCACGCTTGTCGGCCAGGCATCGCCCCAGGCGACCGGGAGCACGACGTTGTCGTCCTCGTCGACGGCGAACCAGCTCGGCAAAGACTCGTGGATGCGGATCTCCACGCCCGCGGAGGCGAAGAAGTCGAGCGCCTCACCCACCTCGTCCCCACTGCTGTCGTAGGACCCGACCAGGATCCGGTCCGGGCTGGGCTTGGCGGCCATCGCCGCGCGGAAGCCCTCGACGTAGGAAGGGTCGACACCCTCGAGGCGGTGCGCATCGGGGATCGAGGCCCACGCCGGGTGGATGCCCCGGGCCTGCTGGAGGTGCAGGTTCGCGTCCCGGGGGGCCAGCGGGCCGTGCACGAAGGCGACCTCGATCGTGTCCCCGGGCGTCGAGCCCACCGCCCAGGCGCGGGTGAAGTCCTGCAGGTCACCGACCAGCTCGGCGGTACACCTCCGGTCGCGCTCGGCCCGCTCGCCCTGACGGACGAGGTGGTCGCGCAGCTCTCGCTCCACTACCTGCTGCGGTTCCACCACCGTGAGGCCTCCCGTCGGTTCGACGCGCAGGAAGCCGTGCTCGGTCAGCTCGCGGACGCAGGCAGCCGCGTCGGTGGGTCGTACGCCCACGGCAAGCTCCGTCAGCGCCGCCTCGGTGTTCGGTCGAGCCCGCAGGACGGCACGCAGCAGGGTGCGGGACGGTTCGCTCAACATCGTGCACCTCTCGGCCGGCCCCCGCTCCTCTCCGCAGGATCGTACCCACCCCGGAGGGTGAGGTGACCAGATTCGTTGCTCACCTCCGGGGCGAGGATCGTCGAGGTGCCTGGTCTGGCCGGCTGTTCCGGGTGGGGTCGCCGCACGACTGAGCACGTGACGCACGGCTGCCGCTGTCGAGGTCGACGACCGTCGAGGACTACCGTGAGTCCGTGGACCTGCCCGTGATGCCACCTGTGCGCCCGATGCTGGCCAAGGCCGTCAGGGGGGTGCCCGACCCCGCCAAGCACACCGTCGCCGAGATCACCGGTCTGAGCTTCGAGCCGAAGTGGGACGGCTTCCGCTGCCTGGTCTTCAAGGACGGCGACGAGGTCGAGCTCACCAGCCGCAACACCAAGCCGTTGACGCGCTACTTCCCCGAGCTCGTTACCGCCGCCCGCGACCAGCTGCCCGAGCGCTGCGTGCTGGACGGCGAGATCTTCGTCGCGATCGGACCGCGCCTGCAGTTCGAGGTGCTCCAGGAGCGGATCCACCCGGCCGAGTCGCGGATCACGATGCTGTCCGAGAAGACCCCGGCCAGCTTCGTGGCCTTCGACCTGCTCGCGCTGGGCGACACGTCGTACGTCGACCGGCCGTTCGTCGAGCGCCGCGCCGTCCTCGAGAGTGCGCTCGGCGGGCTCGGCGGGCCCTGCTACCTGACCCGCACCACCGAGGACCCGGCCCTGGCCGAGGAGTGGTTCACCCAGTTCGAGGGAGCCGGCCTGGACGGTGTGATCGCCAAGCCCCTGGGCGCGCCGTACGTCGAGAACGGCCGCACCATGATGAAGATCAAGCACGAGCGCACCGCGGACGTCGTCGTCGCCGGCTACCGCGAGCACAAGACCAGCACCCCGGAGGCGCCCCTGCTCGGCAGCCTCCTGCTGGGTCTGTACGCCGACGGCGAGTTGCAGCACGTCGGGGTCAGCGCCAGCTTCACCGCGGCCCGCCGCGCGGAGCTCATCGAGGAGCTCCGGCCCCTGGTCTGCGACATCGCCGACCACCCGTGGGGGACGTGGCAGGAGTGGGCGATCGCAAACCCCGACCGCGCACCCGGCACCCAGAGCCGCTGGAGCGCCGGCAAGGACCTGTCGTTCACGCCGCTGCGCCCCGAGCGGGTGCTCGAGGTGAAGTACGACGCGATGGAGGGTCGCCGCTTCCGCCACACCGCCCACTTCAAGCGCTGGCGGCCCGACCGCGAGTCCGCGTCGTGCGGCTACGACCAGTTGGAGCAACCCGTCTCCTACGACCTCGCTAGTGTCCTGTCCGGAGGAGAGTGACGATGACCAACACCCCAGAGGCACCCGACAGCCCCGAGCCCGCAGCGGCCGCCAACTACCTGGTGGTCCTGCTGGTGGAGCAGGCGCTCAGCGACCAGGACGCCACCCAGGTGCGCTCCCTGCACGAGACGATCGAGGAGCCGGTGCGCTACCACGTGCTGATGCCCGTCGACGACGCCGCGGCGCGCGTGGAGGCCTCCCTCGGCTCCCTGTCGGGCGGGGAGCTGCTCGCCTCGCCGGCGATGCCGATGGACGACGTCGACCTCGAGGCGATCGAGGAGCACGCCCGCAGCCGCGCCGAGCAGGAGCTGCACGACACCGTCGCCGCCCTGGAGCGCGCGGGAGCCATGGTCGGTGACAGCACCCTGGTCAGCGGACCTCCCGCTGACGAGCTCGCCGCCAAGGTCGCCGCCGTCGGCGGTCGCGAGGCGATCGTGCTGACCCGCTCCCACGTGGTGGCGGAGTTCTTCCACCTCGACTGGACCTCGCAGGCCCGCCGCAAGCTCGGCGTCCCCGTGCTGCACCTGCTCGAGCACCAGACCTTCGACGAGCAGGCCGAGGGTCTCTGAGGCGGTGAGGCTGGCCCTGCGCCGACGCTCCGGCAGGTCGAGCGAGCCCCCCACCGCCTGCTTCGCCGCGCTCCTGGACGGCCACCTGCTGTGGGTGGCGGTCCCGGCCGTCCCGGAGCAGTCGGGGCGACTCGCGCTGTGTCGCGCCGGCACGAGCGACGTGCTCGACCTCGCGACCGAGCACGTGACCGACCAGCCTGGCTACCTCGGCGCCCGGATCGAGCTGAGCGGGCTGGACGGCGTCGAGGGGCGCTACGACGTGGTCCTCGCGCGCCCGGGGCGGGATCTCGAGCGGGTCGAGACCTCACCGCTCCCCCCGGCGGCTGCCCGGACCAGCCGCGACCCCGACACCCAGCACAGCCTCGTGCGCACCCCCGACGGGACGCTGCGGGTCAGGACGACCCCGCTGCCCGCGGCCGCGAGCCTGCTCGCCGTACGACGCCTGGACGAGGCGCTCGAGCTCACGCTCACCGGCGCCGGGCCTCAGCTCGCGGTCCTCGACGACGACGACCGGGTGGTGGTCTCGTGGCCGGTCGGTGACGACGGCACCGCGGTGATCACCCGCGGCACCGTGGCGGACCTCGAGCCGATGACCCGCCCGGTGGTGACCGGTGAGCCGGCCTCGTGGAGGCCGGTCCGACGTCGGGCCAACGACCTCGCCGACCCCCGCGCCGGCGCACCCCTCCCCCAGGTCGACCACCCGGACGGCGACCAGCCGCTGCTGCGACTGCCCTGGACCCGCCAGGGGATGTTGCAGGTGCGGGTCTTCGCCCGCGAGCCCACCGGCGAGGACGAGGCGTCATGAGGATCGCCTTCCTGGTCTTCAACCTCGACGGCATGGGCGGCACCAGTCGTTCGGCGATCACCCAGGCGAACGCCCTGGCCGCGGCCGACGACGGAGCGCACGACGTACGCCTCCTGAGCGTCACCCGCAGCGCGGACGCGCCGCACTACGACGTCGACCCGAGGATCGCGGTCGAGCACCTCGTCGACGTGCGCGCCGCGCAGACCGACGACACGGGGGCGCCTCGGGAGTCCTCCCTGGTGCCGGCGCGCTGGGACGCCCAGTTCACCGCGGCCACCGACCTCGCCCTCGAGCAGCGGCTGCCCCGGCTCGAGGCCGACGTCCTGGTCACCGTCACCCCGGGGCTGCTGGCCTGCGCGATCACGCTCGCGCCCGACTCCGTCGTGGTGATCCACCAGGAGCACCGCTCCTCCAACGACCGCACCTCCGGGCTCGAGCCGCTGCTCGCCTTCGCGCCCCGCGCCGACGTGGTCGCCCTGCTGACGCCCACGATCGAGGAGTGGCTGCACGATCGGCTCGGCGCACTCACCCCTCCCACCGTGGTGATGCCCAACCCGCTCCCGCTCGGCTTCACGCCGCGCGCGGCGCTGGAGTCGCCGGTGATCATGACCGCGGGGCGTCTGGTGCCGGAGAAGCAGTTCGTCAAGCTCATCGAGGCCTTCGCGCTGATCGCGGACGACCTGCCCGCGTGGCGGCTGCGGATCTGCGGTGACGGCCCGGCCCGGGGCGAGCTGGTCCGCCAGGTCCGCAAGCGCGACCTGTGGGACCGCGTCGAGCTGCCCGGGAGCCTGCCCGACCTGGCTGCGGAGTGGCCCCAGGCCTCGATCGCCGCGCTCTCGTCGCGCGCCGAGGGCTACCCGCTCGTGCTGCAGGAGGCCATGGCCGCCGGTGTGCCGGCCGTCAGCTTCGACTGCCCGTCGGGGCCGCGCGAGATCATCGACCACGAGGTCAACGGCCTGCTTGTCGGGCCGCAGTCGGTGCCGGGACTGGCCGCAGCGCTCCGCCGGGTGGCGACCGACGACGACCTGCGTCACCGCCTCGGTGCCGGAGCCCTGCAGACCGCGCGCGGCTGGGAGGCCGGAGCCCTGGCCGAGCGGTGGCTGCGGATCTTCCACGACGCCGTCGCACGGCGCGCCGGTCGCGGTCGCCTCGCCGCTCGTGCCGCCGCCGCGCCGTCCGCGGCCGACAGCGGGTCGGTGGCGAACACGGGTGAGGCGGAGGTGGTCTCCAGCATGGAGGGCGTCACCCCGGCCCAGGCTCGGCAGCACGCCCTGCAGACCTGTGCCGTCGCGGCCCTGCGTGCCGCCCCCGGCTCGTGGCTGGTGATCCCGACGCACGAGCACCCGGAGCCGGTGGTCGTCCTGCCGATCGGGCGGCGCGCGGCGTTCCTCGACGCCCTCGCCGCCGCACCCGGCGCGCCGTACCTCTCCTTGCGCGACCCCGCCCTGCACGGCTGGCACGAGCGACGTGGCCCGGTCGCGGCCCTGGCCGCCGACCTGCGCCACGGCATGACCCAGACCCTGCACGTCGAGCCGTGGCCGGAGGTGGGTGGTGCGCCCAGCCTCCTCGGCACCGACTGCAGCGTGCGGGTGGAGCTGTGGGAGCCCGACGGCGCGGGAGGTCTCGTGGCCCCGGGGCCGAACCCCTACGCCACGCGGATCGGTGCCGCGACGCTCGGGAGCCTGGTCCCCGCCGACGTGCACGGGGTGGAGGTGCCGACGGTGCCGCTGATGACCGCCCCGACGATCACCGAGTGTCGCTTCCCGATCGACGTGGTGCTCACCTGGGTCGACGGCGCCGACCCGGTCTGGGACGACGCCCGCGAGCGCCGACTCGCGGGCCTCGGCACCGCCGAGGACACCGCCCACCGTCGCGAGGCCAGCGGCCGCGCCCGCTTCCTCGACCACGGCGAGCTGCGCTACGCGATGCGCAGCCTGCATCTCTTCGCCCCGTGGGTGCGCCGGATCCACCTCGTCACGGCCGGCCAGTGCCCTGGGTGGCTCGACGCGGACCACCCGCGGATCAACCTGGTCGACCATCGCGAGCTGCTGCCGCCCGAGGCGCTGCCGACCTTTAACTCCCACGCCATCGAGACCGCCCTGCACCGCATCGACGGACTCGCCGAGCACTTCGTCTACCTCAACGACGACACCATGCTCGCCCGTCCTGCCCGCCCCGAGCGGTTCTTCAGCCCGGCCGGGCTGACCGCGGTCGCGCTCTCCCCGGTCACGGCGGACCTGGGCGAGGACGCCGACGCCCCGCCGTTCCTGCAGGCCGCCTGGAACAACCGCGCGCTGCTCGTCGAGGCCTTCGGCGCGAGCCTGACCCACACCCTGCCGCACGCGCCGTACCCCCACCGCGTCTCGGTCCTGCAGGCCCTGCACGCGCGCTTCCCGGCAGCGCTCGACACCACGGCCCACGCGCCGTTCCGCAGCGCGACCGACGTGTCCACGCTCAGCTCGCTGGCCCAGCACTTCGGGCTGCTCACCGGCAGCGCCTTCGTCCAGCCGGTCGACCTGGCCTACGTCGACCTGAGCAACGCCGACCTCGAGCGGCGCCTGCACGGCCTGGCTGCGCGCGAGCAGGACGTCATCTGCCTGGCCGACCACCACGACCACGCCCTGCGACCCGAGCGGCTCGAGGTCGTGCTGCGCGACTTCCTCGAGGGCTACTACCCGGTCGCCGCCCCCTGGGAGCTGCGCTAGCTAGGAGCGACCGAGCAGGCCCTTGATCCGCGCCTTCGCACGACCTGCCCCAGGGTCCGCCCGCAGCGACGCGACCTCGGCCTCGAGGGCCTTGATCCGCGCGGCCTGCCGCTCGACCCGCTTGGTCTTCTCGCGCAGCCGGCCCTCGTGGTCGCGCTTGGTGCGGACGACGTGCATCGCGGTCTCGTCGTTGGCGATCGCCGCGGCGACCTCGAAGTACGCCGCGTAGTCGGCCGCGAGCCGGTCGAGCTCGGCCATCGCGGCCGCGTCGTGGGGGGTCTCGACGAGCGTCGTCGCCGCGGCCCAGGTCGCCTCGGCCTGTCCGCGCAGGTCGTCGGGCACCGCCAGCCCCTCCCAGGAGTCCGAGGAGCGGTTGAGCGAGGTGGTGAGGAAGTCGTCCACGTCGTGCGGCGCCGTCAGGTCGCCGGGGTCGAGGCCGAGCTGCCCGCAGGCACGGGTCATCGCCGCGCGCCAGTCGCCGATCAGGTCGTAGTAGGGCACGAAGGCGCGCGGGTTGTCCCGGGTGGCGCGCTCGGTGACGAAGATCGAGTTCATCCACGCCGCGACGTTGGCGACCTCGCGCTTGCGGCGCAGCTCGTCGCTCTTGTCGGCCAGGTAGGCGGAGTCGCGCGAGCGCACGACCTGCGTGGGGTGACGCAGCATCGTGAGGCTCGAGACCTCGGCCCCGGTCGCCTCGGCGACGCGCTGCCACAGCGGGTAGACCCAGTAGGCGCGGGTCTCCTTGACCACCACGACCGCCTCGGCGGCCCCCTGCAGGGGCGCCAGCTCGGCCGCCAGCCAGGAGCGCAGCTCCTCCTCGCGCTCGGGCGTGACGGAGGCCATCGCGAGGTCGCCGGCGTGGGGGCGGGTGTCGATGGTGCGCACCGGGAGGGCGTTGAGCCAGTACTTGTGGAAGTCGGCCACCCACAGCGGCTCGTAGTAGCCGCGCGGGTTGTTGTCGTCGGTGGCGACCTCGGGCTGCGGGATGTGGAAGCCGAACCGCTTCAGGGTCCCGGCGACCGAGCTGGTGCCGCTGCGTCCGGAACCGGTGACGATGAGGAGCTTGACCACGACCGCGAGGCTACTCGAAGCGCTGCTCCACCCGGTTGCCCTCGTCGTCCCAGTGCTCGGCGACGCGTCTGCTCGGCTGCACCCGCGGCGGCTCGCCGGGCATCTTCGGGTGGTCGGGCGGGAAGTTCAGCTCGCCGTGCCCCTCGGCCACCTGCGCCTCCCACAGCTCGAGCAGTGGCTCGAGCGAGTGGTGGGTCTCGTCGATGCCGGCCCACGGGTCGCCGTCGGCGAGCCGGTCGGGCACCGAGAAGAGGTGGTACTCGCCGGGGTCGGTGACGCCGGCCAGCTCCGACCACGTCATCGGGGTCGACACGGGTGCGCCCGCGATCGGTCGCAGGGAGTACGCCGACGCGATCGTGCGGTCGCGACAGTTCTGGTTGTAGTCGACGAAGATCCGCTCGCCCCGCTGCTCCTTCCACCACGCCGTGGTCACTTGGTCGTCGCGCCGCTCCAGCTCGCGTCCGAAGCCGATCGCGGCGTGGCGCACCTCGGCGAACTCCCAGCGCGGTGCGATGCGCACGTAGATGTGCACACCGCGGTTCCCGGAGGTCTTCACGAAGCCGACCAGCCCCAGCTCGCGCAGCAGCTCGTCGGCGACCCCCGCGACGCGGACCGCGTCGGAGAACGACGTACCGGGCTGCGGGTCGAGGTCGATGCGCAGCTCGTCGGGGTGGTCGACGTCGTCGCGCCGCACCGGCCACGGGTGGAAGGTGAGGGTGCCCATGTGCGCGCACCAGACCGGTACGGCGATCTCGGTCGGGCAGATCTCGTCGGCGGTGCGCCCACTGGGGAAGGTGATCCCGACCGTCTCCAGGTAGTCGGGCGCCCCCTTCGGCACCCGCTTCTGGTAGAAGGCATCAGCACCGCGGTCGCCGGGTCCGGTGGCCAGCTTCATGCCGGGGCGTACGCCGGAGGTCCACCGCTCCAGGGCGGTCGGCCGGTCGCGCAGGGCCCGCATCAGTCCGTCGTCGACCGCCGCGACGTACTCGGCGACCATCAGCTTGGTCACCTCGGGCGTGCGCTCGGTGGCCTCGTAGATCACCCGGTCGGGGCTCGACACACGCACCTCGCGGTCGCCGGCCTGCACGTGGGCTGCCGCGGTCTTCGCCATGGGCGTCAAACTATCGGGAGGCGTCGGGCACCGGCGAGACCCTAAGGTCGGGACGTGGCCGAACCAGACCTGATCTTCCGCACCCTGACCGCCGCCGACGCCGCCGAGCACCCCGACCTGTGGCGCGGTTGGTGCGAGGCGTTGCTGCGTGGCTTCCACGAGTCCCGCACCGACGACGAGCGTCAGCGGCTGTGGCTGGAGTCGACCCGCGCGGACGACATCGTGATGACCGGCGCCTGGCCCTCGGCCACGACGGTGGGGTCGGGCACCCTGCCGGTGGCGACCTTCGCCTCGTGGACCGGTGGCGGTCTCAACGTCGGCGGCGAGCGCCAGGTGCCGCTGCACATGATCACCGACGTCACCGTGAGCCCGACCCACCGGCGCCAGGGCCTGCTGCGCCGGCTGATGACCGACGACCTCAGGAGCGCCGCCGGGCGGGGCCTGGCCCTCGCCGGCCTGACCGCGACCGAGGGATCGATCTACGGCCGCTTCGGATTCGGGCCCGCCACCCGCCTGCGCACCGTCGAGGTCGACGTGACCGGCCGGTTCTCGTTGCGCCCCTTCGACGACGACGGCACGCTGGAGCTGGTCGAGCCGGCCGAGGCGTGGGACGCGTTGACGTCGGTCTTCGCCCGGCACTGCGCCGGCACGCGGGGGGCGCTGCCGTGGCCCGGCTTCTACGAACCGATGCTCACCGCCCGCTACGACTTCGAGACCGGGAGCGCGAACAAGAAGGCCCGGGTCGTGCTGCACCTGGACGCCGACGGGGCGCCCGACGGCTTCGCCCTCTACGAGCACGCCGGCGACCAGGACGGACGGGCGACACTCGACGTCAAGGGTCTCGTGGCCCTCACCGACGCCGGCTACCTGCGCCTGTGGCAGTTCCTCGCCGACGTCGACCTGACCGAGCGGGTGCGCTTCCGCCGCTCGCGCGAGGTCGAGCCGCTCGAGTGGGCGCTCGTCGAGCCGCGCGTCGTCCGCACGACCGGGGCCTACGACATGCTGTGGCTGCGGGTGCTCGACGTCGTCGCCGCGCTCGAGGCCCGCCCCTGGTACGGCGACGGCACGGTCGTCCTCGGGGTCGAGGACTCGCTGGGCCTGACCGACGGGCGGTGGCGGGTCAGCGTCTCGGATGCTCGCGCCGACGTCGCGCCCACGGAAGAACCCGCCGAGGTGCGCCTGTCTGCGGAGACGCTCGGCGCTCTGTACCTGGGCGGGATCGACGTAGCGACCCTGACCGCCGCCGGACGGGTCGTCGGTGAGGACGGCGCCCTCGAGCGATGGTCGGCGATGGCCGACGGCGGGCCCACGCCCTACTGCACGACGGGCTTCTGACCCGTCTCGGTGCGTGCGGCCCCACCGGTCGCGATGTGGCGCTCGCACGCGAAGCCGATGGCCAGCACGACGAGCGCGCCCAGGAACGAGCCGACGGGACCGCCGTACTCGCCCTGGGGCACGGAGGCCGACAGCAGCGGCACCGTGCACACGACGAGCACCGCACCCGTGGCGGCCAGCACGGTCCGCACCAGGCTGATGGCGAAGAGCTCGGCTCCGACCTCGAAGGACCTCGCGACCACCAGGCTGAGCGGCGCCGTGATCGCGAGCAGGGCCAGGACGATGAAGACCGCGTCGTAGTTCATGCGCCCAGTGTGAGCCGTCGCGGGCGTCGCGAAACCCCGCCCCTCAGAGCAGCGAGTTGGGCACGAACGTCGGTCGCCTGTCCTCGTCGTGCTTGGCCGGACGAACGAACTCGAAGCCCCCGGTCAGCACGGTCTCCCAGGTCGGGTCGAGCAGCCGTCGTACGTCCTCGGCGCAGGCGGTGTGCAGGGGCGGGGCGTGGAAGGCGTTGCGCCCCACCTCCTCGGCGGTCCCGACGAACGCCACCGGCCGCGCGAGCGAGCCTCCGCAGGCCCCGCACACCCGGGAGAGGGCGCACCGGGTGACCGTGGCCTTGACCAGAACTCCGTCGTCCCAGGCGAACAGCGTCCCGGGACCGGCAGCACCCACCCGGCTCACGACGCCGAGCGGGACCAGCCGCCGAGCTCGAGGCGACGCTGCTGACGCTCCTCGGCCTTGCGGCGCCCGTGCTCGACGGTGATGTCGACGCCCGTGGGCGGCTTGTCGTCGGAGGTCATCTTGTTGGGCAGCGAGAGCTTGTGGATCACCCGCAGCACCTGGCCGTACTGCTGGTGCAGCGGTCCGGTGGTGTAGGGGATGTCGTACTTGTCGCACAGGGCGCGGACCTTGACCGCGATCTCGGGGTAGCGGTTGCTGGGCAGGTCGGGGAACAGGTGGTGCTCGATCTGGTAGCCGAGGCTGCCGCTCATCACGTGCAGCAACCGGCTGCCCTCGAAGTTCGCGGTGCCCAGGACCTGGCGCAGGTACCACTCGGCGCGGGTCTCGTCCTCGAGCTCGTCCTCGGTGAAGTGCAACGCCCCGTCGGGGAAGTGCCCGCAGAAGATGATCAGGTAGGACCACACGTTGCGCATGAAGTTGGCGGTGGCGTTGGCCTTGAGCGTCGACTTCCACTGCTTGCCCGACAGCGCCGGGTAGAGCACATAGTCCTTGAGGATCTGGTTGCGCCCCTTCTTCGCGATCTGCTTGAGCTGGCGCTTCATCTCCTTCGGGTCCTTCTTGCCCTTGCGGATCGCCTCGAGGTCGAGGTCGTGCAGGGCCACTCCCCACTGGAAGAGTCCGGCGAGCAGCGCGTTGTAGAGCGGCTGGCCGAGGTTGACCGGGTGCCACTTCTGCTCGCGCGCCATCCGCAGCACGCCGTACCCGATGTCGTTGTCGTAGCCGAGCACGTTGGTGAACTGGTGGTGGATGTAGTTGTGGCTGTGCTTCCACTGCTCGGCGGGCTGGCCGGTGTCCCACTCCCAGGTCGAGGAGTGGATCTCCGGGTCGTTCATCCAGTCCCACTGCCCGTGCATGACGTTGTGGCCGATCTCCATGTTCTCGAGGATCTTGGCCAGACCGAGCGAGATCGTGCTCGCGGCCAGCACCGGGCCGCGCACCTTCTTGTCCATCGGGGAGCTGACGATCATCCCGATCCGCGCGGCCGCTGCCATCCAGCGCTGCGTGGTGATGACCCGGTTGATGTACGCCGCGTCCTTGTCGCCGCGCGACTCCTCGATCTCGGCGCGGATCGCGTCGAGCTCCGCGCCGATCTGCTCGACCTCCTCGGGCGTGAGGTGGCAGTACTCCTTGACGTCTGCGATGGCCATGGCAGTCCTTCCTGACGGTGGTTGAGGCGCGAGGAGCGCCGGAGACGAGCCTCGAGACCCGGTGAGGTGGCTAGAGGTTCAGGACGCAGGGCCCGACCGGGACGGTCACGCACGTCTGCACCTGCTCGTTGGGCTGGTCGAATTCCGCGCCGTTGCGGAGGTCGCGGACGGTGCCGCTGATCTTGGTCACGGTGCAGGTGTGGCAGATGCCCATCCGGCAGCCGTACGGCATGCCGACGCCCGCGGACTCCCCCGCCTCGAGGACGGTCGTCGCCCCGTCGACCTCGATGGTCTTGCCGGAGTTCTGGAAGCTCAGGCTGCCGCCCTCGCCCCCGTCGCCGCCCAGGTCGAGCGAGAACCGCTCGAGGTGGAGCGAGTCGGCGATCCCGGCCACCTCCCAGTGGGCCTCGACCGCGTCCAGCATCGGCCCCGGACCGCACGCCCAGGTCTCGCGCTCGCGCCAGTCGGGGCACACGGCATCGAGCCCGGAGTCACCGGCGGCGAGCTCGAAGATGCCCTCGCTGTCGGTGTGGCGCGCGTGGAAGGTCAGCCCGGGGTGCTTGTCGCGCAGCGCGGCGATCTCGTCGCGGAAGATCATCCGCTCCGGGGTCGTGGAGGAGTAGTGCAGGACGATGTCGCCCATCGTGCCGCGGCGGTCGAGGGTGCGCAGCATCGACATCACCGGGGTGATCCCGGAGCCGCCGACGAGGAAGAGCATCCGGGCCGGTGGCGGGTCGGGCAGCGCGAAGTCACCCTGCGGCGTGGCCAGCCGCACGATCGTGCCCGGCGCCAGCCCCTTGACCAGGTGCTCGGAGAGCTTGCCCTCGGGCATCGCCCGCACGGTGATCGCCAGCGTGCGACCCGAGCGCCTCGGCGCCGAGCTCACCGAGTAGGAGCGCCACTGGAACTTGCCGCCGACCTGCACGCCGATGCCGACGTACTGACCGGGACGGTGGTCGTAGTGCCACCCCCAGCCCGGTCGGATGACCAGGGTGGCGGCGTCCTCGGTCTCGGGGATCACCTTCTCCACCCGTCCCCGCAGCTCGCGCGAGCTCCACAACGGGTTCAGCAGCGTGAGGTAGTCGTCGGGCAGCAGCGGCGTCGTGAGGGTGTCGGCGGCCTTGCGCAGCCCCTCCCACGACAGGCGCGATCCCCGCTCCGATGTGGCGCTCGTCATGGGTCCAGTGAACAGTTGTCTACTGATTGCGTCAATGCCCCGTGCGGGTGGCCTGTCGCGCGGGTGGGGCTACTGTCGCGGTCGTGCCACTCTTCCGCAGGAGCCGCAGACCCTCGCGCTGGGCCGCGACCCGTAGGCTCGACGGCATGGCCTACGACGTGGAGAAGACCGACGAGGAATGGCGCGCGGAGCTCTCGGCCGAGGAGTACCAGGTGCTGCGCAAGGCAGGCACCGAGCGTGCCTTCGTCGGCAAGCTGACCGACACCGAGACCAAGGGCGTCTACAAGTGCAAGGCGTGCAGTGCCACGCTCTTCGAGTCCGACACCAAGTTCCACTCCGGCTGCGGCTGGCCGTCGTTCTACCAGCCCGTCACCGACACCATCGAGTACCTCGACGACTCCACGATGGGGATGAAGCGCACCGAGGTGCGCTGCGCCGCCTGCGGCTCCCACCTCGGACACGTCTTCCCCGACGGCTACGGCACGCCGACCGGTGACCGGTACTGCATCAACTCGGTCAGCCTCACCCTCGAGCCCGCCGACGGGTCGGGGCCGGTGGCCGGCTGAGCCGAGCCGGGACCGCCGCGTCGGACCTCATGCGTCGAGCAGGGCACCGTTGACGACGACCACGCCGTCACCGTACGCCTCGTCGGCGTAGGCCTGCAGGCTCCCGTCGTCGTAGACGAC